>JAZQRU010000040.1:0-45217 GCA_045629745.1 Eubacteriales bacterium
CCTCTCACCGCTTGATGCTTATCTTACAAAAGCAACTGTGCTTATGGACGGGCTCGAGATGCTCAAAAATCTCGTTGCGCCCCTTTCTATGATAGTAATAGGAATTCGCCTTGCGGATATAGATTTCCGCGGATTTTTCACGGATAAAAATCTCTATATCTTCTTGGCGTTAAGGCATCTTTTGCTGCCTCTTGCGGTTGCAGGCCTGTGCCGTCTTTTGACGCTCACGGGTTGGATGGACGAGAACGTATATCTTGTAACCGTAATTATGGCATCTGCCCCCGCGGCAAGCTCCGCAACTATGTTTGCTGAAAAATACGATTGCGACGCGGCATACGTAAGCAAGCTCGTTTCACTTTCAACCATACTTTCAATAGCGACGATGCCGCTTGTTTTACTTATTGCGACTCTTTGATTTTTTCTTTAAAAAACCGTTATAATATATAAGAAGCGGTTTGAAGCGGAAAGGTCTTAGGAATGGATAAAAATATTAAAATTAAGTACAAAAACAGTAAAAAACAAATAAAATCGGCATATAAAGCCGATAAAAAAACGAAAAAACTAAGGTTTAAAGAGGAAAAGGAAAACGCGCGCGAAAGCTTTATTGCCGAGAGGGAAGCTTACTACCTTGAAAACGGAAAGCCCGTTCCCGAAAATCCCCCGAAGCGCTCGCTGCTCGAGGAAATCGGCAACGCGGTAACTCACGGTGTCGGGGCCGCCTTTGCCATTGTCGCTATCGTGCTTATGCTTATAAAGGCGGTAACGAGGGAAGAGCTTTTCGGAGCTATAATCTATTCCGTAGGTCTTTTCGTAATGTTCTGTATCAGTGCCCTCTATCACGCATTTCCGTACGGAAGCAAGGTTAAACGATTGTTCCGCCGCTTCGATTACTCTTCTATCTATCTTTTAATAGGCGCAACCTTCGCCCCTATACTTCTTGCCTATATCGGCGGTATAAAGGGCACGGTTTTCTTTATAATACAGTGGGCGGTTATAGCGCTCGGAGTTTCCTTGATAGGTGTTTTCGGCGCGGGAAAGCTTCGCTTCATTCATTTTCCGCTTTATATACTTCTCGGTTGGTCGGGACTTATTCTTATCCCTGATTTGATTAGAGGAAGCGCCGAATTTTTTATCTATATAATACTTGGCGGAGCAGTGTATTCTCTAGGAATGATTCCGTTTGCGATTAAAGCGAAAATCTCGCATTTTATATGGCACTTTTTCGTTATCGGCGGAGCCGTGTTACAATGGATAGGTATATATAAATACATCTATTTGATTTGAGGTAGCTATGGAATTTTTATACTTGCTTGAAAAAATACGCAATCCGATATTTGATTTTTTCTTTCTTTTGATAACCCATCTCGGTGAGGAAATTGCATTTCTTGCTATAGCGATAATATTCTTCTGGTGCGTTGATAAAAAGCGCGGGTATTTTATTCTCTTAACGGGCCTTGCCGGAACGGTTATAAACCAAGCCCTGAAGCTCGTCTTTAAAATTCCGCGCCCTTGGATAAAGGACCCGAATTTCTCGTTCGTGGGAGATGCAAACGTTGAAGCAACGGGCTACTCGTTTCCCTCGGGACATACGCAAAATACCGCAGGAACCTTTGGCGCAATAGCGGTAACGTCGGGGAAAAAATGGCAGAAAATTGCTTGTGTTTCGATAATAGCGCTCGTTGCTTTTTCGAGAATGTATCTCGGCGTGCATACGCCCCTTGACGTAGGAGTATCGCTTCTTATCGCGGCGGCGCTCGTCTTTGGCTTTAACGTCATTTTTAAGAACGACGAAAGACTCGATAAATGCGTGCCGTTTATATGTGTAGGCGCCTTTCTTATCTCGCTCGGGCTTCTTCTTTTTACGTTCCTTATGTCACCTGAGGGGGTTGATGCGGGTAATCTTTTAAGCGGGAAAAAGAATGCCGTAACGCTTTTCTCCTGTATGCTGGGTCTTCCGATAATTTATTACACGAATAAACACTACATACGCTTTGAAACCCGGGCCGCGTGGTACGTTCAGATTATAAAAACCGTAGCGGGACTCGGCGTCATTCTCGTTATTATGAAGCTTCTTCCGACTCCCCTCGAATTTATATTCGGCAACTATTTTGTTGCTCGTGGCGTAAGATATTTTCTCATAGTTATCTTTGCTGGTGTTTTGTGGCCCTTGTGCTTCAAAAAGATTGCAAAAATCAAGATTAAATGCCTTGACGAGCTTCCGGCGAAGATTAAAACACGCCTGTTTCCAAAAAGTAAAAATGAGGAAAACGGCGCAAAAAATTAACACGCCATACGGTATAGACGCACAAATGTAAATCAAAATTTACATTTGTGCGCTCTTGTTTTTTCTAAGAGCTGAAAAAGCTTTGCCAAATTTTTTTAAAATCCCTTTACTTTTCTTGGAAATTATGTTATAATAATTAAGATTTATTTTTAGCGCGCGGAGTGCGCGCACGACCTAGGAGAAAAAATATGAGATGTCCCACTTGCAATTCGCAGGATTCAAGAGTGCTTGATTCGCGTCCCGTTGAAGACGGCTCAAGCATTAAGCGCCGCCGTGAGTGCCCCGTATGCGGCAAGCGCTTCACAACCTACGAGGTCGTTGACAACGTTCCGATTTCCGTTGTAAAGCGCGACGGACGACTTGAATTCTTCGATAAGCACAAGCTTGCCGTCGGTATCAAGCGCGCCTGTCAGAAGCGCCCTGTGGATGCTGAGGGAATTGCAAATTCAATTGAAACGGAGCTGCAGAATTCCATAGTTTCGGAGATACCCTCGCAGAAAATCGGCGAGATGGTTCTCAAAAGGCTTCGCGAGACGGATATAGTATCCTACATACGCTTCGCTTCCGTTTACCGCGAATTCCGCGATATTGATTCCTTTATGCAGGAAATCAAACGTCTTTCACGCGAAGAAAAAAAGAAAAACTGAGGATGCGGTATGATTAAGAGTATGACTGCGTTTGGAAGAGCCAAGCGCGAAAATGAAACGAAAAGCATAACCGTTGAAATCAAAAGCGTAAATTCGAGATTTTTTGATTGCAACGTTAAGCTTCCGAGAGCGTACTCCTGTCTTGAAGAAAGAATAAGAAGCTACGTGCAGAAAAATGCCGTAGCAAGAGCAAGAGTCGAGCTTTACGTCACAGTCGAGAATCTTCTCGGCTCGTCAAGCGTCGTTTCGGTAGACCTCGCGTATGCAAAAAGCTATATTGAGGCAGTGAAAAGCCTTGCCGAAAGCTTTGGCCTGCGTGACGACGTTTCCGCTATGAGTGTTGCAAGAAATCCTGAAATTTTCAAAACTGAAAAGCCCGACGAAGATATGGAAGCCGATTGGCTTCTCATAAAATCCGCGCTTGACGAGGCATTTTTGGGCTTCTCCGAAATGAGAAGCGCTGAGGGAGCTAAAATCGAAGCGGATATCAAGGCTAAAATCGAGCTTGTAAGAAATTATGCCGACGAGGTTGAAAAAATTTCAAAGTCCGATACCGTAGGCTATCGCGATAAGCTTGAAGCAAAGCTTCGCCAGATACTCGGGGATAACTCTGCCGAGATAGACGAAAACAGACTTCTCACCGAGTGCGCGATATGGGCGGATAAGATAGCGATAGACGAGGAGCTCGTAAGACTTCGCTCGCACTTCGGAGCATTTTACGATATCGCCTCTCTCCCCGAGCCCTCGGGAAGAAAGCTTGACTTTCTTATGCAGGAATTAAACCGTGAAACCAACACGATAGGCTCTAAGGCAAACAATGCGAAAATTGCCCGTATCGTCGTTGATATGAAGGGCGAGCTTGAGAAAATTCGCGAGCAGGTTCAGAATATCGAATAAGAGGTAATTTTATGAAATTCATAAACATAGGCTTTGGAAATATGGTGTCTGCAAACCGCATAGTTGCGATAGCGGCGCCCGATTCTGCTCCCATTAAAAGACTCGTGCAGGACGCAAAAGAGGACGACAGAGTAATTGACGTTTCCTGCGGCAGAAGAACGAGGGCGGTTATTATAACCGACTCCGACCACGTGATACTTTCCGCAATACAGGCGGAAACCATCAGTAACAGACTTGCATACGACGATTCGCAGGATGACGGCGAGTCGGATGAATAAAGAATAAACTAAAATGGAGATAAAACGATGATTTACCCAACTATTGAACAGCTTACGAAAGGCAAATTCAACCGCTACGAGCTCGTTGTAGGCGTTGCTAAGTGCGCGCGTATAGTAACCGACGAGTACGTTAATATGAGAGCTGAGGCACAGAAGCTTATCGACAATCACGAAACCGATAAGTCACTTTCTGCCCTTATTGATCCAGAGTACAAGGATAAAAAGGCGGTTAAAATCGCGATTTCCAAGCTTGAAGACGGCAGATTCAAGATGCTTCGTCCTGAGGAAAAATAAAAGAATTTTGCAGAAAAGAGGTGATACGGGTGTTCTATGAGATATATCTTTTTGACGCTCCGTATCATATTGACCGCGCATTTGATTACGAGTCCGAGCTTGAAATTTCAGTCGGCTCAATAGTAAAAGTCCCCTTTGGTAAAGCTAACAGGCTGAGGCTTGGCGTCGTCACGCGTAAAAGGTGTGAATGTCAGGCAGGGGGCATAAAGCCCGTGCATTCGGTTTTTGACGGCCGATATTCCTTAAACGAGGAAATGCTCGGGCTATGCTTGTTTTTAAAGGAATACACGCTTTGTACCTTTGGTGAGGCGGCAAGAGCCGTTTTGCCCCCGGGCGCGCTTTCGGAAACTCCTAATATCAAATACGATAAAACCTGCCATCTTGCCGTAACGAAAGAGGAGCTTTCTGAGCTTCTTCTTAAAACGGGAAGGCAGGGTATAAGAAGCGACGGGCAGAGGGCAATTCTTAATTATCTTGCCAAAATAGGCGAGGCGTCTTATGAGCTTGTGAGAGCCTTGCCCGCCGTTACAAGTGCCCATATTTCGGCGCTTCGGGAAAAGGGAATTATAAGGATTTCGGAAACCGAAGCCGTAAGAAACCCCTATTCCGAATATTCAAAAAACGCGCGCCGAGATGAAATCGTACTTACCACCTCGCAAAAGACTGCTTATGAAACCATAGAGTCGCTTCTTTATGAGGATTCACCCCGTGCCGCGCTCCTTTTCGGAATCACGGGAAGCGGAAAAACCAAGGTTATAATGCGGGCTATTGACGAGACGCTATCAATGGGCAAAAACGTCATTATGATGGTGCCCGAAATCTCATTAACTCCCCAAACCGTCGGAATTTTCTGCTCACGTTACGGTGAAAGAGTGGCAGTTATCCATTCCTCGCTCTCAAAGGGCGAAAGGCTTGACGCATATCACAGAATAAAAACGGGCGAGGTCGACCTCGTTATAGGAACGCGCTCGGCGGTTTTTGCTCCCCTTGACGATATCGGACTTATAGTTATCGACGAGGAGCACGAGCATACCTATAAATCGGAAAGCGACCCGAAGTACCACGCGCGCGACGTTGCCGCATACCGCGCAGGAAAGCACAACTCGCTTATGCTTCTCGCATCCGCAACTCCCTCGCTTGAAAGCTTTTACAAGGCAAAGCTTGGGAAATATACACTCATAACTCTTAAAGAACGATATGGCGGTGTAAGGCTTCCCGATGCTGTTATTGTAGATATGCGTGAGGAGCTTCGGCTCGGAAACGTGACGGGAATAAGCGAAAGACTTTTGACCTCTCTTGAAGAAACGAAGGAAAAGAGTGAGCAAGCAATACTTTTCTTAAACAGGCGCGGCTATAACAGTCAGATAAATTGCAAGGCCTGCGGTGAGGTTATAAGCTGTCCCAGATGCTCCGTTTCTTTAACCTACCACGCGCGCGGCGGAAAAATGCTTTGCCACTTCTGCGGCCACACGGAGCCCGTGCCGAGAAAATGCCCCTCGTGCGAGGCGGAGGAGCTTTCGTTCGTAGGAGCGGGAACTCAGAAAATCGAGAGCGAGCTTGAAACCTATCTCCCCGAGTCAAGCGTTATGCGTATGGATGCCGACACGACTTCGGGAAAGCTTGCATACGACAGAATGCTGGAGGACTTCAGACGCGGACGCGCTGATATTCTTCTCGGAACGCAGATGGTTGCAAAGGGCCACGACTTCCCTAAGGTAACGCTCGTCGGTGTAATCCTTGCGGATACCTCGCTTTACGTAAGCGATTTTCGCGCTGCGGAAAGGACCTTTTCGCTCCTTACTCAAGTTATAGGAAGAGCAGGAAGAGCGCGTGACGGTGTCGCGGTTATACAGACGTATTCGCCCAAAAATGAAATTATAAGGCTCGCCTGCCTTCAGGATTACGAAAAATTTTACGAGGGCGAAATAGCCATAAGAGAAGAGCTTTCGTATCCACCGTTTTGCGATATGGTAAGCCTTGTTCTGACGTCTGACGACGAAAAAAAGCTTTTCGCCGCGGCGAAAAAGCTCTCAGATTCCGTAAAGGAAAAGCTTGCGGGCAATTATTCAAAATATCCATTCGTGGCATTTGGGCCTCACGAGGCAGACGTATATAAGCTTAATGATAAATATAGAATGAAAATGGTATTGAAATGCAAACTGAATTCCGAAACGAGAAGGCTCTTCCACGAGCTTTTGTCGGAG
Source organism: Eubacteriales bacterium (assembly GCA_045629745.1). Classification (GTDB taxonomy): domain Bacteria; phylum Bacillota; class Clostridia; order Oscillospirales; family CAG-272; genus UBA1740. The sequence continues at coordinate 6,605 of JAZQRU010000040.1, forward strand.
TTTTCGTTGGAGGCCGGAGTAACGCTTTCGGTAAATCTCAATCCCATAAGCATATAATTTAAGGCCTACAGTAATGAAAGGATAAAATCAATGGCACTTTTAAAAATTGTAAAATTCGGCGACGAAACGCTCAGAAAGGTTGCGCGCCCCGTTGACGAAATCACGCCGAGAATAATAACGCTTCTTAACGATATGATAGAAACTATGCGCAAGGCGGAGGGCTGCGGTCTTGCAGCGCCTCAGGTAGGCGTTCTCAGAAGAATTGCGGTTATCGAGGTTGAGGAGGGCAAGGTTTACGAGCTTATCAACCCGAAAATCATAGCCTACGCAGGAGAACAACAAGAGTCTGAGGGATGCCTCTCAAATCCCGGTGAATACGGAATTACAAAGCGTCCCAAGGCGGTTACGGTAAGAGCTATGGACAGACACGGCAAGGAATACGAGCTTTCGGGCACAGACCTTCTTGCAAGAGCAATATGCCACGAGTGCGACCATCTTGACGGCAAGCTCTATACGGACGTTCAGATAAGACCTCTTACGAAAGAGGAGATTCGCGGAAAATGAGAATAGTTTTTATGGGAACGCCCGATATTGCGGCGGCTTGTCTTTCTAAGCTTATAGATGCGGGAAGAGATGTCGTTGGAGTTATCACGGGTGAGGACAAGGCGCGCGGACGCGGAAACGTACTCACTCCTACACCAGTTAAAAGCCTTGCAAATCAGAATTCTATTCCCGTATATACGCCAAAAACGCTTCGCGACGAAGAGTTTTTGGAAATACTTTCCTCTCTTGCCCCCGATATTATCGTCGTCGTGGCTTACGGAAAAATTCTTCCCGCAAGCGTGCTCTTCTACCCGAAGCACGGCTCGATAAACGTTCACGTATCGCTTTTGCCGAAATACAGGGGTGCTGCTCCTATGCAAAGAGCGATAATGGATGGCGAGAGGGAAACGGGCGTTACCATTATGTATATGGACGAGGGACTTGATACGGGAGATATAATTCTTCAGGAGAGCTTCCCCATAGGCAAAAAGGATAACTTTGAAACCGTACACGATAAATCCGCGGAAATAGGCGGAAATCTTATGCTTCGGGCGCTCGCGGCTATCGAATGCGGCACCGCAACGCGCGAAAAGCAAAACGACTCTTTGGCAAGCTACGCTAAAAAAATAGAAAAGAGCGAAGCAAAAATCGACCTTACAAAAAGCGCTTCGGAGCTTGACTTTATCATAAGAGGATTGACACCGATTCCAGGAGCGTATCTTATGCAAAACGGAAAAATGCTTAAAATTACGGAAGCCGAAGCCGTAAACGGAAACGGCTCTCTTGGCGAAGTAATTGCCATCGACGATAAGGGCGAGGGAAGCTTTACCGTTGCGTGCGGCGAGGGCGCTCTCAAAATCTTTCGCATAAAGCCAGAGGGCAAGGGCGTAATGACTGCGGGCGACTTTATCCGCGGCAGAAAAATATCCAAAGGAGATATTCTTAATTGAAAAGTATGAGAGAGCTTGCTCTCCGTCTTATATCTGAATGGGAAGCGGAGGGCAAGTACATAAATCTTGCGTTAAACTCCCATTTGCTTGACGGAATTTCGCTCGAAAAGCGCGCTTCGCTCACAGCTCTTTTATATACAACCGTTGAAAAAAAGCTCACTTACGACTACTATATAGCCGCGCTTTCCAAAAGAAGTCTTGATAAAATAGACGGACGCGTGCTTAATATATTAAGGCTTGGCGCGTGCCAGATAATTGATATGAAATCCATTCCGGATTTTGCCGCGGTAAACGAAAGCGTGAAGCTTGCGAAAAATCCCGGTGAAAAGTCCTTTATCAACGGAGTTTTGCGCGCCATCGCCGAGAGGGCGAAAAACGGCAATTTGCCACTTCCGCCTTATGAAAAAAATCTTGCAAGGCATCTTTCGGTAAAATACTCTCTTCCCGTTTGGATAGTCAAGGAATTTATCGCAAAGCTTGGCGATGTGGAGGCGGAGGAGCTCTTCAAATCTTTCAATACGGAGCCCCATCTTTCTTTAAGCGTAAATACTCTCAAAATAAGTCGCAAAGCCTTTTTGAGCGAGCTTGAAAAGCGCGGAATTTCGGCAGAAAAATCAAAAATTTCACCTCTGTCGGTAAAGCTTTCCGACAAATTAAATCCAAAGGATTTATACGGCTTCAAGGAAGGACTTTTCTTCGTGCAGGACGAGGCCTCTCTGGTTGCGGTATCGGCTCTTTCTCCGAGAATGTGCGAGAGCCTTATCGACGTATGCGCCGCCCCGGGCGGTAAAAGCTTTTCTTCCGCTATTTTTATGGAAAACTCGGGAAAAATCGTATCGTGCGACCTCAGGGAAAGTAAGCTTTCGCTTATAGAAAGCGGTGCTTCGCGCTTAGGACTTACTTCTATAGAGGTAATAGCAAATGATGCGACCGAATTAAAGAGCGAATATCTCGGTGCGTTTGATAAGCTTATATGTGACGTTCCTTGCTCGGGACTTGGCGTAATTTCCAAAAAATCCGACCTTCGTTACAGAAGCGAGGAGGGCGCGCGCGAGCTTCCTGAATTGCAATATAAAATAATTTCCACAGCATCAAAATATCTTAGGGCGGGCGGTGAAATGATTTATTCAACCTGCACGCTTCTTGATGCTGAGAATCAAGAGATAGTCGAGCGCTTTCTTTTTGAAAATCCAGATTTTGAGCGCGTGGATTTTGAAGTTTCTGCCTTGAAGAGCGAAAATGGCACGCTTACGCTTTATCCCCACAGAAACGGCACCGACGGATTTTTTATAGCTAAATTAAGGAAAAAGAAATGACAAATAAAATAGATTTTTATTCAATGTCACAGAGTGAGCTTTCCGAATGGTTTTCGTCAATAGGCGAGCCTCGCTTCAGAGCTAAGCAGTTTTTCACCTGGCTTCATACGGGAACTCCCGTTTCCGAAATGTCGAATTTATCAAAGAAGCTTCGCGAGAAAATAGAAGCGGAAATGCTTGATACGCTCCCTAAGGTAGAGCTTAAGCTCGTGTCGAAAATTGACGGAACTGTTAAGTACCTCTTCAAGCTTTTTGACGGCGCTTGCATTGAAAGCGTCTTTATGAAATACAAGCACGGAAATACGCTTTGTATATCAAGTCAGGTTGGTTGCCTTATGGGATGCAAATTCTGCGCTTCAACCATTGGCGGAAAATCGCGCGACCTGTATCCGTCTGAGCTTCTCGGGCAGATAATTGCCGCTGAACGCGACTCGGGCGAGCGCATTTCAAATATAGTAATGATGGGTATAGGCGAGCCTCTTGATAACTTTGAAAACGTAGTTAAGTTTTTAAAGCTTCTCGGTGACGGTGACGGACTTAATATAGGTTACCGCCATATATCGCTCTCCACTTGCGGTATAGTGCCAAAAATACTCGAGCTTGCGGAATATAATTTTCCGATAACCCTCTCAATTTCGCTTCACGCATCAAACGACGTGAAGAGATGTGAGATAATGCCCATAAATAAAAGGTGGAATATAAAGGAGCTTCTTACCGCTTGCGTCGAATATTACAAAAAAACGGGCAGGCGCATTTCCTTTGAATATACGCTTATATCGGGTAAAAACGATAGTGAGCGCGATGCTGACGAGCTTGCGGTTCTTCTTAAAACCGCCTTTCGCGGCACCGGCGCGCCAATACACGTAAATCTTATAAGAGTGAACGAGGTAAAGGAAACTGGCTTTAAAGAGGGAAGCCGCGAGTCAGCGGATGCCTTTGCAAAGCGCCTTGAATCACATGGCGTCGTCGCAACCGTGAGAAGAAGGCTCGGCAGTGACGTAAACGCGGCTTGCGGTCAGCTTCGACGCGCTTCAATCAATACGAGTGAGGGAAAAATTTGATAAGCGAGAAATACGGAAAAATAGTGAAAGGAGTCGGCGGACTCTACGAAACGCGGGTTCTTCTTGAAAACGGTGAGGTTGAGAAAATCAGCTGCCGCGCGAAAGGCTCGCTCCATCGTGACGAGGAGAAGCTTCTCGTCGGTGATAACGTAAAAATAACGCAGGACACCGAAACCCCCGACGGCGTAGCCATAAGTGAGTGCCTTCCGCGCAAAAACGCACTTATAAGACCGCCGCTTTCTAACCTTGATTATATATTTATAGTTATCGCGGCAAAAAAGCCCGTGCCGGTTCTCGAAACGGTTGATAAGCTTGTCGCTATAGCGGAGCATAACGGAATAACTCCCGTTATAGTCGTAAGCAAATCTGACCTTTCCGACGCTGCCGCAGACGAATATGCAAAAATTTACAAAGCCGCAGGGCTTGACGCTTTCGTCAGCTCCTCTTTTGAAAAAACGGGTGTCGGGGAGCTTAAGAATTATATAAAAACGCACGTAAAAGACGGAAAAACTGCCGCTTTTGCAGGCGCTTCGGGCGTTGGAAAATCAACTCTTATGAACGCGATGTTTGAAAATCTCACACTTGCAACAGCAGATATTTCAAGAAAAATTGAAAGAGGACGACACACCACGCGCCACGTTGAAATCTTTGATATAGAGGACTCTTGCGACACGGGCTTCTTGGCGGATACCCCCGGCTTTTCAATGCTCGATTTTTCGCGCTTCGACTTCTTTAAGCTTGACGAGCTTGAGGACTCGTTCAGAGAATTCAGAAGCTATCGCGGCAAATGCCGCTATTCCGACTGCGCCCATTTTGGCGAGGGGGAAGACGAATGCGCAGTTATGCGCGCAGTCAAGGACGGAAAAATTCCCCCCTCGCGCTTTGAATCTTACCGCGCGATATACAGAACCCTTAAATCTAAGAATATATATGAATAATGACGGCAAAAACGGAGAAAAAAGCTCCGTTTTCGCCCGAAATCAAAAAATAGTAAAAAAAATTTCAAAACCTCTTGACAAACGCGAGGCTTTGTTATATAATACTTTAGGTATCCTAAGACAGCAGGTTCCGGTAAAAGCGCAAGCTTTCCTGCCGAGGTGCGACAATTAAAAAGCTAATAGTTTTTGTTTTGTCCTTTCTCGGTGGTATTTTGCGCCCATCCGGAAAGGATTTTTTGTTTTAAATTTTTATGGAGGTGGATTTATAATGCCAAGTAACAAGATTCTTGAAGCAAAGAAACAAGTCGTAGAGACTCTTGCCGAAAAGATTAAGTCCAGTCAGGCAGGCGTTCTCGTAAAATACGAAGGCATTAAGGTTTCAGAAGACACCGAGCTCAGAGCTGCTCTTCGTAAGGCAGGCGTTGAGTACACCGTAATGAAGAATACTCTTACGGGCAAGGCTTGCGAAATCGCAGGCTACGGTGATATGAAGCAGTATCTTGAAGGTATGACGGCAATTGCCATCAGCCAGACCGACCCCCTTGCACCCGCAAAGATCATGAAGCAGTACGCTGACAAGATCCAGAGCTTTGAAATCAAAGCAGGTTTTGTTGACGGCGGCATTCTTGATGCAGCAGGCGTTGAGGCTCTTGCAGCAACTCCTTCTAAGGAAGTTCTCGTTGCGAAGATGATGGGCAGTCTTATGTCTTCTCTTTACAGCTTTGCATACGTGCTTCAGGCTAAAATTGACAAAGAAAACGGCGGCGAAGAAGCTGCTGAAGCTCCCGCAGAGGCTTAATTCTGCAAAATTAAAATCAGTAATATAATTCGGAGGAAATAAAAATGAACGAAAAGACCACTCAGATTCTTGACCTTGTTAAAGGTCTTACTATTCTTGAACTCGCTGATCTCGTTAAGGCTCTTGAAGAGGAATTCGGCGTATCCGCAGCTCCCGTTGCAGCAGCTCCCGTAGCTGGCGCAGGTGCAGCAGCAGCTCCCGCAGAGGAGAAGACCGAGTTTGACGTAATTCTTAAGTCTGCTGGCGCTAACAAGCTCGCAGTTATCAAGGTTGCTCGTGAAATCACCGGCCTTGGACTTAAGGATGCTAAGGACCTTGTTGAAGCAGCTCCCAAGACCATCAAGGAAGCAGTTGCAAAGGACGAAGCAGAAAAGATCGCTGAACAGCTTAAGGCTGCTGGCGCAGAAGTTGAAGTTAAATAATTTCACCTCAATAAGAGAGAGACGGCAACCTGCTTGCCGTCTCTTTTTCTTTTGCGGTGTATTTTGGTAAAAATCTTCGTTTCATCGCTTGTCGTAGCCACCCACGACATTCGCTCTTCAGCAAAAGACTTTTCCACAAAATCCGCACGCAAAAATCTGCTAACGTCAACCTGAAAAATTCTCAAAAGCTATTGACAAAAGGTATAACAATCATTATAATAAAAAGTGTAATAAATGTTATAGGTGGTGCTTATGAAAGATCTTATTAAAGAGATAAGACAATATACGAGGCTAAGCCAAACGGAAATGGCAAAGAAAATAGGCGTTCAATTTGCCACGATTAACCGTTGGGAAAACGGGCATTCTCAACCTACTCGGCTTGCAGTGGAAGGGCTTTTCGCTTTATGCGAGGATTTTAAAGTTCCCGTGTATGATATGATTATAGAAAAGATTAAACGCGAAGTGGCTTCCATTTCAATAGAGGAGGGGCGTGTTTTGCTATATCACGGCTCAAAAAGCGGTTTGGTTGGAGATATTGCTCCTATCAGCCGTGAAAAATGTGACTTTGGCAAAGGCTTTTATATGGGAACAACTCCCGAACAGCCGCTTACGCTTATTTGTGACTTTGAGGAATCAAAATTCTACGTTGTTTCTATTGATATAAGTGAGCTTCGGGCAACCGAAGTACCTGCGGACATTGATTGGGCAATGATAGTTGCTTATCATAGAGGCAGAATGGAAAAAATCAAAGGCACAAATCTCTACGCTAAATACAGTTCAATGACAAGCGATAAGGATTTAGCTATTGGCAGTATTGCAAACGATAGAATGTTTTACGTTATAGACAATTTCTTTTTGGAAAATATAACGGATATAGCGCTCGTAAGCAGTTTATCGGCATTGCAGCTCGGCAAGCAGTACGTTGCTCTTACAGAAAAGGCTTGCAAAGCGATAAAGGTGGAAAAAGAAATTGAGCTTTCTTTCTTTGAAAAGAAAGTACTACGAAAGGTAAACGAAAGCAACCGTCAAAAAGGTATAGAGCTTGCTAATGAAATATGCAAGTCACACCGCCGTGAAGGAAAATTCTTTGACGAAATTTTAGACGAAGCGCTAAAAGGAGAAAACTAATGGATGCCTTGAAGCTTAAGCTATGCGATATACAAGGTCGGCTTTTTGAACTCTTTGCCGACACCGAATACGATTCCGAGAGCCTTGTGAAAGCATTTATGAACGGTGAAATCGCAAAAAATCTCGATTCAGAATACAACCGTATGCAATGGGCGGGCGAAGAATACCTTTTAGAAGAGCTTATCGCAAGCTCCAAAGACAAGCTTACCGCGAAGCGCGAAAGCTTTTCAAAGGACGTTTTGTTTTGGATGGGTTACGTTTACCGTTATTGGCATTTTTATACGAGTGAAGAAAGCAACAAAATATATAAGCAAGCACCGTTTGAAACAATGAACGTTAATTACCTTATGTTTCACACAATGGACGTAGAAATGGCAATTGACGACTTAAAAGAAATCTTTAAGCAGAAGAAATAAATATAACGAGCTTCTCACACTTAATATTTTAAATTTTTTAAGGAAATAAAATGGCTAAAGAAATTAGAGTAGATATAAAAGAAAATCGTATATTGGCGTTAGATTCTGAGTTATTGAACATTCTTCTCAAAGACAATTCTTCGGGCAAGAATATTCTTTGGGCTACTGACGATTACACTCAATATGATGAAGCGTATACGAAAGACTGTCAAATTACGGTGCTCTCAGTTACGGGCAAAAACGGTACAATCATCAAGCCCCGTGTAGAAAAAACAAAGCAAGAACAACTTTCCCGTGTTAGAGATAAGGCTGAAGTTTTTACGCCTTCGTGGATTTGCAATAAGCAAAACAATCTTGTTGATAACGCTTGGTTTGGTAGAGAAAACGTTTTTAACGTGGAAGAAGAAAAAACTTGGACGGCAACCCAAGAAAAAATAACTTTCCCTACGGAAGAGGGCAAAACTTGGCAAGACTACGTAAAAGCAAACCGATTAGAAATCTCTTGTGGTGAAGCACCTTATCTTGCAAGCCGTTACGATACCGTTTCGGGTAATACAATTCCCGTTAAAGAAAGAATGATAAATGTAGATTGACCGAAGAAGAAATCTCATTTATCGAATCAATGATTAAACCTATGGAGTGATATGGAAAAACAAGAAGTAAAACTTTTCAAAAATAGATATATTTATTTCCTGAAAAATAATAATAACAATTCTGTTGTCTGTGAATGGCTCGAAAATGCTATTGATTTTGAAGGACCTGATGGATACTATTTTGATAGTAAAAGTAGATTGCTAGTCATATTTGAACAGTTTGAAATAGATTGTTCGGAAAGACCACGAAAAAATGGAAAATCTCTCGGCTCCACTCTTCGTAAAAATTGCATTGATAAATATAAAGAGGTGCAGGAAGAAATTGAAGCAGCAGACGATTATTATGAAAGTACAAAAGTTATAGAGCAAGGCTATTACGAACAAAATGGAAATAACATAACATATCATTTTGGTAGGAATGGCGATAAGTATCGTAATAATTTTATAAACAACTTTTGTGAGTCATTCGAAACTCACTCTTCAAGGATAGAAAACTATATAAATAGAGTTGTTGAAAAGCTAGCGATTCAGCCATTATCAGTAAAAATATGCTTTTTGGTAGAAGATAAAACTGCGGGTGGTTCTTATTATTTGAATGATAAAAATTCTTTTGGCGCTCCTGTTATTTTAACTGATACGTTGCAATTTCAAGAAATGTTAAACCTTTCAAATGTCGATTATGTTATTTTTGGACGGCAGGATGATAAAATAGCCAGTATTGGTTGCAAAGGGGATAGTAAATTAGATAAAATTGATTTAATGAAAAAGGAGTTCTTTGTTATTCCTGCATTCCTGCAATGTACTGCCTCTAAAAAGATAAAACCGATTAACTAAACACTTTCAAAAAACAATCAGATGCCAAAAAATTGGCATCTGATTGTCGTCTTTTATATTAAATTATTATTTTTTCTTATTCATCTCGCTTCGTCTTTTTGCGAGGTGTTTTTTTCTTACCATAGTTATAAATTTTTGAACTCTTTCGCTTTGGTAATCGCGGTAGGTCCACGGGAGCTTTTGCCATTTTCCGCGCGCCCAATAGAGAGTAAGCTCCGTGTAAATTCCTCTTTTTAAAGGAATTCTGAAGCCGATTTCTTTTGTCGTTGCGAGCAGAAGCCTGCCTGCGTTTATAAAGCCGGGATCAAGATTTATTCTGCGATTAAAGCTGTTTTCAACCTCGTTTGTGAATTCCTTGATTTCCGCTTGGTATTCGGGGTTTATCGTGTCCTTGAAGCTAAAAATCACGCGTGTGCCTTTACCGCCAAGCTCTTCGTCATAGTATGTCGAGAAATCGTCGGAAAAGGAATATTCTTCGCTCGTGTCCTCGATTTCTCCAAACTTTTCTATAAGAATTTCGCGCGTCTTATTAAAAACGTCAACGTCGTGGTAAATAACGCCGATTATAAGCTTTTCTCTTTCAAATTCCTGAGGTATTCCCATTGATATCGTCAAGCCTTCCTACAAATTCTTCAAAGGTTTCGGGAGCGTCGCACTCCCCCTTTTCAAGCTTTTCCCAAAGCTCTTCAAAATTAAGCGCTCTTATGCGCGACTTCAAAAAGCCCTCTATCCAATATAAAAATTCCGTTTTGGGAGATAAAGCCTCAAGCGGCTTCATTTTTCTATACATAGGCGGGCCGTCAGAGGCATCGCGCCAGGTGTCAACGAAAGCGAGGTCGAAGCTTTCTCTCGGCATTACGCGCTCCGCATATTCAAAAGCATCGCAGTTTACAATTTTTATCTTGTCGCGGTTTGGAAATTGCGGTAAAACGTGCTTCTTGAAAAAGGAGATAAGCCTCTCGCTCTTTTCAACAACCGTAACGCTCGAAACATCGGTCTTTTCAGAAACCATATAAGCGTAATATCCAAGTCCCAGCCCAAAGGTTACGACCTTGCCGTGAGCCGCATCTATAGCCTCGTCTGATGTGTCAAGGTCGACGGGCGTGAGCGTCATCCATTCGTTTCCGCCCTCAAGCACTGCGGGAAAATCGAATTTTTCGCGAAAAAAGCCAAGCGGAGGATATTCCGTGCCGTCGTCTTCCATCACCATATCTCCGACGATAACCGCGCGATAAGGCTCGTAGCTTTCAAGTCGAAATTCCCACTCACCGTCTTTTAAATTTTCTATCCTTATGTTTTTATAATAGGGATTGTTCTTGTATTTTTCGGTGTCAAGCACTCTGACGGATTTTGAAAGATAATCACGTATAAGCCGGCGCTCGTCGCCGCCCTTTGCATCGTCAAGCGCGAAAATTTCCGAAAGAAGAGCAACGAGAGCCTCTTTTTCCGTGATTTCTCCGTCTTCCGTTAGAGCGTCTATCATATCCTTCGTTATGATTTCGGGGAAGCGCTCGAGATATAAGGCATAAAGATTTGTGAGCCTATAATTAAGATCAAAGGTATGTTTTAAGCGTGAAAGCTTTTCTTTATTCTTAAAATCCATAAAAGCGCTCCTTTCATAATAATTCTTTTATATTCTACAACTTTTTTACACTTCTGTCAAGTTGTCTTTCTTGCTTGACAAATAAGCGGAAAAATGGTAAAATAGTTAATATCGAGAGAACGTTAAAAGGGATTTTTAAATGAGCTTTACTGATAAATTCATAAGGCGTCAGCTTGAAATCACACGTCCCATCGTTGATGCGTCGGGGCTTCAGATATCAAGGAGCGCGCAGGATAAAATAGGAAGACTAATGTGCTTCAAAAACAGAAACGACGTAGTCTTTCAGGATGCGGAAAGAGAGGGGCTTAAAACCTCTCTTGTGATTCCGCGCGATGAAATCAGAACAGGGCTCATTCTCTATATCCACGGCGGCGGATACACCGCAGGCGGTCTTGATTACGCAAAGGGATTTGCCTCAACCCTTTCCTCGAAATTAGGTGTTAAGGTTTTATGCTTTGAATATCGCTTAGCTCCCGAACATCCCTATCCCGCAGCTCTTGACGATACAGTCCTTGCATATAAAGCTGCTCTTGATTTGGGCTATTCCTCGGAATATATCGTTCTCGCAGGCGAGAGCGCAGGCGGCGGTCTTTGCTATTCCTTGGCGCAGAAAATCAAGGAGCTTTCACTTCCGCGCCCTGCGGGTATTATCGCTATCTCCCCTTGGTGCGACCTCACTCTGACGGGCGCTTCATACGAAGAAAATCGCGATAACGATCCCAGTCTTTCATATAAAAGGCTTCGCTTCTTTGCTGATTCATATATCGGTGCATTGAATCAGGCAAGCTCTAAAAAGGGCAAAATTAAAATGAAAAGCACGGCAACTGAAAGATTCCTCGAGCAAAAGCAAAATCCGCTTATCTCTCCGATTTTTGCGAACCTTAGCGACACTCCGCCGTCTTTAATTCTTGCGGGCGGTGACGAGATGCTTCTTTCCGACGCAAAAACAATGCACGAGCGCTTAAGTGACGCGGGCTCTGATTCAAAACTTGTAGTAAAAGAGAAAATGTGGCACGCATACCTTCTTTACGGTCTTAAAAGCCAAAAGGACGATTTTCTTTTGATAAATGCCTTTTTGAAAAAGGTAATGCCTAAGGGAAGCAAAAGAAAGCTGCATTGGACCTCTCTTGATAATGCGGCAAAGATTTTTCCTGCCGCCGCAACTTCGCATTGGACTAACGTGTTCAGGCTTTCCGCAAACCTCTATGAAGACGTGGACAGGGAAATACTCCAGTCTGCCCTTGACGTAACGGTGCGCCGTTTTCCGTCTATCGCGGTGCGTCTTCGCCGCGGAACTTTCTGGTATTATCTTGAGGAAATTGCGCACGCCCCCGCGGTAATGGACGAGCTTCCCTATCCTATTTCGAGAATGCGATTTAAGGATATTCGCTCCTGCGCATTTCGAGTTCTTATTTATAAAAAGCGCGTGGCGGTTGAATTCTTCCACGCTCTAACCGACGGAAATGGCGGTCTTGTATTCTTAAAAACACTTCTTGCGGAGTATTTATCACAAAAATATTCTATAGAAATTCCAAGCGAATACGGTGTTCTTGATAGACTTGAAGCGCCAAGCAGTGAGGAGCTTGTCGATAATTTTCCGAAAATAGCGGGAAATTTTCCAAAAACGCGCCGCGATACCGATGCATACAGAATTTACGGTACAAAGGAGCGCGATAGCTTTTTAAACAATACCACCTTTATAATGAACGTGGATTCGCTCGTCGCGCGCGCCAAGGAAGAAAAGATAACCGTAACGGCTCTAATTGCCGCCGCCTTTATGAAAGCGGCAATTAGACTTCAAGCCTCTGAGATTGTTCACGAAAGAAATTTCAAGCCCGTTAAAATTTTGCTTCCCTGTGACCTTCGCAGAATGTATCCGGGATGCGAAAAAACACTTCGTAATTTCGTTCTGTATGTAACTCCTGGCGTCGATCCGCGATTTGGTGAATATAGCTTTTCGGAGCTTGCCACCATCATATATCACCAAATGCTCGTCGAGCTTAATGATAAGAATATTTCCGCAATGGTTAAAACTAACGTCAAGGACGAGCAAAATATAGTATTAAGGCTTGTTCCGCTTTTCATAAAGAACGTCGTGATGAAGCTTGTGTTTGATTTAGCGGGCGAGAGAAAATCAACGCTTTCTCTTTCAAATCTCGGCGCGGTGAAAATCCCTCGAATTATGGAAGAATATATTGAAAGATTTGATTTCACACTCGGTGTTCAGGCGCACGCTCCGTACAATGCGGGCTTAGTTTCATATAAAGGAAAGGCTTATCTTAATTTAATAAGGAATATAAAAGAGCCGAGGCTCGAGCTTGAGCTTTACCGAGTTTTTCGTGAAGAGGGAATTGCGGTAAAGGTTGAGAGTAACAAAAGAGATTAGGAATTTTCATCTGAGAAATTCTATATCATATAAAAATAAGGAGAAAATATGTTTTGTGTTAAGTGCGGAGTTGAGCTTGCCGACAGTGAAAACAAATGTCCGCTTTGCAATACTCCCGTATATTACCCCGAAAATATGCGGGGAGAGCTTAAATTCCCCGAATTCAAAAATACGCGTGAGCCGCTTAATGCAAGAGGGCTTAGCTTCGTTATAAGCTTTTTCGCTGTAATTGCAGCTATAATATGCGTTATATGTAATATGACCGTAGATGACGAGCTTTCGTGGTCGGTATATGCAGTTGCGGCATTGGCTTTAGCTTACGTTATTTTCGTCTTGCCATCTTGGTTTAGGCATCCCTCTGTTGCCGTTTTCGTTCCGCTTGACTTTGGTATGGCGGCGGTTTTCGTAGGAATAATTGCCGTAATGACGCGCGCTGATTGGTATTTTTCGTTTGCGCTTCCCGTCATTGCATTTTTCGCGCTTATTACATCAAGTGTTGCAATACTTTCGTATTATATTCGCCGCGGCTATCTTTATATATGGGGCGGAGCCTCTATTCTCTTAGGCGTTTTTTTGCCGATTTTAGAGCTTCTTTTGCATTTGAATTTCAAGATAGAAGGCAATTTCCATTGGAGCTTCTATCCTTGCACTGCTCTCATTCTTATTGGAATAATGCTTATCGTTATAGCGATAGTAAAGCCATTCCGCGAGTCATTAAGAAAAATATTCCATCTTTGATTTTGCATTGAATGCGGCGAGGTGCACAAAATAAGCTAAAAAGCTTATGCCGCAAAGAATAATAATCGGAAATCTTATATCCCTTTCTGCCGCGACGTTTCTTTTCTCGGGAGCTGTTACGGAAAATGCGCGACGTGTATATCTTTTCGGGATATTTGAATGTATCCTTCTGTTTATAGCTCAGCTCTTTTTCGGGCAGGGTGCGGCGGCGGTAAGTTTGCTTATCGCCGCCTTTCGTAATCTTTTGCTCTATCTTGAAAAATACACCCGAGATAAATTTGTTACCGTATTTTTGCTCTCGCTTATTTTCGGGCTTGCATTCAATACAGGTGGAGCGCTTGGGCTCATTCCGCTTTTTGCAACCCTCATTTTCAACGTAACGACCTACTACGCAAAAACCTATGTTAAAATAAAGCTGAGCCTGTTTTTAAACCTTGCCCTTTGGTGTGTTTATTCTGCTCTTATTTTTGACGTCGCAAGTGCCGTTATAAATTTTTTCTCCCTTATATTCACCGCTTTTTCGATTTTTAGTTATATGAAAAAAAGAAAAGGATAGCTCGAGATTTTCGCTCAAGCTATCCTCTTTATTTTTTGTGATTATCGTTTCGCCGAAACGTATCGGCTACGCGGTTTTATTTATGAAAAGTCGTCTATAGGACCTCTTGTTGCAGTGCCTTCGTCCCAAGGACCGGTAACGCCGCCGCCAGCGCCCGTACCGGGAGTTACCCAATAAGCTTGAATGGTTATATCACCCGTAACGGTATCAACGCTGAAGTTCCAAACGTTGCCCTTAGTGTCGCGCCAGCTATTGAACTGATAGTTTTCGCCAATGAAAGGCGTCTCGGGGCAGATAATGAAGTCACCGTACTTAACCTTTTGAGTACCGAGAACCCTAAGCTCTTCGGAATCGGGCACTCTCGTTACGAAAGTAACGGTGTATTTATCAAGCTCCCAACCTGCAACGAGAACAAGGTCTTCGTTTATAGGCATAGTGGTGAAATCCCACTTGGTAGAAGTTCCTTCAACGAACCAACCGATGAAAGTATAACCGAGCTTGGTGGGAGGAATGAGGGGCGGAGTTGTGAGCTCACCGCTGTTTACGTTCTGCGTTTCGTAAACACCGTTGTCGGTTTCAAACGTAATAACGTAATGAGTGCCCCAGACAGCCGTAAGGGTTAAGCTTTTTGTTGCAAGGTCCGTATCGAAGTTCCATTTTGTTCCATCGGGACGGTACCATCCCTTGAAGATGTAATCACTGTCGGTAGAGCCCATATAGGGAGTGTCAAACTTGTTAAGAAGGGAATTGTAAATAACGGTCTGGCTCGGAACAACGGTATTTCCACCTGGGAGAGTACCGCCTTTAAGATCAAAGGAGATGGTAACGTTTTCGTTTGTCCATATAGCCTTAAGGGTAATAGGGCCTGTAAGAATGTCCGTATTAAAGTTCCAAACTGTTCCGTCGGGAAGCTGCCATTCCTTGACAACGTAATTTTCAAGTGTTACAGAAGTAGGTGCACTTATCGTCTTGCCTGCATCAAAGTTATAAGAACCTCCGCCCTCGCCGTCGGTATCATCAAAGGTAACTTCGAAAGTCTCGCGAGCCCATTTTGCAATAAGAGTTATATCGGAAGTAACAGGAGTGCTGAAGTCGTAAAGCTCCTCGCCGAGATACCAGCCCTTGAATATCATATATTCCTTGGTAGGAGCTGCGGTAGGCTCGGTAGCGGTCTTACCGGTTTCAACAAGCTGCTGATTGAAGCTTCCCTCGCCGCCACTTAAGTTAAAGTTTACGTAATACAGAGGAATCCACTTTGCAACGAGCATAATCTCTCCCTGGACAGCTACGTCCTCAGTGAAAATCCAAGACTCAGTAGTTCCTGCAAGGAACCAACCGCCAAATATGTATTTAGATTTCTTGGGAACTGCGGGCTCTGTGAAGAATACGTCCTCACCGTCCTTGAGGATTACGGTTTCGTACCCGAGGAAACTTGAGTCCTCAAAATAGCCGCCGAGCAATTCATAACGTACGGTAGCGGAAGGCAACCATTTAGCGTAAAGCGTTATGTTGTCTGTAACGAGCTTGGTTGCAAGGTCCCAGTCTTTGCCGTTTTCGTCAACCCAACCTGCAAATACTGCATCTGCCCTGGGAATAGGCGGTAAGCAGAAGCCTGCGGGCTTTCCTTCAAACACTTCCATGGTTTCATAAGTCTGAGTATCGGAAAGCTTGAGAGTTACTACGAATACCTTACGCCAATTCGCATGGAACTCCATATTGCCCGTAACCCTGTCGGTTGCGAAATCCCAAGAGCCATCACCGACTGAAGCGGTCCAACCCAAGAATTTGTAGCGAGATTCATCATCGGGAGCCTCAAGCTCTATATCAAGCTCTTCCAAATAAGGATTCGTGTAAGCAACGTATTTTGTTTTAACAACCACGTTGTTATTTTTGAATTGTACGGTAAAGAATTCGTCAGTCCATTTTGCCTTGAGGGTGATATCGGACGTGGGAGCCTTGGTGAAATCAACGGAGTTGCCCGTGGTCGCGTACACCCATCCTTCAAAGCCAACCTTTTCCTTTTCAGGATCTGCGGGCTTGGGAATGAGCTCGCCGCGCTCTATCTTTACAGGAGCGATTTCGCCTGCGCCGTCGGTATCAAAGGTGATTAACCAGTAGTTATCTGTCCAGGTTGCGAAAAGAGTCATATTGCCGGAAACAACGTCTGTGTCAAAGTTCCATACGGTCTTATCCTGAGTCTGCCAGTTCGAGAAGAGGTAAAGGTGCTTCGTGGGAACCTCAGGCACGGGTATTTTGTGCCCTGCCGCAACTTGTGCGGTAGAGATAACCGTTCCGTTGTCGGAGAACTCTATGCGAAACAACTTAGACCATTTAGCCTTAAGAGTAACGTTGGATGTAACGGGAGAATCAAAATTCCAAAGAACGTCGCCAAAGTACCAACCATCGAATAAGTATCCGGGTTTTTCAGGATCAACAGAAGGTCTTGTTACTTTCTCACCAAAGAGAAGCTCAACTTCGAGAGGGATAGTAGCGCTCGATGCGCCGTCGAGATCAAATTTAACGGTATATTTCTCTAAGAATTTAGCGGTAAGAGTTACGTCTGAGGTAACGGGAGTAGCAAAATTCCAAACCGTAGCTTCGTTATACCATCCAATAAACGCTGCGCCGTCTTTTTCGGGATTCTCTTCGGGAGCTTGAATAAGTGTGCCCTCGTGAATCGTAAAGCTTTCGGTAACGGCACCGTCGATTTCAAAGTTAACGGTCCAGGTCTTAATCCATTTAGCTTTGAGAGTAAGCTCTGCGGTTATTGTGTCAGTTTCAAAGTTCCAAGGAGCAGCGGACAAGCTTTCGTCTGCCGCATTGAATATGTACCAACCTAAGAATGCATATCCCTCAAGCGTGGGCGTTTCTGGTTCGGGAACCTTATCGCCTGGGCGTATATCAAGCTTCAAAGGCTCTTCGCCAGTGTCCTTGTCAAGCGTTACCGAATAGGTAATTGCGGTCCACTTTGCAACGAGCTTAACGTTTGCAGTAACGGGAGCATTGAAATCCCAAAGAACCTCACCGTTATACCAACCCTCGAATATGTATCCGTCTTTCGTTATCGCCGCGGGTGCGGGTATGAGCGCTCCGTGAAGAAGCTTTATGGAATCTATTTTACCCGCGCCGTAGGTATCAAAGGAAACCGTATATATAGGTATCCACTTTGCCTTAAGCGTGACGTTGGCGGTTATGGGAGTTGCAAAATCCCAAGGAGTATCCGACATGAACGTGTGAGTTGCTTCGTCGAAGGCAAACCAACCTGCAAACGCGCTTCCGTGGCGAGTGGGATCGGTGGGCTTCGTTGCAAGCTCGCCAGACTTGATAGCGGTCTGTGCCGCAATAACGCTACCGCCGTCAGAATTGAATTTTACGGTGAATTTATTGCGCCACTTTGCAGTAAGAGTCAAATCCTCCGTAATCGCATTCTCTGTGAAATTCCATTTCGTGTCACCGAGGAACCAACCGAGGAATTCCGCACCTTCCTTAATCGGATTTACGGGAGCGGCTATTTTCGTTCCGTCAACGGCTATTACGCTTTCGACCTGGCTTCCGCCGTCTGAATTAAAGGAAACCGTATGGTTCTTTATCCATCTCGCCTTAAGCGTCATATTCTTCGTTACAGCGTAATGCTCGAAGTCCCATTTGTCGTTATTGAGGTACCAACCGTCAAAGGTGTAGCCCTCCTTCGCGGTAACGGGTGCCTCACCGATAGTTTCGCCGTGCTTAACTTCAATGCTGTCTACGGTGCTTCCGCCGTCAGCGTCAAAGTTTACAAAGCAGCTGCTATGAGAGCAAGAAACCATGAGAAGCATTGACGCCGTAAAAAGCGCAACAAGAAGAAGTTTCAGGATAGCTTTCATTTTCATAAATAATTTCATCCTTTCGGAACTTTTTTAACAATGTGAAATGCAAAAAATTGACCTAGTCGTGTATTTATTATTATTTTAGCATATTTCAACCATTATTTCAATACTTAGAATTAAAAATAGGCCTCGTAAAAATATTTTGTGAGATTTACACAATACAGGTGTGAGAAAATATGCGATTTGACTTGAAAAATTCGACAATATATGCTAAAATATAAAAGTATTCTGTAAAAAACGCAAAGGAAGGAAAGAAAATGAAAAAATTTTGGGAAGATTTCAAAAAATTTATCAAGCGCGGAAACGTGGTTGATATGGCGATAGGTGTTGCCGTTGCATCTGCATTCACCGCTATCGTAACCGCATTCACCAAGGGCTTTATTAACCCCCTTCTAGCCTTGATTTCAAGCAATTCCACTCAGGAGGATCTTAAATGGATTATCCGTCCTGAAAAAATCGACGAAACGGGAGCGATTATTCAAAGCGAGGTTGCTATCCTTTGGGGCGGATTTGTTCAAGCTATTATTAACTTCATAATCGTAGCGTTGACGCTTTTTATCGTTATGCGAATAGTATCTGGCTTTTCGGCTCGCGCAAAGAAGCTTTCCGGTGACGTAAAGAATCTTTTTACCGACGCAGACGAAAAGGCAGCAGCTTGCGCAGAAGCTGCAAAGCTTGAAGAAGAAGCTAAGGCAAAAGCAGAGGCGGAGGCTAAGGCTCTTGAAGAGGCAGCAAGGCTTGAAGCTGAAGCAAAAGAAAAGGCTAAGCTTCTCGAGGAAGAAAACCGCAAAAAGAGAGAAGAGGCTCTTCTCACCGAAATCCGCGACCTTCTCAAATCAATGAATAAATAATACATAAAGAAAACTGGCGAAGAAACAGAATGGTCTTAAGAACACTATTCTGCCTTCGTCGGTTTTTTGTTTATGGCGAAATCAAGCGCGGCTTTTAGCTGCTGTGAAATAAATTATTTGTCTTTCCTTTGAAAGCTCGTGAAGAAGCGAAAGAGCAGAGGCAAGCTTTTTGTCGTCGAAATAAGCAAACGGGTCGTCAAGCATAAGGAAAGGAAGCTCTCCCTCGTAAAGAGAGTCCGCGAAGGAAAGGCGCATAGCGAATTCGTAAAGCTTTTGCGTGCCCTTGCTGAAGGAGTCCTTTATTCTCGTCGCGCCGACCTCTGTTTTCGTCACGGCAAACGAGGTATCAACGCCGTACTCGCCAAGGCTTTCGTTCACCGCGGTAACGTATTTTGAAAACGCGTCGCGGGTTTTGCCGAGATATTTTGAGGTAAGCGAGTCCTTTGCCGCTTCAAGAAACGTCTTAGCCTTTTTGATGGTTTCGTATTTGTATTTCGCTGCCGCCGCCGCTTCTTTCAAAGCTTCAAGCGAGGAGTTGATTTCGTCGAGCTCAAGAAGCGCAGTTTCGTCAAACGAAAACTCATTCATAAGAAGCGAAAGCTCTCGCTCATTCTCTATAAGCGCGTCGGAAGATCTCGCTCCTATGTCGTTCTTTATCTCTTCGTCTTTTGAAAAGCCGAAGCTTTCCTTAAGCTCTTCGCATTCAAGCTTAAGACGCTTCATATTCGTGGAAATATAGTTGTAGGAGTCAATTTTTGCTGCTAATTCAACACTCGGGTATTCGTTCACTATCGGGTACGACGTTGCGATTTGCCCGATTTTTTCGCGCGCAGAAGCAAGTCTTTCCGCTTTGTCGCGAAGCGAAAGCGCCAGCGCCTCTTTCGTCTTTGCCCTCTGTCGAAATTCCGACGTGGCAAAATCGGAGCCGCATCCCAAAAGTCCGTATGAGGCGTAAAACTCGGCAAGCGCGTTTTTATCTCTTGCGATTTCTTCTCTTAGGGATATGAGTCTTTCGTCAAGTGCGCTCTCCCCTTTTTTCTTTGAAAATTCAATAGCCGCAATGAGAAGTCCTGCGCCGACAGCCGTTATAACGAGAAACGCAGGGGACACGAAAGAGATGGCAATTCCGAGTATGAAAAATACCGCGCCTATCGAGGCAAATGCCTTTGTTTTCTTTGATTGAATGGCACCCGTGTTAAGTTTTTCCTTTTCAAGCTCCTCGCATTTCTTTGAATTTTCCTTGATTTTTAAGGCGATAAGCGAAGAGGTATCTATGTCTTTTTCAGAGGGAGAGGGGAGAAGCGAAGCTATCTCGGACTCTAAACTCAAGCTTTCATTGTTAAGATTCGAGATTTGCTCTCTTAAAGCGCCAAGCTCATAAATGGTTTCCTTTTCGGGAATTTTACCGCCGAAGAAAGTAAGGATATCGAGCCCCATTGCGTTAAGCTCCTCCGCTTCGCTAAGCTTCCTTTTATATTCTAACAAACGGTCTTGTCTTAAAGCGTTTTTCTTTTCCGCTTCGATTTCTTTTTGAGCAAGTACGCGAAGCTCCTTTATCTTGCTTTCTTTTTGCGAAATGATTTTCGCATCGGATTCGTGCTTTGCCTCGAGACGCAAAAGCTCTGCTTTTCTGTATTCAAGCTTGCTTATCTTTTCCGTAATGTCGGAAATAACGCCGCTTCCGCCCTTTTTGTAGTAATACTGCCGCTCCGCCTCAAGAAGCTTCGTTGCGTTGTCAAGCTCCGTCATATCAAAAGCCACACCCGTCAGGTTTGAGAGCTTCGCGGAAATGTTGTTTATTGATTTCTTTTCGTCAATTTCTCTTTCGGAGAGAAAAACCGTTCTTTCAAAGCCCTCGCGATCAATATCAAGCAATACTTCACCGGGGGATTTTTCCGAAAATTTATCGCTAAGCCTTCCCGTTTTTAATTCATAAACCTTGATTTCGTCAAGAGAGGCCTTTTTGAAAAAGCTTCTCTCAATTCTGTATTCCTCGCCCCCTGAGGAAATGGTGAGCGAGCCGCCCCAAGCGCCGCCCTGCCAAGGCTCGTACTTTTTTCTGTCGTTCTCAAAAAGTCCTGCGCGCTTCGTATCTTCAAGCCCGAAAAGCATAGATTTTATAAATGCCGAAAGAGTGCTTTTTCCAAAGCCGTTTTCTCTTTGTATAACGTTCAAACCGTCTTCAAACGTATATGAAAAGTCGGAGAGCTTTCCGAAATTGTTTACGTAACATTCAATAAGCTTCATAAAATCTCCCCTTCATATATTCTCGCCCATAAGAGCAGAAATTCCCGTAGAAATAATATCGTCCTTTTCCTTGTCGGAAAGAGTGCCGTCAAGAAGAACGAGTCTTATAAATTCGCCCTTCAACGATTTGTCGTTTGAATAGTCGTCTGCCGATACCGAGAGGCGAGAGCTGTCCTTGATTTCAAAGTAGTAAAAGGCATCTTGCAGCCTATCCTTTGCATAATTTAAATCAAGCTTCAGTTCCGGTGAACGCCCGCCGACAAGAGTTGCTCTCAAAAGGTCAGAGGATGGCACGTCGTGGCAGGCGTGTGAAATTTTATCGCACAATTCATGAGTTGATTTTACGTCTGTAATGTCAATTTCTCGCTCTAAAAGACGTCTCCCAGAGTTTTTTTGAAAACTAAAGTTTACATTGTTGTCGGTGTCTATTATAACGTATCCCGTGTCGCCAAGCTCGTCAAATCCGCGCCCGAGAGGAGTGCCTGAATAAACCGCAAAGCGCCCGCGAGAAAACTCTTCGGATGAAAAGGCGTGGTAGTGCCCAAGCGCAAGATAATCAATATCCGTATCCTTTAATTCCTTAAGACCTATCCTTCCGCCGAGATCGGATTTGTCGCAAAGCTCACCGTGTAAAACCGCGATAAGCCTGTCCGTGTTTTCGGGCTTGATAAGCCTTGTGAACATTCCCGGCTCCGTTTCGCGTCTTCCCGCGAAGCAAACACCGTCAAACGAAAAATAAGTCCATTCACTTCCGAAAACGTAAAGATTTTTCGGTAGTGCGTCTTCCGTTATCGCATCTTTTTCGTGGTTTCCGGGTAGATATAAAAAATCTATATCGTTAGCTGAGTTAATTATATCAATAACGCTTTTTTTCACCGAAATGCTGATTTTTTCCGTGTCAAAAAGGTCACCTGCTATAATGAATGCCCGACATTCGAGCTTTCTTGCAAGCTCTGTCATTTTTTTGAAGTTTAAAAGAAGCTCTCGCTTTCTTTCTGCCGCCTTTTCGCGCCCGAGCTTTGAATTCATTTTTGAATTTAAGTGCAAATCTGAGGTATGTAGAATTTTCATTTATATCTCCTTTATCGCGCGCCTTTTCTGTAGTTGCTTGGCGGCATTCCGCATTTTTGTGAAAAGACCTTTGAGAAATAAGACTGGTCGTAAAATCCCGTCACGTGAGCTATTTCGTTAATTGAAAGCTCGCCTGCCTCAAGTAGTCTTTTTGCCTCTCCGAGTCTGTATTCGGTTAAAAAGTCGCCAACCGTCACTCCAAATTGCTTCTTGAACGTGGAAAGAAGGGTGCTCTTTGAGCACCCAAGCTCTCGGCAGATATCCTTTATGCTTATTTTTCTGTCGAAGTTTTCGGAAATATATTTTTTTGTCGCCTCGCCAAGAGAGGGCTTCTTCGAGGGAATGGCATTTGTCAGGGTAAGAAATCTCGCGCAAAGCGTCATTATTCTCACGTAAGTTTCAGTGAGCTTTTCGGACACCTCGGGAATTGAATTTACCGCATCCACAGCTCCTTCGGGGCTTTTTGCAAGATGTAAAATTTTATTGGCAAGTGCCGTCTTATCTAGCGTTTCGTCTGCCACCTGTCCCATCATAAGAAATCCTGTGAGAGTGCCGAAATTGTAAAGCGGGCTTATAGCTTCGGTAAGTCCGTGGCGGCATTTGTAAATTAAAGAGTTCCTTCGCCCCTGAGCCTCGCGGCAAGCATCTTTATCACATTCAAGACATTTTGAGTATTCGTCGCGATTCTGTTGAAGAAGCGCGCAAAACGGAAGCCGCGATTCAGGATACGCGGCTATTTCATTGAAATCGTTGTCGTGAAGCGACATACGGAAATTTGTCGCCTCGTGTAAATCCTTAAGCACAGAAACAATCTCTTCGCGGTTCATAGATGCCTCACTTTTTATAAAACATTGATTGAAATGTTCTTTTCTACAAATTATTATACTATTTTACATTGAAATTGTCAATAGATTTATATATAATATTATTATAGGTTTATTCCGTCTACAAGTGCGCGCACAAGGCAGGAGGTAAATAGATGTCTAAAATCCGTTACTGTATAGGCGTTGATCTTGGCGGAACGAATATCGCCGTGGGCCTTGTAAGGCTCGATACGAAAAGCATAGTAAGACGGTTCAGCTTTAAAACCAACGCCCCGCGCTCCTGCGAGAGCATTTCTGGTGATATTGCCGACGTTTCAAGGAAGCTGTGCTACAAAGAGGGCATAAGGTTGTCCGACGTTGAATGGATAGGTATAGCAACTCCGGGTATCGTAAAAGATGGTATCGTTGTCACGGCTTTTAATCTTTATTGGACAAATGCCGAGCTTAAAAAAATCCTTTCAGACGTAACGAAAAGACCAACGTACGTTGCGAACGACGCAAATGCCGCAGCTTACGCAGAAGCCGTATGCGGTTCGGGCAGAGGCGCAAAATCCCTAGTTGCATTCACTCTCGGAACAGGTGTCGGCGGAGGCATAGTAATCGACGGCAAAATCTGGGAGGGTATCAACGGCTTTGCGGCGGAAATGGGCCACACCGTGCTCGTTGCGGGCGGCAGAAGCTGCGTGTGCGGAAAGCGCGGTTGCCTTGAAGCCTATTGCTCGGCGACGGCGCTCGTTAAGGAAACGAAAAGGATAATGGGGCTTTATCCCGAAAGCCTCATGTGGCGTGAGGTTGATGGCGACCTTGAACGCGTAAGAGGCAGAACGGCATTTAAGGCTATGGAGGCAGGGGATAAATACGCAAAGCTCGTTATTGACGGCTTTATTGATTCGCTTGCCGTTGCGGTTGAAAACGTTATAAATATTTTTCAACCGGACGTAGTCTGTATTGGCGGCGGAATTTCGCGTGAGGGCGAGACCGTTCTTGCACCCCTTCGCGAGCGAGTTTTTCATAAAACTTTTGGTATTGACGGTGTGAGAACAAGGCTCGTTGCGGCAGAGTTCAGAAACGACGCGGGCATTATCGGTGCGGCGCTTCTCGGCCTTCAGTACGAATATAAACAGATTTATAATTAAATTTTCCGGCATACAATTCTCTCGGAGCGAGGCTTCGAAAACAAAAAACAAAGCCAATATGGCGGAATGGAGATTTCAAAATGATTGAAACTATCGTCAAAAACTTCAGAGTAGAGGGAGAGTTTATAAGCGGAGAGCCTTACGGTTCGGGCCACATCAACGACACAAGACTTGTGACAACCGATAAAAAGAGATACATATTCCAGAGGATAAACAAGAACGTATTTAAAGATCCCGTAAACCTTATGAATAACTTTCAGAAGGTAACCGCATATCTTGCAGATATGATAGTTAAAGAGGGCGGCGATCCTATGCGTGAAACTCTTAACGTTATCAAAACTCTTGACGGTAAGAACTACTATCTTGATGAAAACGGTGAATACTGGCGCGCGCTCATTTTCGTTGAGGACAGTATGAGCTTCGATAAGGTAGAGCGCCCTGAGCAGTTCTATGACAGCGCGGTTGCATTCGGTAACTTCCAGTATATGCTTCGCGACTATCCCGCAGAAACTCTCGTTGAAACGATAGTTAATTTCCACAACACCCCTGACCGTCTTCGTCAGCTCCGCGAGGCAGTTGCTCTTGATAAGTGCGGAAGACTTAGAGAGGTTTTTGAAGAGGTTGAATTTGCAAACTCCCGCGAAGAGTTTATCGGAACGTTTGAAAAGGCTCGCAACGAGGGCAAGCTTCCATTGAGAGTAACTCATAACGACACAAAGCTTAATAACATTCTTTTCGATAAGGATAGCGGCAAGGCTCTTTGCATTATCGACCTTGACACTATTATGCCCGGCTACTCCGTAAACGACTTCGGTGATTCCATTCGTTTCGGCGCAACGACGGCACTTGAAGACGAAAAGGATCTTTCCAAGGTTAATTTTGATATAGAACTGTACGAGCTTTACGTCAAAGGCTTTATCAAGGGCGCAAAGGGCGGTCTTACCGACTTCGAGCTTGAAATGCTCCCCTACGGCGCAATAATGATGACTCTTGAGTGTGGAATGCGTTTCCTTACCGACTATCTCTCGGGTGACACGTATTTCCGTACCCACCGCGAAGGACAAAACCTTGACAGAGCGCGCAACCAGTTCAAGCTAGTTTCCGATATGGAAGCAAGATTTGACGAAATGAAAGCAATAGTTAAAAAATATGCTTAATTTGTAAATCAAAACGTGCCCAAGCTCTGTGACTTGGGCACGTTTTTTAGCTGAAATCAATAATAAGCTCTTCTGTTCGGATTTAAAGCTTATTAAGAATAAGGTGATAAAATGTTAGCCGTATTGGTAAACGTAGTATGCGTTCTTCTCGGAAGCGCGGTAGGCTTGCTTTTCCGAAACAAAATAAATGAAAAATTCACTAAAGCCGTGATAACGGCTTTGGCTCTAGTAACTCTCGTTATAGGAATTACGAGCGCCATCAAAACCGCGGACTTTCTTTGCGTTATAATTTCAATGGCGCTTGGAACAGTCATAGGTGAGCTTCTTCGCGTTGACGACGGAATAGATGGCGCTGGCGACTTCATAAAAACAAAACTTTTCAAAGGTAAAATGGCAGAAAACCGTTTCACCGAGGGCTTCGTCACCGCCTGTATAGTTTTTTGCGTCGGCTCAATGACGATTATGGGCTCGCTTGAAGCAGGCATCAACGGAAACAATAGCATCATTTACGCAAAAAGCGCGCTTGACTTCGTTTCAAGTATGATGTTTGCCACCGCAATGGGCTTCGGTGTTATGTTTGCCGCGCTCTTCGTGCTTGTTTTTCAAGGCGCGCTTACCCTGCTTGCAAGCGGCGCCCTTGCTCCTGTTCTTTCGTCTGCCGTTGTTACCGAAATGAGTGCCGTTGGCGGGGTAATTCTTATTGGAATGGGTATCAATATGCTTGAAATCAGTACGAAAAGAATTAAAATCGCAAATATGCTCCCCGCAATTTTTTTGCCAATAGCCTACGTACCCCTCGCAGAGTGGATTGTGTCGCTATTCTGAGATGCGGTAAGTTCAAAACAAAGAAACAAAAAACCTCTTGCATAGAATTTAGTGCAAGAGGTTTTTCATTGTAAAAAGCAGGTGCTTTAATTCGCGCGTTGCTTAGAGTCGGACTTTTTATAGTTGATAAGAATAATTCCCGTGCAGACGAGAACTAGGGTTATCCCGAGGTTTATGTAGCTTACGTTGCTGTCCTCGCCCGCGAGCATAATTTCGGAAAGAATAACGCCGAAGATGGGGGTTGTAAAGCTGTAAATCGTAACCTTGGAAACGGGGTTGTATTTGAGCAAAAGTCCCCAAAGGGAGTATGCCGCCGCGGAAAGAAATGCAAGATAAATTAACACCGCTACCGCTTTAAAGTCGGGGAAAACTACCTTTCCGCCGAAAATAATTCCTGCAAGCGTCATAAAAAGACCGCCAGCGATAAACTGGTATCCGCTTATTATTACGGGGTCCTCGCGAGATGAGAATTTTCTTATGAGAACCGACGACGTAGCGCAAGCCGCGGTTGATAAAATAACGAAGCCGTCACCGAGAAAATTCATATTGAAGTCAAGGCCCTTGAGGTTTACGATAACAATTCCTGCAAAGCCTAAAACACAAGCGATAATTTTTTTAAGAGTCAACTTTTCCTGCTTGAAAAGCAAAGCGGAAATAAGAACCGCAAAAAAGGCGGTTGAACCGCTTAAAACAGTGCCCTTAACTCCGCTTGTGTTTGCAAGTCCGATGTAAAATAGGATGTATTGCAAAACAGTCTGGAAAAGTGAAACGGAGAGAATTACACCCGTGTTTTCAAGCTTCGAAATCAGTAACTTTCTTCTCGCAATGCTATATATAATTACGGTTAGCACACCCGCCATAAAAAATCTTATTCCGGCATAAAGTATAGTCGACGAAACGTCGCGGACGGGAAGTGAAAGCTCATAGCCTGTTTTAATAAAAGGCGTAGCACTCCCCCATAGGGCGCAACAGAAAAGTGCAATTACGGCAACTACCAAAGGTTTCGTTAAAATGTTAGTCTTTGTGTTTTCCATTATGCGATATATACCTTTTTCATACGCATAGCGATTTTAGGTCTGTCGTTGTAATCGGTGGGAACGCTTGCAATTTCGTCAACCGCCTCCATACCCGACGTAACCTTTCCGAATGCCGCATACTGTCCGTCAAGGTGAGGAGCATCGGCGTGCATAATAAAGAACTGGCTCGACGCGGAATTGGGGTTGAATGCGCGTGCCATAGAAATTACACCGCGAACGTGCTTTATTGGGTTGTTGTGTCCGTTTGCGCGGAATTCGCCCTCGATATTTTCATCAGAGCCGCCCATTCCGTTTCCGAGAGGGTCGCCGCCCTGAATCATAAATCCGGGGATTATTCTGTGAAAGGTAAGTCCGTCGTAGAAGCCCTCTGAAACAAGCTTCTCGAAGTTTTTAACCGTGATGGGCGCGTGCTCGGGATAAAGCTCAATCTCGATTTTTGCACCGTTTTCCATTTCAATTACAATCATTTCTTGTTCTCCTTGTGTATTTTTTAGTTAAAATGAATACAATTAAATAAAACGCCTTTGGGGGATTTTATGGATAAAGAAAAAATTAAATCCTTGCGTGATTTTGTTATAGTCGCGCTCGGCATTATTGCTCTCTCCTATCTTCTTATAACTCGGCTTTTAAATATAGCCTTGCCATTTTTCTTAGCTTGGGGAGTTGCTTTTATGGTGCGCCCTGTTGCTCGCAAAATATCATCCCGTGTTAAAATTCCCGAGAAAGTAATTTCGATTTTGCTAACTTTAGTTGTCGTTTTTGCAGGACTTGGCGCGATAGTCGGGATACTTATATACGCAGGGCGCGAGGCTTGGACTTTTCTCTCCGGGCTTGCCGAAGACGAGAGAATATACGCCGTTATAGAAAAACTTATAAATCCGCTTGCGGGAATTTTCGGCGAGAGCGAGGGTGCAGCTATAATCGAAGAGAGAATTACAGAAGCACTTAAGGGGCTGTTGTCAAACGTTCTATCGGGCTTTGTGAACGTTGTAACGGGTATTGCCGCATCTGTCCCCGGAATTTTGATTTTTCTTATCACGGCGCTCATATCCGCAATATATTTCTCACTCGACCTTGATAATATAAACAGACGGGTGAGAGAGGCTCTTCCCAAAAATATTTCAAAAAAGCTCGTAAGCTTTAAAAACAAATTTTTGATAACCGCGCTTCGTTATATGCGCTCGTATCTTGTAATAATGCTTTTTGTCTTTGCGATTTTACTCGTCGGATTTTTGATTCTTAGGGTAAAATACGCAATACTTCTTGCGACTCTTTTTGCGCTTCTCGATATGCTTCCCGTGATAGGGATAGGCGCGTTTATTATTCCTTGGGGAATTTTCGAGATAATTTTCGGCAACGCGGGGCTTGGAATAGGACTTCTCACACTTTTTGCCGTCACGGAAATTATACGAAATCTTATCGAGCCGAAAATTGTGGGTAAAAACCTCGGTATACATCCCATTTTAACCCTCGTTCTTATCTATGCCTCATATTCTCTTTTCGGAATATTCGGTCTTCTTTTAATTCCGTTTTTGTCCGTGATTTTAAATATCGCTATCGATAAAAATAATCTTACCGAGGTCGATAAGGGGAAAACTTCCGAGTGATACGGGCGAAAGGCCTTGAAGCCTTGCCGCATTTTCGATTTTTTCAGCGTCGCGGTGAAGCCTCAAGTCGCCGATAAAATAAAGCTTATCGCGAAAAACGCCCGAAGCTCCGCCTATAAAGCCGTATTCATAGGGCGAAAGTGAAATATCACCGTTATTTATAAGAGTGACATCAATTCCGTGAGAGCTTAACAGCTTCGCCATACCCTGGTCTGCCGTTATTGCCGCCCTGTCGGAAAGCGCAAGCGTCGTGCAAGCAGAATAGCCTTGGCGCGTATTGCAAATTTCAAGTCCGCGCCTCTTCGCGTATTCGATAACCGAGCTTGATACACTATCTTCTTTTAAAAAGATTTTATTACCCATAACGAGCGCGTTGAAAATCGCATCGCGAGGGTATTTTTCTGCAAAGCTATCAGCGGTAAGCTTTATCGTAAGTCCTGGGATAAGCCTTGACAGGTCCTCAAAAATAAAGGGATTTTCGCCGCAATATTCCGCTGTGGAGATAAGCGTTTTTTCGTGAAAAAAGAAAAGCATATCGGGGTGCGAGGAAAGAGGCTCCGATAACCCCTTGCTTCGATTTGCTTCAATTATATAAAAGCCCTCGAGTGCGAGGTGCCTTTTTGCCGCCTCGGGCATTCTTTCGTCAACAATACAAATTTTCATAAGCTACCTCAAACAAAAAAGCGAGAACTCCGAGCACGATTAAATGCCGTTAAATCTCGCTTTTTTTGTTTTGGAAAACTCGCATTAAGCGCGTTCAATCTTTCCTGAACGCAAGCAACGGGAGCAAACGTATACGGAACAGTTCGTGCCGTCTACAACAGCCTTAACCTTGCGAATGTTGGGCTTCCAAGTTCTGTTTGTCTTACGGTTGGAGTGGGAAACGTTATGTCCAAAAGCAACGCCCTTACCGCAAATGCTACATTTAGCCATTTTGACACCTCCTGAATATCTCACCTTTCGGCGGACATCTATCTGAATTATTTTTTAATCATAAATTGACGAATGATATTATAACACAAAAAATTCTAAAATGCAATAGCTTTTTTAAAAAAAATATTTTTCTTTCAGAATTTATAAAACTCGGTGATAAAAAAGGGGGAAAATATGCTTTTTCCACTAAAATTTATTTACCGAGCTCAAGCGTTCTCTTGTACGAAGCGAGAACTGCTCGCTTGACGGTTTCGGGGAAGCCGTCGGCAAAAAGGGATTTAACACCCTCAATAGTGCTTCCGCCCTTGCTGCAAACGGCATCTCTGAGCTCCTCGGGCGTCTTTCCGCTTTCAAGAAGAAGCGTCGATGCTCCGATAAGAGTTTTCGCGGCAAACTTAAGCGACTCACTCTTGTCAAGTCCTGCCACGGTGGCGCCCGAAGCGAGCGCGTCAATGAACATATAAACGAAAGCGGGGGAGCAGCCCGAAAGCGCCGTGCCCGCATCAATTAGGCTCTCGTCTATAAATTCAATATCTCCTGCAGCCGCCATTACAGCTTTAAACTCGGAAAGCTTCTCTTTCGTAACGCGAGCGTTGCCCGCGGTGAGAACGACGCCCTTGCCGACTGCAACGGGAGTGTTCGGCATAATTCTTATTACGGGAAGCGAGCCGCCCGTCATTTCGTCAAGTGAATAAAGGGACACGCCCGCTGCCATTGAAACGAGAGTTAAGCCCTCTTTTACTTCTGCCGCAACGGTTTTAGTAACAACCTCTTTGACGAAATTCGGCTTAACCGCGATAAAAAGATAATCGCAAGCCTCTGCCATTTCGGAAATGCTCGATACCTTGCCCGAAACGCTTTTTGCAAGCGAGGAAGCTTTAGCTTCGTCTATATCGTAAACGTAAATTTCTGCGCTGTGAGCCGCCGCCCTTGCAAGAGCCGAGCCCATATTTCCTGCGCCAATAAAACCTATTTTCATATTATCTAACCTGTCCGTTCCCGCGAATTACGTATTTGTAGGAGCAAAGCTCCTCAATTCCCATAGGGCCGCGCGCGTGCATTTTCTGCGTCGAA
The DNA here is from genome assembly GCA_045629745.1 of Eubacteriales bacterium. GTDB lineage: Bacteria > Bacillota > Clostridia > Oscillospirales > CAG-272 > UBA1740. Next base: position 37,516 of record JAZQRU010000040.1, read on the forward strand.
ATTCCCATTTCGCACCCAAGCCCGAAAACTCCGCCGTCGGTAAATCTCGTTGATGCGTTGTGATAAACCGCCGCGCTGTCAACGTTCAAGGTGAAGTATTCACGCGCCTCGTCGTCGCTTGTAATTATAGCCTCGCTGTGCATAGTTGAATGATTTGCGATATGCTCGCACGCCTCTTCAACCGAAGAAACGAGCTTTAGGGCAAGCTTATAGTCAAGGAATTCCGTGTCGAAGGAATCCCCGTCTGCCGCCGTTCCGCCTATTATTTTGAAAGCACTCTCGTCGCATATAAATTCAACGGGATGCTCGCGCCCGTCGCAAAGTCTTGCCTTAAGCTTCGGTAAAAATTCCCCCGCAATATCCTCGTGCACGAGGCAAACCTCTGCCGCGTTGCAAACTGACGGGCGCGAGGTCTTAGCGTTGTCAACTATCGTAAGCGCCATTTCAATGTCTGCGGCCTTGTCAACGTAAATATGGCAAATTCCCGTGCCCGTTTCAATACAAGGAACCGTTGCGTTCTCAACGCAAGCCGAAATAAGTCCCTTTCCGCCGCGCGGTATAAGCAAATCAACGTATCCGCGAGCCTTCATAAGCTCGTAAGCGCTAGCGCGAGTGGTGTCCTCAACGAGCTGAATTGCGTCCTCGGGAAGCCCCGCAAGCTTAAGCCCTTTGCGCATAGCCTCGGTTATGGCTTTTGCGCTTCTGTAAGCTTCTTTGCCGCCGCGAAGCACGCAAACGTTTGAGCTTTTAAGGGCGAGCGCCGCCGCATCGCTCGTAACGTTGGGGCGCGATTCATAAATTATAGCAACAACGCCCATAGGCGATAAAATCTTGTCTATGATAAGTCCGTTCGGGCGAACGACCTCGGAAACCACGCGGCCCACGGGATAGGAAAGAGCAACGAGCTCGCGTATTCCGTTTGCCATAGCGAGAATTCTCGATTCGGAAAGCATAAGTCTGTCTATCATAACGGAAGAAAGGCTCGCGCGAGCCGCCTCAACGTCTTTTGCGTTTTCTTCGAGGATTTTTGCGCTCGCCGCGATAAGCTCGTCTGCCATTAAGCCGAGAGCTCCGTTTATATCCTTTTCGCCGAAAGCGCGAAGCGCGCGTTTTGCAAGCTTTGCTCTTTCAAGTATTTCTTTAGTTGAAGTCATTTTTTATCCCTTTGCGTAAAATCTAGTTCCGAAATCCTCACCGTCTATAACCTTGTAAAGTATCTCGGGTGTAGAGCCGTTTGTAATTATCATATCGCAGCCTGCCGCCATAGCGATTTTAGCCGCCTTTATCTTCGTCTGCATACCGCCAGTACCGAGCGCGCTTCCCGCACCGCCCGAAATAGCCTCGATTTTCTCGTCTATCTCGTAAACCGCAGGGATAAGCGTTGCATTGGGATTTTTATGCGGGTCCTCTGTGTAAAGCCCGTCAATATCGGACATAAGAACGAGAAGCTCCGCCCCCACACTTGCCGCAACTCTTGCCGCAAGGGTATCGTTGTCGCCGAATTCTATCTCCTCCGTTGCAACGGTGTCGTTTTCGTTTATTATCGGAAGTGCGCCGTATTCAAGTAGCTTTTCTATAGTGTTTTCAAACTTTTTGTGTCTGTCGAGCGAATCAAGGTCGGGAGCCGTGAGAAGTATTTGCGCAACCGTGTGATTATAAAGCGAAAACTCCTTGTCGTAAAGATACATAAGCTCGCACTGACCGATAGCCGCCATAGCCTGCTTTCCCGCTATATCGCAAGGCTTTTTCCGCAAATTAAGCTTTCCGACGCCCGTAGCGATAGCGCCTGAGGAAACGAGGATAACCTCAGAGCCAGAGTTCATCATATCGCTGATAACCTTGCAAAGCGCCTCTATACGTCTTATATTAACGCATCCGTTTGAATACGTAAGCGTAGACGAGCCTATTTTGATAACTGTTCTCATAAATTTGTCCTTCCTTGAAGCACGGAAATTTCGGCGATTAAAAAATAAATTATTTTAAATTATAGCACGATATATGAAAATTTGCAATACCCTATGAGAAAATATATCAAAGCTATAAAAGATAAACACTCTTCGATTATACCGTAGAATATTGGCTATTGTGTATTTCCGCGTAGAGTCCGCCTTTTTTGAGAAGCTCTTTGTGCGTTCCCATTTCGACAACCTGTCCGTTGTTAATGACGAGAATTTTATCCGCGTTCTCAATAGTGGAAAGTCTGTGAGCGATAACGAAAGAGGTTTTTCCCCTCATAAGCTCGTCCATAGTTTTTTGGATAAGAAGCTCCGTTCTCGTATCAACGTTGCTCGTTGCTTCGTCAAGAATTAGTATGGGCCTTGCGGAAAGGTATGCGCGCGCTATGGTGAGAAGCTGCTTTTCACCGCCGCTTATATTGGTGCTTTCCTCGTTTATCACCGTGTTATACCCATCAGGAAGCGTGTCTATGAAGAAATCTATTCTCGCTCGCTTTGCCGCAAGCATAACCTCTTCCATTGTCGCGCCCTCTTTGCCGTAAGCAATGTTATCGTATATCGTTCCCGAAAAGAGCATAGTGTCTTGAAGAACCATTCCAAACATTTCGCGAACGTCACAGCGTCTTTCCTTGGTAATATCAACTCCGTCAACGAGTATTCTGCCGCTATCCGCGTCATAAAAACGCATAAGCAAATTTACTATCGTGGTTTTTCCGCTTCCCGTCGGTCCGACAATTGCGATTTTTTCACCGGGCTTTACGGTGAGATTCAAGTTTTCTATAAGAGGCGTATCCTTTTTGTAAGAGAAGCACACGTTTTCAAAAACGACCTCTCCCTTGCAGGGCGAAAGATTTGATTCATTTTGAACCTCGACCATTTCTTCGCCGTCAAGAAATTCATAAACTCTATTTGCGGAAGCTATCGTCGACTGCATCATAGACATTCCGCCCGCTATGGATTCAAGCGGCCCTGCAAAGAGCTTTGAGAAGAGAAGAAAGCTTACGAGGTCGCCGACGTCGCTCTCCGTGTATATCGCAAGAAGACCGCCTATTATGCATATAGCGATGTAAGAAAAGCTGTTTATAAGAGCAACTATAGGTTGAACCGTTCCCGAAACGAGATATGCCTTGTAGGATTTTTGTCTGTAATCCTTTAATAGAGCTTCATATTCCGCTTGCCACCTTGCCTCGCAGTTAAATGCCTTAACTGTGTCAAATCCCGTGAGATTTTCCTCGGAAAGTGCGTATATTTTACCCGCGGCGGCTCGGCTTTCGTTAAAATATTTTTCGCTCTTTGCGGCAAGGCGCGCAGATATAAGCATAGAGAGGGGAACGAAAACGATAAGCACCGCCGCCATAATCGGATTTGCTATAAATATGATAACGCTTATAGCTATGAGCTTGATTACACCGTTGATAATAATATTGAAAATATCGTGAACCGAGCCGCCCATAATCGAAACGTCGTTCGTCATACGGGAAATAATCTCGCCGTTTGGAACACCGTCAACCTTTGCGACGGGAATTCTTGCGATTTTTGCGCTCATATCAACGCGTATTCTGCAAGTAAAATGCTTTGAAACGACGTTGTTCATAAGCGACATTGTTAAAATTCCCGTAAGAGAAGATAAAACGTAAACTACGGCAAGCGTTGCTATCCTTTTCAAAAATAAGCTCCGGTCTATTGTAATTCCGTTTGCGCAAAGCTCGTATATTGAGTTGCTTACTTCTCCCACGATTTCGGGAGCAGTCATAGCGAGAAGAACCGATACAAGACTTATAAAAGCGGCTAAGACAAGCCAATGGGCAATGGGCTTTGTATCCTTAAGTATACGCCCTATGATTTTGAAGCTGGATTTTATTGAGTTCGTCTTTTCTTTAGTCATTCACATCACCCCCCAAAGCCTCTTCGCCAAGCTGCGAGAGGGCGATTTCTCTGTAAATCGGAGAGGATTTTATAAGCTCCTTATGCGTGCCCTCTCCAACTATACGGCCTCTGTCCATAACGAAGATTTTATCCGAAGCGAGAGCCGTTGATACGCGTTGCGTAACGGTTATTCTCGTTTTTCCCTTAAGCCTTTTCTTAAGGCGAGCTTGTATCTTTCGCTCCGTCAGGTAGTCAAGTGCCGAAAAGCTATCGTCGAATATGTAAGCAGAAGCATCGCGCACGAGCGTTCTTGCCATATTTGTCCTCTGCTTCTGACCGCCGCTTATATTCTGTCCCATACCCACGAGAATGTAGGAAAGTCCCTCCCCGTGTGAATTTATAAACTCGGAAAGCTCGGCATCCTGCGCTGCATCCATAAGAATTTCATCACTCGCCTCGCGTCTTCCCATATTGATGTTATCGCGGAAGCTTCCCTCGAACACCATTCCTCTTTGAAGTGATACGGAGAATGCGGAGCGCATCTCGTTTTTCTTGAGTGAGCTTCTGGGAATGGAATCTATGTATATCTCTCCGCTATCGGGAGAGTAAAACGCCAAAAGCAGCTTGATAACGGTGCTTTTACCCGAGCCTGTTCCCCCTATTATCGAAACGCTCTCACCCGCCTCGATTTTCATTGAAACGTCGTAAAGTGTCGGAATGCTTGCGTCGGGATATGTAAAGTTAACATTACATAATTCCACGCTTACGCCCTTTGAAGAATCGAAAGGAGAGGTGAAAACGTCGTCAGCGCCAACGTCGCAGACCTCCATATCAAAAACCTCGGATATTCTCTTCGCGGAAACCTTGAGCTTAGGAAGCCACGCAATAGTCCACGAAAGCATAAGAACCGCGTTTGCAATTAAGGCAACGTACTGAATAACCGCTATAACGTCACCCGCATCGGAGAGCTTTCCCGCTTCGGCTCTTTCTGCACCGAACCAAAGCATAAAAACGGTTGCAAGATTTAAAAGAAGCATAGCGACAGGCTCGATATATCCCGAGCGAACGTTGGAGCGTATAATATATTTCGCCATTTCCTCTGTCGCGCCCTTGGCTCTTTCGTGCTCCTTTTCCTCGTTGTTAAACGCCCTTATTACTCTGAGTCCCGAAAGGCGCTCTCTTATAACTCTGTTTTGAGTATCAATGTACTTATCTGCCATATCCCATAAATTTCCAAGCGGCTTTACGAGAAAGACTATGAAAATAAGAACGGGCGGTACCGATACAAGAAAAATCAAAGAGAGCATAGCGTCTTGTGAAAAGGCTAAAGCCGTTCCGCCGATTAGCATTATCGGAACCGTTACCAAGGTGTAGACGAGTTCGCTTGCCGCGCCCTCAAGGTTAAATATATCGTCGGTTGAGCGCGTAAGCAGACTTGAAGAGCCTATTTTTGAGTATTGCGACTCGGATAGGGAATTTATCTTCTTGAAGTTTGCCGCGCAAAGCTTTGCGGTAAAGCTCGTTGTAACCTGAGAATTTATTTTATTTGATAAAATGCTTGACAAAAGCGAAATTGCGGCAAGAGCAAGCATTACGCCTGCCGATTTAAAAATGATGCCCGTATCCCTTTTCGTTATACCCTCGTCTACTATAAGGCTCATAACGTATGGCATAAGCAAGCTCGTAAATGTCGCGAGCGCGTGAAGCACCGCAACCGATATAAGCTTTTTTCTGTAGGGCTTTAAATAGTCAAATATAATTTTCATTGTGTCACTTGAATTTCGGTGTGTATTTTGTAAAGACAAAGCTCCCCCCAAAGCAAAGCTCTTTACAAAAAGATTGTTTTGTCTGCCGAGTGTCGTACCGTAGGCAAGAGTGAATAATCCGAACTCGCTCTGAAACCTTAGTTTTCAGCGTTTTCGGCACTTATCTCTCTTGCCTAAGCTAAAAAACGCAAAAGCGCCCCAAGCCGTATAGCTCGGGGCGCATAATACGAGTATTTTCCGAAAAATTAAAATACCCTTATATTAAACACTCGGAGGACCGTACGGATAAAATTTCGTTTTTGAAATTGCAGTTTAAAAGCTTGTTATTCATTTGTACTTTCCTCCTTTCTTTCTGAATTATGCTACAATTATAGCACCGCTGCGTGACTTTGTCAAGTGGTTTTAAAAATCATTCTCCGAAGCGGATTTTCTTCTCAGTATCCGTTGCGAAAATGCCGAAAATCACTGTTTCACCGTCGTCCTCTGGAGCTCCGAGAGCTATCAACCCGAGTATAAGCATTATGAGTTCGGCTATACGCTAAGCCAAAGCCAACGGCAAAGATGCGCAATGCTTGACTTTTTCATATATGTATGGTAGTATGTTTTTGGAATAACCTTAAGCTTTTTGCGTGGAAATGAGTATTTTATGAAAAAAATCGTTTTAGTAATTTTTCTTCTCACATTTTGCTTCAGTGCTTGGTCTTGTCGGAATAACTCGCGAGCTCTCCCACAACTCTCGGACAATGAAAAAGAAATCGTTGAGCTTGAAAATCCCGTTTATATCTACGGAATAGTTCGGGAAAAAATATCAAGCGACGTTTTGCTTCTCGAGCTATGCTCTCCGTATTACGTTAACGAATGGGGAGAAAAGGTCTACGTCATTTCGTCTACGGCATATAAATGGGAGCTCGGAGTAGAGGTGGAGGTGGAATTTTCAAAGGCAGAGCGCCCTCTTGACAAGAAGCAATACGTAAGGATAGAAGCCGATAGTATTGATGTGCCTGTCCGTATCGAAAAGCCTATCATATATATGTATCCCGAAGTCCCCACGGAATGCTCCGTGAAAATCAAGATTGACGGCGCTCTTTCCGTTACGTATCCAGAATACTCTGAGGGCGGTTGGCAGGGCTTCGTTGCTCACCCCGACGGCACTCTCGTATTTCCTGACGGAAAAGAGTATTACGCTCTTTATTGGGAAGCTATGCAAAGCACCGAATGGGACTTTAGCGAGGGCTTTTGCGTGCGCGGCGAGGACACCGCAAGCTTTCTTGAATGGGCACTTGCGGAGCAAGGCTTAACGCCACGCGAGGCTAACGAGTTTATTATTTATTGGCTTCCCCAAATGCAAAATAATCCTTACAACGTAATCTCTTTCCAAAAAGAGAGCTACACCGATACGGCACGCCTTGAAATAAGCCCCGCGCCCGACAGCATTTTGCGCGTGTTTATGGCTTACTACTCTGCAGAAAGCGAGGTCGAAATCCCCCCGCAAAGCTTTGAGCCCGTCACCCGCGAGGGCTTTACAGTCGTCGAATGGGGCGGTTCGCTTACGGAGTAAAACCAAGGAATATCCTAGTATATGCCGACTTGCGTCGGATGATATGCCAAGCCTGCGGCTTGGATAAAAAAACCTCGTTCCGAAGAACGAGGTTTTTTTGGTGGGGGAAGCTGGATTCGGACCAGCGAAGTCAGTGACAACAGATTTACAGTCTGCCCCCTTTGGCCGCTCGGGAATTCCCCCTTATCGGTTAAAAAATGGAGCTGGTGAAGGGAGTCGAACCCCCAACCTGCTGATTACAAATCAGCTGCTCTACCATTGAGCTACACCAGCATCTCTCAACCGACGAGATGTATTATATCACATTCATTTTCAATTGTCAATACCTTTTTATAATTTTTTTTGGATTTTCTAAAATTTTTCTCGTTTTTTTCTTTTTTTATTATTCTCACTTTTTCAGAATATTATAAAAAACACATCTAACCCTTTTTATAGCAAGAGTTTAAAACAACGATTTTGCCCAATCCTCGCATTCTTGTGTTTCCTTTAACCCAAGCTCCTGCCATATACCTGCATAATATATGCCACTATCTGTTGCACATGAGTTTTTTCTATTT
>JAZQRU010000041.1:0-5416 GCA_045629745.1 Eubacteriales bacterium
TCAGATTTGACGCGCTATGCTCGTCATAGATGACGACTATGTGACCGGACGGGCGGCGTAGGCGAAGATGTCGCAGGTTCAAATCCTGTCATTCCGACCATATCGAGTGTTCAGTTAGAGCACTCGATTCTTTATGCTATAAGCCTTAAAGAGTGCAAAGAGGTAAGTTATGGGAACCGATGAAACAAAATCCTTACATATACTGTATCGCCCAAAGACGAAAAATATGCGGAAAACATAAGGAAATTTCAAGACTGCCCGACGATAGCGATAAGCCGAGCGGCAGAATTTTCATTGTTCGATAGCAGAGAAAACTTCAAGGAAGAGGATATAATTAGCGGAACAAAAGAAATAGATGTGTCAATTATCTCAAAGCCATAAATTTCTTGTGCTATTTTTTGAAAAAAGTAGTGACAAATTAAAAAAACTATGCTATAATACTCTTAGCTAAAAACTAATATTCAAAAGGAGAAATGACAATGAAGAAAATCGTATCACTTGTTCTCGTTTGCATACTTATGGTAGGCGTTCTTGCTTCTTGCGGAAGCAACGTTTCCGAGTCTTATGCACAGAAAATCAATGATGCAGCTAAAGACAAAAAGGCTCTTACTTATGAAGAAGTAATGGAAGACCTTGGCGACGAAGCAATTGACCTTACCGCTGCTATTCCCGTTGTAGGCAGAGGCGGTATTATTATCGCAGTTAAAGGCGTTAAGTCTCAGGAAGACCTTGAAAAGCTCGTTGACGAGGGCGAAGAAGTTAAGGGTATCATAATTACTATTGCAGGCGGAAAAGCAACCGCAGCAAAGTACGGCGAAATCAACGAAGATTCTTTTAAGTTCTAATAACACTTGAAAAGGCAGAATGCAACGCATTCTGCCTTTTTTTACAATTCTTTCATTTTCATATTCTTAGCAAATAACGTAAGAACAAGCATAAGTCACGCGTGTTTCGTAAACTTATTGTATTATGAGGGAGTATAATCGATTTTCGCTTGTGTAACGTCGTTCACAAAATGCTCACATTATTTTTCCCCGAGATATCTTGAAAGGAATTCTTTTGTTCTGGGCATCTTAGGATTTCCGAAAAGCTCTTCTGGGCTTGCTTCTTCAACGATATATCCGTTGTCCATAAATACGACTCTGTCGGAAACCTCGCGCGCAAAGTCCATTTCGTGAGTAACGACTATCATAGTATATCCGGACTTAGCAAGGTCCTTCATAACCTCAAGAACCTCGCCGACCATTTCTGGGTCGAGGGCCGAGGTAGGCTCGTCAAAGAGGATAACCTCGGGGTTCATTGAAAGCGCGCGCGCTATGGCAATTCTTTGCTTCTGGCCTCCCGAAAGCTGTGCGGGACGCGCATTGATAAATGCGGACATACCAACCTTTTCAATGCATTCAAGAGCGATTTTTTTCGCCTCTTCCTTAGGTCTTTTAAGAACTATAGTCTGCGGCTTAACACAGTTGTCAAGAGCCGTCATATTTGCGAAAAGGTTGAACTGCTGGAAAACCATCTCAACCTGCGCGCGATACGAGGTAAGCTTAAGAGATTTATCGCGTATTTCAGTGCCCTTGAAGAAAATCTCACCGCCCGTCGGCTCTTCAAGAAGATTTATGCAGCGAAGCATAGTACTTTTACCGGAGCCTGACGAACCGATAACCGAGATAACCTCTCCTTTGTTAACGCTAAGGTTTATATCCTTTAAAACCTCGTGGTCGCCAAAGGATTTCTCTAAGTGGCGAAGCTCAATAACGTTTTCCATATCAGTTTGCCCCCTCGGTAGTAATCTTTATTTCGGCTTTAGGATCGGACTGCGAGCCGCAAATTGTATAATTTTTTCCGCCGTCAAGCTTCTTTTCGCAGAATCTTAAGAATCTTGTTACGGAGAACGTCATAACGAAGTAGAGCACGCAAATAATGAGGTAGGTTTCAAATATATCCCAAGTCATACTCTGGATTATAGATGCGTTGAAGTAAAGCTCTGCAACGCCTATAACGTTAAGAACCGAGGTATCCTTGATGTTGATAACGAATTCGTTACTGATAGAGGGAAGTATGTTTTTAAGAACCTGAGGGATTATAACGTGAATCATTACTTGCCAGTGCGTCATACCAACGGAGTACGCCCCCTCAAACTGTCCTTTGTCTATTGAGATTATACCGCCTCTGACGATTTCCGTCATATAGGCACCCGTGTTAATGGAAACGATAAATATACCTGCGGGAACTAGGGGAAGAGTAGCTCCGCCGTTCATAAATGCATAGCCCCAGTATATAACCATCGCCTGAACCATCATAGGCGTGCCTCGGAAAATCTCAACGTAAACGTAAATTATCGCGTTGACTACCTTTTGTGTATAATATAAAGCCTTGTTTTTAGATTTAGGAATAGTTCTTATAATTCCTGCAAGAAGACCTATAAGCAAGCCGATAATCGTACCGTTAAGCGCGATAAGTATAGTCATGCCCATACCCGAAAGAAGCAGCTCCCAGTACTTTGAAATTATATCGGTTACGTTTTGAAAAAACATATTTCTCTCCAATCTGCCTAAAATGTCATTTTCTTAAACATAACAATAGGTTTCGGTCTAATTTCGACCGAAACCTTATTAAAGGGAATTAACCCATCTTGTAAATAATTACGAGGTTAGAGTTGTAGTAGCACTGAGTGAAATCAACCTTTTCTTCTCTTTCTGCTGTGGGGCTCATTCCTGCGATAATTCCGTCATATGTGCCTGCGTCAAGACCTGCGATAAGGCTATCCCATTCAACCATATGAATTTCAAGAGCCATACCAAGCTCGGCTGCTATGTACTTAGCAACCTGAACGTCGTAGCCATTTGCATACATATTTTCGGGGTGGTTGCTGATTTTTACTGCACCGTTAACGTCGGTGGTCTGCGCCCAGTTAAAGGGCTCGTAAGCACATTCCATAGCAATCTTAAGAGTGCCGTTAGATGTGTTGGTGTTAGAAGACTGAAGAACGAGTGCTTCAGTGAGAGCTGTATCGGTATCAATGCTCATTTTTACTGCCTGCTGCATAAGAGCTTGCTGGGTAGTTTCGCTAACATTTGCAAGAATTGCATTAACCTTTGCAACCATATCGCTTCCGGTCTTGAAAGCAACTGCAATACCGGTATCAGCTGCGGTAGCGGTGAAGCCGGTTGAGTTGTTTACAAGAGGAATGTAATTAAGACCTGCGTTCTGTTCGATTACTGCGAAAGCGGTAGGAGCTTCTGCAACGTATCCGTCGATAGTACCTGCGTTAAGAGCTGTAAGCATTGCGGGGAAGTCCTCGAACATTTTTGCGTTAACACCGGACATCTGAGCTGTGAGTGCGTCGTAGTGGAAAGTACCCTTCTGTGCGCCTATTGTTGCGCCGGAATCTTTAAAATCCGCAAGGCTCTTAAAGCCCGATACGTCTACTGCTTCTCTGCCGCCGCAAGAGGTGAGCGCGAATACTGCCATAACGACAGCGAGGATGAGTGCCAAAATTTTTTTCATTGTGTTTTTCTCCTTTTTCCCTTTGGAAATAAAATTTTTGAAAAATTAAAAGGCCGAAGCAAGTGCCTCGACCTTTTCATAAATTCCCAAAAAGGAAATATATAAATTCAATCGAATGTAGCACTCCACAAGAAGTCTTGTGACAGTCGTTGAAGTATTCCACCAACGCCCAACCTACGCAAGCTCAACCCTACGTCGATTTCGGCAACCGTCCCTTTCACATATCCTCACAGACTATTGAGAGCCTCTGATACATTACTTATGACTTATGCGCCTCTAACTATTCTTTGATTCGACTATTTAATTTTATGTCCGTATTATAGCACTAAAAAAACGTGTTGTCAATACATTTTACAAAAAAATAAAAACTTTTTTCAACTTGTGGAAATTTGCATAAAAGCTATTGAAAAAACATGTCTTTTCTTGTATAATTAGATAGTAATTTTACCAAAGCGGAGAACTTATGAAGAAAACCGGCATACTTTTACCTATATTTTCGCTTCCGTCGGAATACGGAATAGGAACGTTTGGCAAAGAGGCTTATGAGTTTGTTGACTTCCTTAAAAAAACAGGGCAAAGCTATTGGCAGATTTTGCCGCTTAATCCTACCTCTTACGGTGACTCGCCCTATCAGTCACCCTCGGCTTTTGCGGGAAATCCGTATTTCATAGATCCCGAGCTTCTTGTGCACGACGGATATCTTGACGTCGAGGACTTAGCCTCACTCACGAAAACAGGCGAAAGAATTGATTACGGTAATATATATAATGAAAGATTCTCGCTTTTAAGACGCGCCTTTTCGTGCTTTTCAAGAAACGTTCCCGAGGATTTCTTTGAATTTTTAAAAAGAGAAGAGTATTGGCTTGAAAATTACGCGCTCTTTATGGCGCTGAAGCACGCAAACGGCGGAAAAGCATTTCACGAATGGAGCTTTGACGAAATACATAAAACTGACCTCGAAGCACTTAAAAAAAAGAACTCCGAGGAAATGGATTTTCACTTCTTTCTACAATATTTATTTGATAAACAGTGGAAAACCCTTAAGCTTTATGCAAATTCGCGCGGAATTGAAATTATCGGAGATATCCCGATTTACGTTTCGCTTGATTCCGCAGACGTATACGGCGCGCCCGAAAACTTCCTTCTTGATAAGGACCTGAAGCCGACGCTCGTTGCGGGTGTTCCGCCCGATGATTTCTCAAAAGAGGGACAGCTTTGGGGCAACCCTCTTTACGACTGGGATAAAATGCGCGAGAACGGCTACCTTTGGTGGTGCTTAAGAGTAAAGCGCGCAAGCGAGCTTTACGACAAAATCCGTATAGACCATTTTTTAGGCTTCTCAAATTATTTCGCAATTCCCGCAGGCGCAAAATCCGCCCTTGAGGGAAGTATAAAAAAGGGCGTAGGATATAGTCTTTTTATAAGAATAAGGGAAGAAGTACCCAAAGCGTCAATAATCGCAGAGGACCTCGGAATGCTTCAGGACGGTGTAGCCGAGCTTCTTTCGGCAACGGGCTTTCCGGGTATGAAGGTTATGCAGTTTTCCCTCGGCGGTAAGGATAATCCTCATGCGCCCCAAAATCACGTTGAGAACTGCGTCGTCTACACGGGAACTCACGATAACCCGACCTCGCTCGGCTTCTACAACTCGCTTACGGCTTGGGAAAAAAGAAAGCTTCGTGCAAGGCTTCCGAAAACTAGCCGCAATACGCTTGACCGCTTCATTGATTACGCGCTTTCAACACCAGCAAAAACGGTTATAATTCCTATTCAAGACTATCTCGGTCTCGGTAACGAGGCGAGAATTAACGCGCCCTCAACCGACACGGGCAATTGGTGCTGGATTATGCCAAAATCGTATAATTCCGAGAAAATCCGAGAAAAAATAAAATCTCATACTAAAAATTTC
>JAZQRU010000042.1:0-165282 GCA_045629745.1 Eubacteriales bacterium
TACATGGCAAAGGCAGAGACCATCGAGCGCAGATTGTTCGTCATTGACGCAGCAGGCAAGCACCTCGGCAAGACCGCTGTTAAGGCTGCTAACATTCTTCGCGGTAAGCACAGACCTGAATTCACCCCCCACGCAGATTGCGGTGAGTTCGTTATTATCGTAAACGCTGCTAAGGCTAACCTCACCGGTAAGAAGCTTGAGCAGAAGTTCTACCGTCACCATTCCGGTTACATCGGCGGTCTTAAGGAAGTTAACTACAAGACTCTTATGGCTAAGCGCCCTGAGCTTGCTATGGAGCTCGCAGTTAAGGGTATGCTTCCCCACAATTCCCTTGGCGACAAGGCATTCACCCGTTTGCACGTTTATGCAGGCGAAAACCACGAACAGTCGGCTCAGAAGCCCATCGTTCTTGACTAATTTGGGAGGTAACTAAAGATGTATACTAGCGCAAAGCCTTATTTCTACGGCACAGGCAGAAGAAAGAAATCTGTTGCAAGAGTTCGCCTCTATCCCGGTACCGGTGCTATCACCATCAACGGAAGAGACGTTGACGATTATTTTGGACTTGAAACCCTTAAGCTTATCGTAAACCAGCCCTTCGGCGTTACCGAAACTGTCGGTAAGTTTGACATTGTTGCAAACGTAAACGGCGGCGGTATTTCCGGTCAGGCAGGCGCAATCCGCCACGGTGTTGCTCGCGCACTTCTTCTCGCTGACGAAGCTTACAAGCCTCTTCTTAAGAAGGCAGGCCTTCTCACCAGAGTCCCCAGAATGAAGGAAAGAAAGAAGTACGGACTCAAGGGCGCACGTCGTGCACCTCAGTTCTCGAAGAGATAATCTCGACCTTTGGTCGATACAAAAAATGCTCGGTTGTGCCGAGCATTTTTTATTATCTCTTCGAGAACAACTAAATTTGCCCTTGCGGGCAAGTGAAATTATCTTCGATAGTGAAGTTCACTTCGCGAGTGAAGTTTCGCCTGACGTCGAAGTGGCAAATTTAACTTCACTTGTACGACAGTACAAACTTCACTGCTTGCAACTTCACTTTCGCAAAAGCGAAAACTTCACCCCTTCCCTACCTTCACATTTTCGATGAATACAAAGCTAAGATGGCTGAATCTATCGAACACGATTTGCTTTGATCAAAAAGGGCGGTACAAATTGTAAAAAATTGTGCCGTCCTATTGCATTTTTCGGGAATTTATGATAAAATATTACGATAGTTATAATGGATTTTTATATTTTGTTGAGAAATGTGTCTATTAAATTATCAAAAAGTTGCTAAAATCGCTGTTTTAACCATTGAAAACAATCGGACTTAGGGAAAGTAAGAGGGCTGTACTATGAAGATAAGTGCGGAAAGTATAAAAAGTTTACTGAAAGCGATGGACTATCTTCCCGAAGATGGCGTAAATAATATCTACTATAAAAAGTATACTCAGCACAACAATTACATCATTCGTGTAAATTTCAATACTCAAAAAATCGAGTATCGGGAAAACGATGTTAAGGCTGAAGATGGTATTCAATGGGGAGATCTCACCACAAGCAACTTTGAAAACTCTGAAAACTTTGTCGTTTTAGAATGTATCAACAGATTGTTGGAAAAGGGCTACGCTCCTAAAAATCTGTACTTGGAATATAAGTTCCCCCTTGGTAGAAACGAAAAGGGCAAACTTGATATTCTTGTCTTTGACAGTGACGGCAAAGCGTATTTGATGATCGAGTGTAAAACTTGGGGTGCTGAGTTTACAAAAGAAGAAAAGAAAATGCTTAAGGATGGCGGTCAGCTTTTCTCCTACTATGTGCAAGATAAAGCTACTAAGTATCTGTGCCTTTATACTTCACAGCTCTCCAAGAAGAACATAGAATACAAGAACAACATTATTAAGGTTGATGAAGCGTGGGCTGAATTGACCAACCAAAAGGAAATCCACGATCATTGGAATAAGAATACAAAAGACAATGGTATCTTCGAGGAATGGGCTAACGCATACGATGTAGAGATTAAGGCATTGGTGCGTAGCAGACTTTTGCCGTTGACAAAAGACGATAGCGGCAGAATTTTTAACCAGTTTGCAGAAATACTCCGTCACAATGTTGTATCTGACAAGCCTAACGCATTTAACAAAATCCTCAATCTCTTTATCTGTAAAATTATTGATGAAGATAAGAACGATAACGAGCAAGTTGAGTTCCAATGGTTAGAAAACGATACCGATGAGACCTTGCAGATCAGATTAAACGATCTTTATAAGCAAGGTATGAGCAGATTTTTGGATATAGATGTAACTGACTTTTCCGAAAATGATATTGCTAACACCTTGATTAACATTAGCGACAGCAACGCTCAAAAAGCTATTCGTGAAATGTTTGTAAAGTTGCGTTTGCAGAAAAATCCCGAGTTCGCATTTATCGAAGTATATGACGATACCTCGTTTAAGCTCAACGCAAGAGTTGTGCGTGAAGTTGTTGAATTGCTCCAGCCGTATCAATTCAGATATGGACATAAGCAGCAATTCTTAGGTGATTTCTTTGAATTGCTTTTGAATACCAGTATCAAACAGGAAGCAGGACAATATTTTACCCCTGTTCCGATTACTCGTTATATTGTATCGTCCTTGCCTATAAAAGAGATGATTGAAAAGAAGCTCAAGGCAAACGAGGCTGAAATGTTGCCGTCTGTAATTGACTTTGCTTGCGGAACAGGACATTTCTTGACCGAGTATATGGATAAGGTACAATCGATCATTGAAAATGAAATTGACATTAGCAAAGCCAAGCCCATAGCACGCAAAAAATTGCAGGGCTGGATAGACTATGACAAATTTGGTTGGGCTGGAGATTATGTATATGGCATTGATGCCGATTATCGTCTTGTAAAGTCCTCTAAAGTCAGTTCGTTCCTCAATGGTGATGGAGAGGCTAATATCATTAGAGCCAACGGCTTGGATCATTTTGAGAAGTCTAAGGAATATAAGGGCAAACTTAAAATGACCAGCAACGAGGATCACAAAGATAACGCTCAATTTGACATTTTGATTGCTAACCCACCTTATGCTGTAAACGCATTCAAGTCAACAGTAAAATTCGGTGATGAGTCATTTGACTTGTTTGAAAAACTAACTGATAACAGTTCTGAAATTGAATGTTTATTTATCGAGAGAATGAAGCAGTTACTTCGTGTCGGAGGTTGTGCAGGTATCATTTTGCCAATTTCTGTTTTGAGTAACACAGGTATTTATACAGCAACCAGAGAAATATTGTTCAAATATTTTAAGATTGTTGCAATTACAGAATTTGGCTCAAATACTTTTATGGCAACAAGCACTAATACCATAGCAATCTTTTTAGAACGCCGAGCTAACACCGATCACATACATATCAAAAACGCTATTAACTCTTTCTTTGAAAAGCCGAAAGATATTACTGTTTTGGGAATAGAGAAAGCGTTTAGCAAGTATGCAGTAAACATTTTTGAAGGACTTACTTTCGAAGATTATGTATCTCTTGTAAACAAGAAGCCTACCGACGCAATTAAAAATCACGAAATATATAGAGATTACTGTATATGGTTTGAAAAGCAAAACGATATAATTAAACTAAGAAATAACAACGATTTTAGAAAAAAAAGCAAATCAGAGCAAGAACTTGCGTTAGGAAACTTGTTCTTTGAAAAAATTTTGACAATAGAAAAGGAGAAAATTTATTATTTCCTGTTAGCGTATGGTCAAACCATCGTAGTGACTAAAGTTGGAGAAAAACAAGCCGAAAAAGATTTTCTCGGATATGAGTTTTCAAATCGCAGAGGTCACGAGGGTATAAAAATGCTCCCCGAAGGAACTCGCTTATATAATGATAGCGACACTCTAAGTCCTGAATATGCGAACTATTACATTCATAATGCATTTCTTTCAAGACACGATGATATTGATGAAATTATGCAAGAAAATGTATGGTATAACGATCTTTGGAACTTAATAGAGTTTCGTATGCCAGTCTTTGAGAAAACCATAAATTTAAATCTTACAAAAAAACAAGATATCTCATCGTGGAAATATCCTGCAGATAGACTAAATCATAGTTTGCAATCGATAAATGGGGCAACCGAAAAGGTGGCATCGAAAGAAGTTTTGGTTTCCGGAAAAATTCCTGTTGTTTCACAAAATCGAGATACTCTAATTGATGGCTACTGTAATGATATTGCACCTACTACAGATCTTCCTTTAATACTTTTCGGAGATCATAATTGTCAATTCAAATATCTTGACTTTCCTTTTGTGCAAGGTGGGGATGGTACACAACTTATTAAATGCGGTTCAGAGTATTTACCAAAATTTTTATACTATGTTTTATGGTCTCAAAGAGATTATATAACTAATCTTAATAAGTACGAAAGACACTTTAAGTATTTGAAAGATTTGTATATTCCGCAACCGCCAATACCTATTCAACAAGAAATCGTTGATAAGATGGATGAATTGGAAAAGATAATCAATATGCACTATGAGGATATTGCCAAGAAAAACAAGGAAATAGATGAGATAATAAATCAAATTCAAGGCGAATATTTACCGCTTAATAGTGTTTTATGTCAAGTTACTGATCGTCTTTCGACTGAAAGTATAGTACAATCTCAATATATCAATACTGATACAATGTTGCAAAAGTGCGGTGGTGTTGTTGAGTTTGAGGGTAAATTACCAGCAGGAAATGTTGTGAAGTTTGAAAAGAACGATATCCTTATTTCTAACATTAGACCATATCTGCGAAAAATATGGCTTTCAGATTTTTCGGGCGGTTGTTCACCTGATGTCCTTGTTTTTAGGATGATTGATGAAAGCAAATATGATATGAACTTTGTTTATGCATTGTTAAAACAGCCAGCATTTTTTGAATTCGTTATGGAAAATGTAAAGGGTGTAAAAATGCCACGTGGAAAAGAGGAGCATATCAAAACATATAAGCTTTGCATCCCTTCGTCTAAGGATGATCAAACGACTATTGCCAACAAAATTAACTGCATTGAGCAAAATATTATATTGTTGGAAAATGATATAATGCAAGCTCAAAAAAAGCAGGGGGAGATTTTGTCCTCGTACCTTTGGTAGCTCTTTAGGTGATAGGAGCACAACAATACCTAAGAGAAGAATAAGTTTTCGTTTGATTAGCTTCTCCGCCTTGGTGTGATTTTGGTGCAAATTTGGTGCAACACTTTATAGGGCGATACTCACGATATTCACGATATCGCACGAAAACACACGATAAATCTACGATATCACACGATATTTCACGTTATTCACGATATCAAACGGTATTGCTAAAACTCCAAGAGATAATCAGAAGACACCCTCAAAGTGTTTATGTTACGGCATCCATCCTATTTGGTGGATGCCTTTCTCTTTTGCTTCAGCAGGGTGTCTTTTGATTATCCCGCCTCGTACCGAGGCTGACAGAGCCTGGCTATGTCATTCGGACTAAAAACTCTTCCCCGAAGAGTTTTTGCGGCTTTGCCGCCGTCCTCACAGTTCACAAAGAGCTAAAAACATTGTGCCTTTGGCACAGTTCAAAACCCACCTTTCTAGGCGGGTTTTTGTTTTTATCTCTCGAGAACAATGAAATGAATCCGCTTCGCGTATTCTTGAAATTCGCTAACGCGAATGATAATCAAACGAAGCGAGTCGAGAGGCTTGCTTGTAAGTGAGCAAGTCCATATTGCTCTGCGAACGTTTTACGTTTAGGAAAACAAAGTGTGTAGCACCGCCTAAGAACAGGTGACGTTCAAAAAGAGTATTTACTTTTTTGGGATTTTATGGTATAATTATGTTTGTTAGGTATCTAATCAATAAACTTGAATTTGTCGAATAGATAATAAAGCAGGAGAAACCAACGATGAAAAAATTATTGATTTTGATTTTAGCGGTAATTTTAGCAGTATCTTTAGGCGCGTGCAACAACGATCCTGACGACACAAAGTACAAGCTGACCGTCATTGACTATTGGGGTTATCTTGTCAAGCCTCTTAATGAATATTATGAAGCTGGCGAAAATGTTGAAGTTACACTTGCATTTTTATCAGGTCCTTCGGTTGGAATTGAGTTGAACGGTGAGTATATCGGTGAAAATGCCGATACTAAATATGACGGTGTTTATCCTATTATCACATTTACTATGCCTAAAAAAGACAGTGTTCTTTATACTACTCAAAACGGAAATATAGGCTTCTTATCTACGTTTTCACGTGCCGGCTGGGGAATCCCGAATATTTATGATAACGCATTAAACGCAAGCAAGTTAGGAGAGGGCAATCCTTATAATCTTCCGATATATAAATTTGATACTTTATCCGACCTTGAAAAATTTAAGAGTGATTTTGGCGGAGAAAAGGGCTTCAATTATGGTTGGGACGAGGTTCCGTCCTTAAACGATGCAACAAGAAACTATAATGAAGATTTCTTTGAACGATATACACTTATGCTTGTTTATATAACAGCAGGCAGCGGCTCTTACAGATTTGGATTTAAGGACATAACTATTGACAGTAATTATTTCTGTATTCACGTAGAACAGACGAACAACCCGCAATGGGGGTCTGACGATATGGCAGGTTGGTTTATTACGGTTGCCGTACCCGACAGTATGATTGAAAACTGCACCAAATTTAATGCGGATTTGACTCTATACAACAACTAATCTACCAATTCCAATTTGTCGAATAGAATAGCGTTGAATGATGGTGTGATCTTGGTGCAAATTTGGTTCAATACTTTATGCTACGATCCTCACTATATCAAGCTTAAATCGCAAGGAAAAGAAAATGACAATTACAGAGATTCGGGAAAATAAAAAGAAATACCTTGATTTGCTTCTGCTTGCTGACGAAGAAGAGGATATGATTGACCGATATATTGATAGAGGCACTATGTACGTGCTTGACGATAACGGCATAAAAAGTGAGTGCGTTGTTACAGACGAGGGCAACGGAATTCTTGAAATAAAGAATATTGCAACTGTGCCTCAGTATCAGGGCAAGGGGTATGCAAGGGTTTTAATTGAATTTCTTATCAAAGAATATCAGGGCAAGTATTCCGTTTTAGAGGTTGGAACGGGCGACAGCCCCCTGACACTTCCTTTCTACGAAAAGTGCGGTTTTGTTCGCTCGCATTTTGTGCCAAATTTCTTTACGGATAATTACGACCACCCGATATTCGAGTGTGGCGTGCAGCTTATAGATATGGTTTATTTAAAAAGAATTTTATAAAACGAATTTGAGGGGGGATTTTATGAAACTATCTTTGAAAAGATACTTGTTGTCTGCAATAAAATGGCTTTCAGCTTTTTTAGGCTTGGAAATTTTAATATGTCTTTTCTATCTTTTAGACACAAAAAAGTCAAGCTCGTTTATTATCATAAACGTTATGAACTTTGTTATCCTTCTTCCTATCGGCATTTATTATCTGAGCTTATTTTTCTTTTTCAAGAAAAAATGCAAGGACCTGACTCCCAAAGAGGCTGTCGTTGCAAACTGGGCGGCAGGCTCATTCAGATATACGGGCAAAATTATAGTTAAGCAAGACGAGGAAGAATACTCAACGGCTTCTTATTTCAGCCAGGAAGAAGCGAAGAATTTAGTCGGAAAAACGGTGTTATACGCAATTATATCCGATACACTCATTATATACGAAATCAAAGAAGCGAAAGAGGAATCCGACGGCGACGTTCTTTCGGATTTTTAAGAAAGGGCTTTTATGACGGAAAAAAGAAGATGCGTTTGGTGCAATCTCAAAAATCCTTTATACGTTGAATATCACGACAACGAGTGGTGCCGCCCCTGTTTTGACGACGCATATCTTTACGAAATGCTTATACTCGAATCCTTCCAAGCAGGGCTTTCGTGGGAATGCGTGTTAAATAAACGCGAAAGCTTCAGAAAAGCTTATGACAACTTTGATTTACAAAAGGTGATTCACTACAGTGACGGAAAGCTTGAGGAGCTTCTTCAAAACAAGGATATAATAAGAAACAGGCTCAAGCTGCGAGCGAGCATAAACAACTCAAAAATTTTTAATGAAATCGTGCTTGAATACGGAAGCTTCTATAATTATCTAAAAAGCTTTTATGACGGTGGAATTATCTATGAAGTCAACAAGACAACGAACAGTCTTTCCGATGCAATTTCTTCGGATTTATATAAAAGAGGAATGAGATTTGTCGGCTCTACAATTATTTATTCCTATCTTCAGGCAATAGGTTTGATTTATTCACACGCTGAGGAATGCTTTTTATATAAAAACAACTCTACCAAAGGTTGATTTCTCCCTACTCAACCGGCGGTATGTGGATTTTTAACGCTACATCATTTATACTTAAAGCGAGAGGAGGCGGCTTATGAACCAAATTAAAATCGGAAAATTCATTGCGGAATGCAGGAAAAAACAAAATCTTACACAAATGCAGCTTGCCGAAAGGCTCAACGTTACGGACAGAGCCGTATCAAAGTGGGAATGCGGCAAGGCAATGCCCGATACTTCAATTATGCTTGATTTGTGCGCCATACTCGAAATCAGCGTTAACGATTTATTATGTGGGGAGAGAATTAGTATGGAAAACAACAATCAGAAAAACGAACAGCTTGTATTGGATATGGCAAAAGAATTAGAGCGAAAAAACAAAACTATCTGGACTTCAATGCTGGCAATTATGTTTGTAAGTATGACGGTCCTTTTTGGTGGCATCTTAATTGCCGCGTTTCTTATCCCAGAGGGTGTATGGCAGCTCGTTACAATTCTCGGAATTTGCGTTGTATTTTTAATACCTTGCTTTTATGCGTTAAAGCTTGAAATAAGCGTTGGCGCTTACAAGTGTAAAAATTGCGGCCACGAAATCGTGCCCACTTATTTCGAGGCGCTTTGGGCAATGCACAAAGGCTTTACCCGTTACTTAAAGTGCCCCAAATGTAAAAAACGCACCTGGTGCAAAAAAATTATCAACAAGGAATAAAAAAAGATTTCCCCGACAGATTTTCGCCTGCCGGGGATTTTGTATATCTTTTATATCTCTTTAAAATAAGCTTTAATTTCGTGCGCTTCTTTTGAAAGCGCTACGTCATTATTATGCGCTATACTGATTTTAACAAAGCGGTCCTTTTTATTTTTTCTTCGTTTTAGATACTGTTTCAATGTTGTATGGCGTTGTCTGATAAACGAAATAGTTAAGCCAGTTTGAGAAAAGAAGATTTGCGTGCGCGCGCCAGGTTACAAGAGGCGCTTTTTTAGGATTATCTCCCGGGAAATAGTTGACTGGAATTTTTATCGGCTTACCCTGCCCTAAATCACGGAGATATTCGCCCTTCAAAGTGTCTGCGTCGTATTCACTGTGTCCCGTTATGAAAATCTGATTTCCCTTTTTGCTTCTTACGGCATAGACTCCCGCTTCCTCGCTTGAAGCAAGGATTTTAAGCTCGGGCACGGCTTCTATTTCCTCGCGCTTTAGCGTTGTGTGACGGGACTGAGGAACGAAAAAGTCGTCGTCAAAGCCACGGAAAAGCATTGTGCGCTTATAGTCAACCTTATGGTGAAATACTCCAAAAAGCTTTTCGGAGAGAGGATATTTTTTAACTCCGTAGTGATAGTAAAGTCCTGCCTGCGCGCCCCAGCAAATATGAAGGGTGCTATGGACGTGGGTTTTGCTCCACTCCATAATTTCGCAAAGCTCTTCCCAATACTCAACCTCTTCAAATTCAAGATGCTCAACGGGAGCGCCCGTAATTATGAAGCCGTCGTAGTTATTGTTTTTAACCTCGTCAAAGGATTTATAGAACGAGAGAAGATGCTCCTCGGCTACGTTCTTTGACTTATGCGTTGTCGTATGGATAAGCTCAAGCTCCACCTGGAGAGGTGAGTTTCCGAGAAGACGCGAAAACTGGGTTTCGGTTTCTATCTTCTTCGGCATAAGATTGAGAAGAAGAATTTTAAGAGGTCTTATATCCTGGGTTATTGCTCGCGTTTCCGTCATTACGAAAATATTTTCGTCTGCGAGGGTTTTGGTTGCGGGCAAATCGTTTGGAATTTTAATAGGCATAAAATTACTCCTTAAATTTTATCAAGAGCATTTGCTATGTCGTTAATAAGGTCCTCGTAGCTTTCAATACCGCAGGAGAAGCGAACGAGGTCTGCGGGAACCCCTGCCGCTGCAAGCTCAGCGTCATTCATTTGTCTGTGAGTCGTGCTTGCGGGATGCAAACAGCAAGAGCGAGCGTCTGCAACGTGAGTTTCTATAGCGGCGATTTCAAGCTCTCGCATAAAGCCCTCCGCCGCATCTCTTCCGCCTTTAATACCGAAGCTTACGACACCGCAAGTGCCCTTAGGCATATATTTTTCAACGAGGGGTGCGTATTTGCTCGATTTAAGTCCGGGATAGTTTACCCAAGAAATCTTGGGGTGGTTTTCAAGAAATTCAGCTACCTTCAAGGCGTTTAAGCAATGTCTTTCCATTCGCACGTGTAAGCTCTCAAGACCGAGGTTCAAAAGATATGCGCTCTGGGGAGACTGAGTTGAGCCAAAGTCACGCATAAGCTGGGCAGTTGCCTTGTATATGAAAGCGCCCTCTTTGCCAAATTTTTCGGCATAGGTAATACCGTGATAGCTATCGTCGGGAGTGCAAAGTCCCGGGAATTTTTCCGCGTTTGCCATCCAGTCGAATTTACCCGAATCAACTATGCAGCCGCCAACCGCGGAGCCGTGTCCGTCCATATATTTTGTAGTTGAGTGTGTTACGATATCTGCGCCAAACTCAAAGGGGCGGCAATTTACGGGAGTCGCAAAGGTGTTATCTATGATAAGCGGAACCCCGTGTGCATGAGCCGCTTTTGCAAACTTTTCAATATCAAGAACGGTAAGTGCGGGGTTAGCTATAGTTTCACCGAATACCGCTTTTGTATTAGGACGGAATGCCGCGTTAAGCTCTTCCTCGGTGCAGTCGGGATCAACAAAGGTGAAGTCAATTCCCATCTTCTTCATAGTCACCGCGAAAAGATTATAGGTTCCGCCATAGATGCTTGCGCTTGATATAACGTGGTCGCCAACGTTTGCGATGTTGAACACCGCGAAGAAGGATGCCGCCTGTCCCGAAGAGAGAAGCATTGCCGCGCTTCCGCCCTCAAGCTCGCAAATTTTTGCGGCTACGGTGTCACAGGTGGGGTTCTGAAGTCTTGAATAGAAATATCCCGAGGCTTCAAGGTCAAAGAGCTTGCCCATGTCCTCGCCCGTTAAATATCTGAAGGTTGTACTTTGGATTATGGGAATCTGGCGGGGCTCGCCGTTTCCTGCGGTATAACCGCCTTGTACGCATTTTGTTCCTATGTTAAAATTCTTCATTTGTTTTTCCTCTCTGTTGTAACTACTTTCATTTTTGCTCAAAAACGACAAGTTGTGTTTGCATTTTTTGCTATCAAACCGAGTAGCGTGTAAAATTACGCTTTGGAAGAGATATATTCGTGAATTGCTTTTGCTGCGATTTTTCCAGCTCTCATAGCAGAGATAACCGTTGCCGCGCCCGTAACCGCATCACCGCCTGCAAACACGCCGTCCTTGCTTGTTGCGCCCGTTTCGGCTTCAACGACTATACCGCCGCGACGGTTCACCTCAAGTCCCTCTGTTGTTGACTTGATAAGGGGGTTGGGCGACGTGCCTATTGACATAACAACGGCATCAACGTCGAGGACAAATCCACTTCCTTCTATTGCACCGGGAGTGCGTCTGCCTCGCTCGTCGGGCTCGCCAAGCTCCATTTTAATGCACTTCATACCAACGACAAAGCCGTTTTTGGGATCGCGTTTATCGTTGGGATTTTCATAGCCGAGTATTTCAACGGGGTTATTGAGAAGCTTAAATTCAATTCCCTCTTCAATTGCGTGCTCTATTTCCTCGCGTCTTGCGGGGAGCTCTTCCATCGAGCGACGGTAAACTATATAAACCTTTTCAGCTCCTAAGCGAAGTGCCGTTCTTGCCGCGTCCATTGCAACGTTACCGCCGCCGACAACTGCAACCTTACCGCCCTTCATAATAGGAGTTTCGGGGTTCTCGCGGTAAGCTTTCATAAGATTTGAGCGAGTCAAAAATTCGTTTGCGGAATAAACGCCCTTATACGCTTCGCCCGGGATTCCCATAAAGTTGGGAAGTCCTGCGCCCGAGGCTATAAATACGGCTTCATTTCCAAGCTCAAAAAGCTCGTCAATCGTTAAGGTTTTGCCGATTATCATATTGGTCATTATTTCAATGCCCATCGCCTTAAGGTTTTCAACCTCGCGCTCAACTATCTTCTTAGGAAGTCGGAATTCGGGAATTCCGTACACAAGAACACCGCCTGCGGTGTGAAGCGCCTCAAATACGCTTACCTTATAGCCAAGCTTCGCAAGGTCGCCTGAGCACGCAAGACCCGCAGGGCCTGAGCCGACTACAGCAACCTTATGGCCGTTTTGTTTGATATCCGCTTTTGAAACATCGCTGTGCGCGTTATGCCAATCCGCGACAAAGCGCTCAAGTCTGCCGATTCCGACAGGCTCGCCTTTAATACCTCTTACGCACTTTGACTCGCACTGCGTTTCCTGAGGACAAACTCTTCCGCAAACTGCGGGAAGACTCGAGCTTTCGGATATTACTCTGTATGCGCCCTCGAAGTCGCCTTCCTTGATTTTTGCTATAAATTCGGGTATTTTTACGTTTACAGGGCAAGCAGAAACGCAAGGCATATTCTTGCACGAAAGGCAACGAAGCGCCTCATCAATTGCAGTTGCTTCGTCATATCCTGTTGCAACCTCGAAAAAATTGCGGGCGCGCACTTCGGGCGCTTGAGTTGGCATTTCATTCTTTTTAAGAGTCATATTAGCCATTTATTTTTCCGCCTTACTGAAGAGATTACAGACTTCCTCATATTTATGACGCTCAAAGTCACGGTACATTGCGCCACGCGACATTGCCTCGTCAAAATCAACCTCGTATCCGTTGAAATCGGGACCGTCAATGCAAGCGAATTTCGTTACTCTTTCGCCTCCGACGTTAAGGGTAAGACGGCAGCCGCCGCACATTCCCGTTCCGTCTATCATTATGGGGTTCATAGAAACGTCGCAGGGGATACCGTAAGGCTTTACAGCTCCGACGACGAATTTCATCATAATAAGCGGACCTATGGTTATAACCTTATCGAATTTTTCGCCGCCCTCAAGCATTTCGTTTATCGGAACGCAAACGTTGCCACAGCGTCCGTAAGAGCCGTCGTCTGTCATTACGTAAAGCTTGTCCGACGCAGCTCGGAATTCATCTTCAAGTATGAGAAGTTCGCGAGATCTGAAGCCGATAACACTTGTTACCTCCGCGCCTAGCTCGTGGAATTTTTCCGCTACGGGAAGAGCTATTGCGCATCCTACACCACCGCCCACGATAAGAACCTTTTTGATTCCCTCTGTATGAGTGGGCATACCTAAAGGACCTGCGAAGTCGGATATAAAATCTCCCGTGGAAAGCTCGTTGAGCTTTGCGGTAGTTGCACCTACTATTTGGAATATAATTTTGACTGTTCCTGCGGTTCTGTCATATCCTGCAACGGTGAGTGGGATTCTCTCACCGTCTTCGTCAACGCGAAGAATTATAAACTGCCCCGGCTCCGCTTTTTTTGCAACGAATGGAGCTTCTATTTCCATCATAGTTACGAAAGAATTAAGTTCCTTCTTATTGACAATTCTATACATTTTATTCTCCTTATAGCTTTGTCACTTGTATTATTTAATTATATATTTTACCACACGCGAAAAGATTTGTAAAGATATTTTAAAAAAATAAATATTTAGGTAAAAAGACGCTGCAAAAGGCAGCGTCTTTTTAGGGCTTATCTTCTGTTCTCGCGGGAACACACGACGGTTTTCGTCGGTGTGAATGCGTAATAATTTTTCTTATCAAGCATATCCTGAACCTTGCGAAGCGCGTCGCCGAAGCGCTGGAAGTGCACCACCTCTCGCTCGCGTAGGAAGCGGATTACGTCGTTCACGTCGGGATCGTCGGAGAGTCTTAATATATGCTCGTAGGTTGCGCGAGCCTTTTGCTCTGTTACTATCACGTATTCGCAACAAAAATCGGTTTTTTAAAAGTGCGATAAATCCTTATATTTCAAGGTTTTTCTCCACTTTTATGGCTGCCGTTTTTTAAAAATTCCAGTGAATTTCGATTGGGACATTTCGAGTGCCTGGAATGCGCTTTCCTACCATAATTTTGTCAATCAAAATCTCCACCGCTTCCCGTGTCAGATATTCTACGTTGACGTACTTTTCAATCAGCTCACGGTGCTTATCTCCAACGGCAATTTTTACGTCGATTTTCGCAATTTGTTTTTGGCATTCGAGCACTTGTGCTTCAAGCCGTTCTTTTTGCGAGGTGAAGTCGCGTGACAGTTCGATGAAGTCAGCTTCACAAATCAGCCCCTTTACTTTGTCAAGATAGAGACCGCGCACACCTTTGGCAAAGTGATTGATCTTACCTTGATAGGTCGCAATCTCGGCTTCGATTTCTTGTTTTTGCTCCAAGAGATTTGCATTAAATTGAACCTTTTGCGTAAGCGTATCCATATCAAGATACTCTTCATTCAAACGACGCAGCTCCTCGATTACCATTCTTTCCAAACGGTTGACAGAGATAAACGCGCCCTCGCACGCGCCCTTTGCACAGTGTCGGCTTGGGCATTGCAGAAAATGTCTTCCGCCCGATTTTGACGAGCGCATCACGTAGCCGCAGGACGCACACCGCGCCTTCTTGGCAAATATACCTATCGTGCCAACCTTGAACGGCTTTGCTCGTTCGGCAATCATTCGTTGCACCCTGTCCCACAATTCGCGGTCTATAATCGGCTCGTGCGTGCCTTCCACGTGAAACCACTTCTCTTTGGAGCGCGGGCGAGTGATGCTCGTTTTATATGAAACGCTTTCGTACTTGCCCTGCACGAGATTTCCGATGTAGGTCTCGTTTTTCAGCATATCCGAAATCGCAAAATATTTCCATAGCGTGCCGTTCTTGCTGGGCGGCAGACTGAAACGGAACCCCTGCATTCGCTTATACTCGCTGGGGTTGGGTATTCCTCTGTCGTTGAGCATGCGCGCGATTGCCGTTTTACCGTAGCCCCGAGAAAACAGGGTGAATACCTCTCGCACCACGCCGGCAGCTTCCTCGTCAATAATGAGATGCCCCTTGAGGTCTGGGTCTTTTTTATAGCCGTAGAGCGCAAACGAGCCGATGTGAAAACCGTTCTTGCGGCGGCTGTCGAGCGCGGATTTGATGCTGTCCGACATATCCTCAAGGTACCACTCGTTGACAAGTCCGTTAATTTGACGGCTTTTTTTATTGCCACGGTTGGCGGTGTCGGCGTTGTCCACGATGCTGACGAAGCGAATGCCCCAAATGGGAAACAGACCGTGTATGTATCTCTCAACCAATTCAAGCTCGCGTGTAAATCTCGATTGTGTTTTGCAAAGAATAATATCGAACTTTTTTGCCTGCGCGTCGGCAAGAAGCCGCTTGAACTCGGGACGGTTGCGGTCCGAGCCCGCGTAATCGTCGTCGCTGTAAATGCCGTAAAGCTCCCAGCCCATACGCTCGGCATAGTCGCGGAGCATCGCCTTTTGGTTTTGAATGCTGCCCGAATCGTCGGTGGCGTTCTGCTTGTTTTTGTCCTCCTCGGACAGTCTGCAATAGATTGCTGCCTTTTCTCTCATATTCTTATCTCCACAACAAAAAGAATAAGTGTTCTCTTTCCTTTTTTGCCCCAAAAACGACTTTTTTATGGATTTTGAGAAAAATTTACACAATTTTTGCGCTCCTGTGCGGTAATCAGCTCTATCCATATATTCGTGTAATCTTCCTTCGTCAAAATGCCATTTTTAAAAACACTTTTACATATTTCTTTTTTCTCGTTATTGGTTTCGGCTTTTTCTTTCACCGTATCATTCCTCTTTTCGTTTTTGAAATAAATATATGAAAAAAAGTAAGTCCGCTATACCGTTTTCTTGTACTTTTTCTTATTAAATAGGGCTTACGGTGACGTTTCTTTTCAAAAAAGTTGTTTTTTGATAAAATAAAAAATGCACCTTGTCGGCATTGATTTTGCTTTCAAGGTGCGTTTAGATGCACGTATTTACATCTTCTTATCATCGCTTGCAGGATTATCGATTAGTTGCCCGTACTCTGTAAACCGTGAGCCGTGGCAGGGGCAATCCCAGCTATGCTCGGCGCGATTGTATTTGAGGGCGCAGCCGAGGTGAGGACATCGGGGTGCGGTGGGCGTGAGAAGGCCTACCGTCGATTCAAAAGCGTTGATAGCAAGCTGTGGGCGCAGAACGGTGCGCGATGGATTGAATACGGCGGCGTATGGGTTTGATTTGCCTTGCAAAAGGTCGCAGAGAATGTCGGCGGCGACCATAGCGTTTGTCATACCCCACTTGTTAAAGCCTGTCGCAACGAACACGTCGGGTGTGGATTTTGAATACTGCCCGATATAGGGAACGTCGTCCAGCGTCATGCAATCCTGCGTTGCCCATTTGCCGACGATCTCGGCGTTTTTGTAGTGCTTGCGAGCAAAATCTTCAAGCTCTTGCCAACAGCCGCCCTTCTTGCCTGTGCGGTGACCGCCACCACCGAGAAGCAGAAGGTCGCCGTAGCTTCGAAAAGATAAGCCAGTATCGGATTCATCCACATACATTCCGTTCACATTTTGCACACCTCTTAGGGCAATTACATAGGAACGGTGCTGATAGAGCTTTAAGGAATACAATCCGTGCTTGTTAAGCATCGGAAAATGGGTTGCAATAATCAGCTTTTTGTAGGTGATCTCGCCACGGTTGGTTTTCGCCTTGTTTGGCATTACTTCTGTGACCTTGGTATGCTCGTAGATTGGCAGATCTTTTGTGATAGTGTATAGAAATTTCAATGGGTGAAACTGCGCTTGATCTTTGACGCACACTGCACCTGCGACAGAAAACGGAAGCTCTTTTGCATCCGAAAACTCGGCTTTGACACCGATACGGTTGAGTGCAGCTACTTCTTTTTCAATCTTCTTACGGTCATTGAGAGAATACACGTAGTTATCCCGTGTTTCAAAATCGCAGTCGATATTCTCGCAAAGTTTGGTGTATTCTTTGATTGCTTTGTTTTGTGCGTCAACATAAAGGCGCGCTTTGTCTTCCCCAAAGCGTTTTATCATCTTATCGTAAATCAATCCGTGCCCGAGCGTAATCTTTGCTGTGGTGTTTTTAGTAATACCGCCGCAGACCTCCGTCGCTTCTACCAGCATACAATCCACTCCCGCGTTTTTCAGCTTATAAGCACACAAAATTCCCGCGATCCCGCCGCCGATAATCAAAACATCGATCTTTTTATTCCCGCTAAGTGCGTCAAACCGTGGCTTCGACGCTGTTTTCTCCCATACCGATTCCATATACGTCCTCCGAATCTTAATAGAATTAGTCTTTCCAGATTCGGAAGAATCAATACCCATTACAGAAAACTTCGGCTAATTTATATAAATTCTTAAAAATAGCCGAAAAATGCTTTCAATTCGTTGTTTTACGTAATTTTATGCCTTCAGCAATATATTTTCCCTCACTTTGGGAAATAATAACGGTGAATACAAAAAACGGAGGTAGTTATGTTCAAACACGAAAAAATGTTATTCCATCCCGTAGAGGTGGAGAGACCCAATCCGCAGTATGCCGTTTTACTTCAGGAACAGCTTGGCGGCGGTAACGGCGAGCTGAAGGCGGCAATGCAGTATATGTCGCAGAGCTTTCGCATCAAGGATCCCGAGATCAAGGATCTTTTCCACGATATTGCCGCGGAGGAGCTGGGACACATGGAAATGGTGGCGCAGACCATCAATCTGCTCAACGGTCACGATGTGGATGCAACCAAGGTGCAGGCGGGCGAGGTGCAGACGCACGTTCTACTTGGTCTGAATCCTGGACTCATAAATGCTTCGGGCTATTCCTGGACGGCGGATTACGTGACCGTCACGGGCGACCTGTGCGCTGATCTGCTCTCCAACATTGCGTCCGAGCAGAGAGCCAAGGTTGTTTACGAATATCTCTACCGTCAGATCGAGGACAAGAAGGTACGCGAAACCATAGACTTTCTTCTCAACCGTGAGGAAGCGCACAACCAGATGTTCCGTGATGCCTTTAACAAGGTGCAGGAAACGGGTTCCAACCGCGATTTCGGCACGACCAAGGCGGCAAAGATGTATTTTTCCATGTCGAACCCCGGACCGAATACGTTTGCGACGGGCGAGACGCACGCGCCATCGTTTAAGTAAAAACGATAAAAATGAGGGCTGACGTTTGTTAGCCCTCAAAAAACACTTGACATTTATTCCATTCTGTGTTATAATGTCTCCAAGCAAAGGATGTATTAACTTACATGTTATATATTTCTGCAAGGTGAAGCCATCTTACACAAATATATAAAATTTAATTTAATGTATTGTTTGCTTGCGAATAGGGGGAGTGTAGCCATACCCATATATGCAAGCTATTTTTATATCCTTTGCAGAATTTGTTTTGCGGAGGATTTTTTATGTTAAAGAAAAACGCGATTATTGAAATTGAAAATTCAATCGGTTATGAATTCAAAAACAAGCAATTGCTCACCCAAGCATTCACGCGCTCATCCTATCACTATGAACATCCCGAAGATCAGGATAACGAGGTGTTAGAGTTTTATGGGGATGCTGTACTCTCTCTTGCAATCAGTGATATTCTTCTTGAAAAATACACGGATCAGGACGGAAGCGGTATGTATTCCTTCAGAACGGAAGGCGATTTAAGTGCTTTACGCAGTGCTCTTACGAACAAAAGATATTTGGCAAAGCAAATGAGCAAGCTTTGTCTTCAGGATTATCTTAGAGTCAGTATCGGAGACCAACAGCAAGGTGTGCAAAATGGTAAATCGGTTTTAGAAGATCTCTTTGAGAGCATTGTCGGTGCGATTTATTTGGACTCGGGCAAGAAATGGTCAGTTGTGAAAAATATGGTTAGCAAAATACTCGACGTTGATAAATTTCTTGCAGCTAACGATGGTGAAATCAGGATAAGTTACAAAAACAGCGTTCAGGAATGGTGCCAGCGGTTTGGGTATGACAGACCTGAGTATGATACTCGCCAAAACTGGGATGGTTCTTACGTGTCCGTGTGTGAGGTTGAGGAGTTGGGCGTTCGTGAGCGAGCTGATGGAAATACAAAAAAAGAGGCAGAAAACAATGCTGCCGAACTGGTATTGGAGCGCTTAGAAGAAGATTTTGAACCGGATATCAATCGCTTTATCGTCAACTATGAAAACGCGATCAATATGCTTCAAGAGCATTGTCAATCGGAGGGATATGATCGTCCCAATTACGAAACCGTTGAAGATATCGTATACGATGACAATAGCCACAAGTTTACTGTACGCTGTTATCTGAATGGATATTGGGTTGATGGCGAAGGATCAAAGATAAAAGAAGCAAAAAAACAAGCCGCTTTCAATATGATGAAGTATATGGGACTTGTTGATTAAATTCAGATGTATGGCTACGTTGAAACGATGCTCCGCGCTTTGGGGCATCGTTTTTCTATGTTTGGAGAAACAGCTTGTCCTTATCAATTTTTCAATAAATTAAGCTAAAATTTGGTAAAAATACGAGTTGTTGCTCTTACATGATAGCAGGATGGCAAAATTTGAGCGTTTTGCCGGAGTATGAAAAATCCTTATATTTCAAGGGTTTTTGGCGCTTTTTTGATGCAGGTTGCTCTTGCAGTATTGCAGCATCTGCGGCAAGGTCCTCAACAAGATCCGCTACCGCATCGCCCTTGGATGCTATATAAGCAGCACTGAAGGGTACGCCTGCGGCGCTTGAAGGATAGATTCCTATGCCGTGGTCAACGAAATACTGATCAAAGCCTGAGGCCTTGATTTCCTCAGGTGTCAAGTTTCTCGTGAGCTGATGGACTATTGCGCCTATCATTTCCGCGTGCCCGAGCTCCTCCGAGCCGATGTCCGTCAAAATGCCGATGGTTTCACCCGATGGCATAACGTAGCGCTGATTGAGATAGCGCGTTGCAGCGGCAAGCTCACCGTCGGGACCGCCAAGCTGTGAAATTATAGTCGCGGCGAGCTTGGGATTGGGATTTTTTATTTTAACGGGATACTGAAGCTTTTTCTCGTAAATCCACATCAGTCTTTAACCTCCTCTTCAAAATCGACGTGCCACGGCCACGAGTTATCAACCCATCTCCAGCCTTCTCCGTAAGCGTCGGAGGCCTTTATAGGACCGAATTTGTTAGAATATTCAAGGATATACGACTCAAGCTCGTCGTTTATTTTACGATAGTATTCGAGAGCCTCTCTGTTCTCGGGATGACAGTCAAGATAAAGCTCGGTTTCCGTTTTCGCGAAAGCCAAGCCTTGAATTTTTCTCATAAGCTCGGATTTAGTCATAGCACCCTCCGTGGAACGGCTTATAAAGCTCTTCAAAGAGAGTTCCGTGCGCTAACGCATCGTCGGGCGAAAGAAGCATGCGCCAGCTTTGGTAAGGAGAATAAACCATCGCAAGCTGAAGTCCGTCGTCAGCTCTTACGCTATTTTGGCGAGAGCATCCGTTGCCCGCCGTACGAGGCGTCGGATAAGCATTTTCGTTTTTTTCCATATTTTTGTCCTTTTCTTGCGGATATTTCCGCTATTTTTATTTTATGCGGCAAAGCACAAAAACGACAAAAATCACCGCACCCGAGAGGCTATATAAAAACGCGCCCGATTTAATATCGAGCACGTTTTAAGCTTTTATTATTAAAATCACTTCATAGCTCTAAGCTTAGCTTGAAGCTACGTATTTTTAATTTCGGTTTTATCACCGTTTTTCACAAGACGGGTGGAATAGAATTCCGTAAGCGCCTTTACCATATCGGAAAGGTCGGAAACGCCCATAGTTTCATTTGCCGAATGCATTGCAAGCTGAGGCAGACCTATATCTACCGTGGCTATGGGAAGCTTTGTCGTTGCTATAGAGCCAAGAGTTGAGCCACCGAGCATATCGGCGGGGTTTGAGAAGCTTTGTACTTTCGCGTCAGCCTTTCCCGCAATGCTTCTGAAAATCGCATCGGAATATGCATCCGTTGTGTATTTCTGATTTGCATTGTATTTGATTACGACACCGCCGCCTATAGTTGTGCAATTGAATTTATCTGCAAGTTCTAGGTGATTAGGATGCTCCGCGTGTGCATTGTCTGCACTTACCATAAAGCTTGCAGGAAGCATTTTTGCAAAATTTTCGCCCGCAATTTCGCGAAGAAGCTCGGAGAAAAATACGGATGCCGCGCCCTGCTTTGTTTCCGAGCCAACCTCTTCGTTATCAAAAACGGCGAATACTGGTATCGTTTTCGTGCGTCTTGCAGAAAGGAATGCAATGAGAGATGCATAAACGCACGCAAGGTCGTCAAGGCGGGGAGAAAGAATATAATCCTCGCCTATAAGCTTTCCCTCATCTCTTGCATAAAGGAAAAGGTCGTGGCTTATTATATCTTCTTTTTTTACTGAAAGTTCATTTGATAAAAGTCCCAGAAGCCCCTCACAACCTATAGAAGCAATGGGAAGCAAATCAGAGGCAGGATTAAACTTATATCCGTCATTCACTCCTCTGTTCATATGAATTGCAAGGCTCGGTATAACGGCGAGGTCTTTTTCAAAATTAACAAGGCGGCGCTCTATACCCGTGTCACTTTTAAGGTATACTCTTCCCGCTACCGAGAGAGGTCTGTCAAACCAGGAATAGTATATCATTCCGCCGTATTTTTCAACGGCAAGCTTGGTGTATTCGCTGTAATTGAAGTCTCCCTTTACTTTAAAGGCGGGCGAATCGCTATGGCTTGCGCAAATCATAAAGCTCTCCGCAGAGGAAGAGTATCTGAAGGCAACGAGAGACGAGCCGTTTTTCTTTATATAATATTTGCCCCCGTCGCAAAGATTAATTTTTTCGCTCTCAGAAAGCTCGGTATATCCATCTGCTATAAGCATTTTTTCCACCGTATCAACGGTATGATAAGCGCTCGGAGAATTTTTTATAAAATCAAAAAGCCCATTTATGAGTTCCATTTTTATAGCCTTTCAAGTCTTTTTTATTTATTTTACAACTATTTTAAATAAAAGTCAACTTTCTATTGAAAAAAGTGGTGCTTTGGTGTAAAATAAAACAGTAAAACGTTTAAGGGAGTATTTTATGCTTGATTTTAAGAAATACGGCGATGCAGAAGCGCCTCTTAAATTTTTTGAAGAATTTTCTAAAATTCCGCACGGCTCGGGAAATACCGATAAAATTGCGGAGTATCTTTGCGAATTTGCAAAAAAAAGAGGACTCTATTACCGCCGCGACGAAGCTAACAACGTAATAATCAAAAAGCCCGCCACAAAAGGCTATGAGAACCGCCCTGCAATAATTTTCCAAGGACACACTGATATGGTTGCGGAAAAGGTGCCTGGCGCGCTTATTGATATGGAACGTGAGGGGCTTGAGCTTTATATCGACGGAGATTTTCTCAAGGCGCGCGATACGACGCTTGGCGGTGATGACGGTGTCGCTATCGCTTACGCACTTGCGGTCCTTGATTCCGATAATATAGAGCACCCCGATTTTGAAGCTATTTTCACTTCCGATGAGGAAATCGGACTTATCGGTGCTGCGGCTCTTGATACATTTGACGTAAACGGGCGGCTTCTCATTAACATAGACTCCGACGTTGAGGGCATTTTCACCGCAGGCTGCGCCGGCGGTGTAAGAAGTGATATTTCAATGCCCGTAAGCTACGAAAAGAATACACGCCAAAACGCTTACAAGGTGAATATATCAGGCTTTAAGGGCGGACATAGCGGAGTCGAAATAGACAAGGGGCGCTACAACGCAATTAAATTCTTCGGAGAAATTCTTAACTGTATTTCCGATATAAACATTGCATCGGTAAAGGCAGGTATGGCAGACAACGCAATACCGCGCGACTGCGAGGCGGTGATTTGCGCCGAAAGAGATTTTACCGATAAGCTCAAAGGCTATTTTGAAGCAAGTCGGAAAATATACGAAAATACTGAGCCAGATATTAAGCTTGAAATCAAGGAAACGGAGCTTCCCGAAACTGCTCTTACCACCGATTCGAGCGAGGCTTTGATATCTATTCTCGCCACAGTGCCTACGGGTGTCGTTGCTTTCAGCAAATCCTTAGAGGGACTCGTTGAAACCTCTTTAAACCTCGGAATTTTAAGACTTAACGAAAGCTCTGCCGATATTTCCTTCTCCGTCCGAAGCGCTAAAGGCGAAGAGAAAAAAAGGGTATGCGAAAGGCTTTCCGAAATTGCAAAAAAATACAAGGCAAGCTACAGTGAGCGCGGAGCTTATCCTGCTTGGGAATACAGAGAAAAATCACATTTGCGCGACGTTATGGTTTCGGTTTACAAAAAAATGTACGAAAAAAGCCCTGAGGTTATTATAATTCACGCAGGACTTGAGTGCGGTCTTTTCTCAGACAAAATACCGGGTATTGATTGCGTTTCAATAGGCCCCGATAATTTTGACATTCATACGACAGAGGAAAGACTTTCGCTCACATCTTTTGCAAGAGTTTGGGATTACCTCCGCACCGTGTTAAAAAATATATGATAAGGATGTAAATAATTATGAACAAAACAAGACTTAGAAAGTATGCAAAGCTCATTGCCGCCTGCGGTGTTAACGTTCAAAAGGGACAAGAGGTTATAATAACAGCCGAGCTCGATCAACCCGAGTTTATCGCTATGGTTGTTGACGAGTGCTACAAGAGAGGTGCTTCAAAGGTAAGCGTTGATTGGAGCTATCAGCCCCTGACGAAATATCACGTAAGATATTGTAAGGACAAGGTGCTTGGCGCGCTTGACGAATGGCAGATAAAAAAGTGGGAGCATATGGCAGACGTGCTTCCCTGCCGTATTTATATAACGAGCGAGGACCCCGACGGGCTTTGCGGAGTTAATCAAAAAAAGTACGCAAAGGCTATGGCATCGCGCTCTAAAATCATCAAGCCTATAAGAAACAAAATGGAAAACAAATACCAGTGGTGTATTGCGGCTGCTCCAGGAAAGGATTGGGCGAAAAAGGTATTCCCCGGCGAGCGTGCAAGCGTTGCTGTTGAAAAGCTTTGGGAAGCAATACTTACGGCTTCTCGCGTGCTCGAAGACCCCGTTGCAGAATGGGATAAGCACAACAAAAATCTCGCTGCAAGATGCGAATACTTAAACTCGCTCGGCATAAAGGAGCTTTACTACAAAGCAAGCAACGGAACTGATTTCAGAGTAGGCCTTATTCCTGACGCTATATTTATGGCGGGCGGCGAAGAAACCCTCGGAAGAGGCGTTTATTACAACCCCAACATTCCTTCCGAGGAGGCTTTTACCTCTCCTATGAAGGGTGATGCCGATGGCATCGTTTATTCCTCTATGCCTCTTTCATACGGTGGTCAGCTTATCGAAAACTTCTTTATGAAGTTTAAGGGCGGTAAAATAGTTGAGGTTGGTGCAGAAAAGGGCGAGGAGCTTCTTCGCGAAATGATAGCTATGGACGAGGGCGCGTCTTATCTTGGCGAGATTGCCCTAGTTCCCTACTCTTCTCCGATACGCGA
The DNA here is from genome assembly GCA_045629745.1 of Eubacteriales bacterium. GTDB lineage: Bacteria > Bacillota > Clostridia > Oscillospirales > CAG-272 > UBA1740. The sequence goes on from JAZQRU010000042.1 coordinate 24,701, forward strand.
AAGCGGAATACTATTCTACAATACTCTTTTTGACGAGAACGCGGCTTGCCACCTTGCAATAGGACGCGGCTTCACCAACGTTCTTCGCGATTATGAAAAGTATACCGAAGAGGAGGCTCACGCAAAGGGCATCAACGACTCAATTACTCACGTTGACTTTATGATAGGAACGAAGGACCTCTCCATCACCGCAAAAACGTTTGACGGCAAGGAAGTTAAAATTTTTGAAAACGGTGAGTGGGCGTAAGTGCTTATCCGCTAAATCAACGATAAAATTTTAGAGCGAGCTTCCCTAAAAAGCTCGCTTTTTAATATACTGAAATAATTATGTAAATTTTCCAAAAGTTTGATACGGGGCATCGATTAATCGCGTGCGCTCGGAAATATAAAATTCAAGCTCTTTTGGAATTTCTTGTGCAAATTCCGACAAGACCGAAAGGGGCGAAGAGCATCTTTCTTCAAAGATAAGATAATACTCTCCCGCATCTCCCGAGAAAACGCGTATTTTCTCCGGAAGCAAGTTTTTAGTTATACGTAAAGCCGCATTTATCGAGGAGAAATCCTCAAACTTATATATTTTCACCTTAGACGAGAGCATTGCAACTCTCGGTGATGCGGCAAGTGAACGCTCCGCGCTTTTTGAAAGAAGCCCGAGCTTCGTTATAAATATTTCTCCGCCCGACCTTGCAGGATAGAACTGAATCAGTATTTTTTCACCCTTGCAGCAAAACCCGCACTTTTCGCCAGCTATATCAAGAATATTCCAGAACGAAGCTCTCACCTCGGGGTCACTGTAATCAACTTCCGCCTTATCAAGCCCGAATTTTTCAAGCTCCGCTTTATCAAGCATTATTTTCAGTTTGTTCTCACTTATCACCAAAAATTCCAACCGCAACACCTCTTTCCACTTATATTGTACTGAAAAGGCGATTTTTTTGCTATAAAATATTTTTTCAAAAAATGTTCTTTCATGGTAAAAAACAAAGAAAAACGGAGATTTTTAGCTGAGGTATTTGAATTTTACAAAATTGGGTGTTGCATTTTAAGAAAGCTTGTGCTAGAATTATCCTCGGTGAGTTCGAAACCTTCCTCACCTAAAACAAAACTAAAGGAAAAAGAAAAATGAAAAGAAACTCAACGCTTTACCTAACACGCGGCGCAATGATAGCCGCACTCTACGTCGCGCTGACGTATCTTGCGAGCCTCTTCGGGATTGACAAGGGCGCGATACAATTCCGCATTTCCGAAATGCTCTGTATTCTTCCTGCGTTTTTCCCCGAAGCCGTTTTGGGACTGACTATCGGTTGTATTCTCGCAAATCTTTTAACGGGTTGCTTAGCACTCGATATCGTTTTCGGCTCGCTTGCAACGCTTATCGGCGCTCTTGGCGCAAGGCTTCTCAAAAAATTGCCCTTAAAGCTTGCGTGGCTTATCCCCTTGCCCACTATCCTTGCAAATGCTATTATAGTTCCATTCGTTATCAAATACGTTTATATGACTGAAGGACTTTACTGGTTCTTTTTCTCAACCGTTGCACTCGGCGAGCTTGTTTGTGCAGGAATACTGGGATCTGTACTATATTATTCTTTTAAAAAATCCAAATTGTTATAAAAAATACTCCGTACCGAAAAAGTGCGGAGTATTTTTTGTTTTTCGCTGTAATGCGATTTATAAATATTAGTCTGCGAGCCGCTTATCGAGTTTTGCTTTTACGAAACCGTCGTCGGAAAGCGCAATGAACTGAACTCCTCTTTGGGAACTGCGAAAAAGCATACGTCACCGCAAAGTTCCGCCATAACACAAACCGTAACGTAGCTTTTTTGCCGTTCATTCTACCCCCTGACACACGGCAAGGCAAGTCCGCTACCGTATAAGCAAAGTTTTTCAAGTGTTTTTTCGACAAGAGCCGCCGTTTTATATTCTTTATAGCCGATTCGGGATTTTTGAGAATTTTCTCGGTGGTTTCGATTATTTTATCCTGCGCTGAGTCTTTTGCTTCGCCGACCGTTTTTTAAAGCTAGTTTTTATTCATCGCTTATTCCTTTAGGTATTTTATAAGCATTTCCGAAACGAAACTCGACATTTTTCTTATCTCTGTTGTGTCCGAAAGCTTTGTTTTCAAGACGCCCGAGAGAGTATAGATATTTGAAAAGCACGAAATTTGAAAGTTCAAAAGATAGATTACTATTTGCTCCTCGTCAACGTTCTTTGAAAAAATGCCCATTTCTTTTCCGAGCCTTAATTGCTCTTTTATATAACTTATAGTTGGATTTTTGATTTGAGAGACGGCATTTGACTCAAAATACCTCGCGCTATTCAAATTTTCCCACATAAGTATTCTTACGAATGATGGGTTCGACTCGAAGAAGCGGAAGCTTACGTCAACTATATTCTTAATTGCCTCGTCGGGCGGAAGATTTTTTATATAATTTTCGTTTTCATACTCCGCAAAACGCAAATAAACTCTTTCAAGTATGGTTCTGTAAAGATTTTCCTTGCTTTCGTAGTGCTCATATATCATTCTTTTGTTGACACCCGCACTTTCCGCTATCGTATCTATCCTTGCACCCCATATTCCCTTTTCGGAAAATTCGCTCTCCGCTGCGGCAAGTATTTTGTTTTTAGTTAATTCGCTTTTTTTAATTCGTGTCACAGCTCGCTCCTTTTCAAAAGTAACTATATAGTTATATTATCACATTCATATTTGTTTGTCAAGAGTCAAAGCGAAAACGTTTTCTTTCAGAAAAATATATTTTTCTTGCAAATTTGCTGACATTAGGATTTAAATTTTGTATAATACAAAGCCAATAAAGATTATAATTTCTCTAAAAAATCCCCTGTGCCATATGGCAAAACGAAGAACTTAAAATGATAAAAGCAGCTATAGTCGAAACGGGTATTATCGGACTTTCCCACTTCAGTGCAATTAAGCAAATTGCGGCTGAGAGCTTGTTTGTCTTTGCGACGTTAATCAAGAGGAAGCCTCTTGCTGAGGAAAATAACGTTCCTTGCGTTCTTAATTATAAGAAAATCCCGAGCAAATTTTAGTGTTACGCGGTAATTCTCAAACTCCCCCGCTTCCCTCAGTATGAAAGCTCGTTTTTCTTCCTTGATAACGAGAGTAAAATCAAAAACTTTCCGATATATTCAATAAATTTACAAATGCTTCTTTATTTGGTATTGAATTTTTTATTCCTTTATGTTAAAATGTTTTTATTACTGATAAGGACTGACTAATGAAAAGCATTTATTTTTTCTCAACGAAGCTCAAGATATATATTACTGAGTTACCCCTCGTTGTTTTACTTGTCTTCGCGATAATTTACAATAAGCATTCCAATGGGCTTTTAAAGTTTTATCCCTTACAGGTGCTTTTAATTCTAGGTATAATATTTATTTTTATCTATTTTTTGAGATTTGTGCGCTTGAATACAGACGAGGTGCGTTGCATCGGGCTGTTTTCTTCTAAGGACCGCGTAGCACTTAAAAAAGACAGACGCTTGGTTTTGAGCCTAAAAAAAGGAAGAAGACTTCTAGTCGAGGTTTTTGGAATAGGGGAAGCGCCCCTTCTTGACTGGGTTAACCCCGAGGAATACAGCGATTCCGAAATAAACATTTTCAGAGCTAAGGCCGTTGGCGGTGCGAGAAGTGCAAAAAAAATGCTTAAATATTTTGATATACCCCAAAATGACTTCGAGGAAATACTCAAAAACGAAAGCTTTGAGAAGGAATACGAGGCTATAAGCCTTTCCGTCACGAATACCGAAGACTCTAAGAAAATAAGCTTAAGATTTACAAAAACAATATAAACGAAAGAGGCTGTCGCATAAAGACACAACCGAAAACAAAAAAGCGAAGTGGGAATTTTTCTGCACCTCGCTTTTTAGCTTGAGTACTTTGACAAAGGGTTAAGGTTGAAAACCTTTGGTTTTGATGCGGTTGGCGAACCTACATCTATTATACCGAAGGAGGATGTCTTTTTCTACGCATAGCTAAAGCTTTTTACTGCCACCAGTAGTGCTGGCGGTTGATGTTATACAAAACAAGACCGAGAGACAATTCTCTCGGTCCTATTTTTATTCGTCACATTTTTTGTCACATTGTTCCCGAACCTTACATTCCTTTGATTTTAAATGTAATTCGGCACTTGTTTTTTTGAAAAGCTCCTCTGTTGCAAGACGGGCTTTAGTAACTATTTCATTCTTGCATTTAGGGAAGCAATAAAAAAGCGCCTTTGAGTTTCCTATCGAAATAACGTCGCCGATTTCGTACCAGTTGAAGTCGGAATTCAAGGTATATGAGGCGAGAGGCTTTTGCTCGTAATCAAGCGCGCCGTCGCATCCCGTGAGCTTAAAGCCCTCACCCGTGTGAAGAAGATTGCCCTCTCCGACGTGGTAAAGATGCTTTGTGTCAACAGTCATACAGATGTCTACGGGTACGTTAATTTTATAAGTTCCCTCTTCTACTTCACGCTTGACGCACTCTCTTTGCCAATTGTACCACGTGGGTATATGGTCGAATTTTGTTTCAGCTGTGGTTGATTTTAAATAGCCGTATTCGTCAAGGATATACGCATTTCCGCACGACTCGCATTTGATTTCGATGCCCTTGCCCTTCATTTCACCCTCGGAAAGACAGTCAGGACATTTATAAAGCAAGCGATTTAAGTAATCTGCCCTAAACGGCTCGTCTACCTTGATTTTATTTTCCTTTTGCCAAGCAAAGCTATCAAAGGAAAATTCAGCATTTATTTTCTCGTTTATCTCGTCACAGCTAAGCGCTTCAACGTCCTCGCGAGTGAGAAGAAACTCCTCTTTTGCCGACACCTTTACTTTGCGGCGCTGAAGATTATTATAAAGAGGATCGCGGTGATACGCGCCAAAGGTTTTAATCATAACTACGGGAACTTTTAAAAGCTTTATGCACTTTCCCAGGCTCTGCGGCAAAACGGTTGCGGTTCCGTCAAACGAATATCCCGCTTCGGGAAAAAGGACTACGGAGCTTTTCTTTTCCCGAAGCGCGTATTCCATATCGTGTATGAGAGTCAGGTCGTTTACAAACTTTTTCGTAGGAATGCAGCCTATACTTCTCATAAGCCAGTTTTTGCCTATGAAGCCGTCTGTTGTAGTTACAATATTAAAGGGGCGCGGATAAAGCATAGTTGCCACTATTTCAAGGTCGATAAAGCTTGAGTGATTTACAAGATAGAGGCAGTGCTCTCGCTTCCCGAGCTTCTCCATACCGACTCTTTCAAAGCTAAAAGAAGTTTTCTTAAGGTCCGGGATAGAAACAAGACGCATAAGGGTGCGAAAAAACATATTTGGGCGCTGGGGCTTTTTATGCTTTTGCTTCGGAAGTGCCATTACTTCCTCGTAAGACTTTTCTGTGATTTTAATCTTCATAAAAACCTCGCTTGGATTTTTCTTGACGCTGTTCAATTATTTTAACATATTTAAGATAAAATTTCAATAGATAATTAACATTTGAATGTATTTTGTCAAAAAATCGACCTTGAAGTTAAATGCTTCAAGGTCGATTTTTTATTCTTCGTCGTCAAGACGCATTTCCTTTGCGATTTTTGAATAAGAAAGAAGCATATCCTTATATTCCTCTGAAACCTCAACTACGATTTCCGCATTTTCATATCTTGATTTGAGAAAAATGCGGCACGAGGTAGGTGGATTCAAGGTTGGACCGTAGTTGTATTTTAACACGCCTCCCGCCGTTTTATGCTTTTTTCTCTCTTCACGGCTCTCAAGCTTAACGTCATTTATATTGGCAATTTCAATTCTCGCAAGGGTTACTTCCCTTTTGCCCGTGCGCTGACGGACCACGAAAAGCGGCGTACCGTCACTGCTTATCATAATATCATAGAAAAACACGGGAGCTAAATATTTCGTATAGAAAAGAATTGCGCTTGTTAAAAAGCAGATTGCGACAAGGCCGATAACTCCCTTATACTTTTCCGCGAAAAAATATCCCGCGGTACATAAAAGAAAGAGAAGCATAGTAATAAGGAACGCAATTTTCGCATAATTATTCTGCGGCTTAGGGCGCACAGTGCTTTCATTTATCACTTCGGTTTGTCCTCCGGTTTAAGCTTATAAGTTTCAAAAGCAGAATATGAGTTATTATTTTCGTAAACATATATTGACGTAAATTTCTTTTCTGCGCCCTTTACAAATACGTCAAGACGTATCCAACCCGGCTCGTTCAAGCCGCCAAGCTCAACACCGTCGCAAACGAGCTTGTAGTAGTGATACATAAGCTTGTTTTCGTATATAGCCGCCTCAACGCTTGCATCAAGGTATATTTCAGATTCCGATTCATCGTCATAGCACGCGAGCTTATACGAGAAAAGCTCAGGGTCGGAGGCATCGAGCCCTGAAAGCGACAGCTCTTTTTCTATATACTCTATCGCAGAATCGTTATATCTTATCGAAAGCTGGAGCTGCTTTGCGTCCGCGATTACGTAAAGATTATCACAGATAAAGGTTGCCACGTCGGGATTATCGTATTTTGCTCTGAGCGCTTGAGTTTTAACCTCGATATTTCCACCGTTTTTATCGTAATGCTCCGTCAAGCTTTCATTGAAATATAAGTTTTCAATGCTATTCGGATAATAATTAAAAAATGAAATGCGGAATACAAGAACTCCTATTACCGCAATACAAACGAGAGCTATGAGAATTTTTATCGTGAGGAGCACGGGATTTTTACTTTTCGGCAAATCCTCTTCGTACTCATTATAATCGCCGTATCTTTCCATATCCATACGCGAAAACCGCCTTTTTTATTATACTTTAATAATTATAGTATAATTTTGCTGCGTTGTCAAGAAAAGCATCTATAAGTTTACGAAAGGTTTAAAAAAATTCAGTTGCACGAGTTGTATGGCACGGTAATTTTCAGCGAATAAATTTTGAATAGATTTTTTTGTTATTTTCACGACAGGCGTATAAAATACGTCGGAGTGAAAGCGATGCACACCTCATCCACCGCTAAAGCGGTCCCCCTTTTCTCTTTGAGACTCAGTTACACTATGGAAAAAACAACGCACTGTGTTGTTTTTTAACACCCTCGTACTGCTTCGTTACCCGCAGGGGAAGGCTAAAAAAGAAACCGCGGAAAATTCCGCGGTTTCGGTTATACCAAAATATATAGCTAAAATTATGCAAGCTCTGCGAAGTACTTGATAGTTCTTACCATCTGAGAGGTGTAAGAATTCTCGTTGTCGTACCAAGAAACTACCTGTACCTGATAGGTGTCGTCATCAATCTTTGCAACCATAGTCTGAGTTGCATCGAAGAGAGAACCGTAGGAGATACCGATGACGTCGGATGATACAATCTGATCTTCATTGTAGCCGAAAGATGCAGAAGCCTGAGCCTTCATTGCAGCATTGATGCCTTCAACGGTAACGTCCTTGCCCTTAACTACTGCAACAAGGATAGTGGTAGAACCTGTGCATGTGGGAACTCTCTGAGCAGAGCCAATAAGCTTGCCGTTCAGCTCGGGAATAACAAGGCCGATAGCCTTTGCAGCACCGGTAGAGTTGGGAACTATGTTCTGTGCACCTGCTCTTGCACGTCTGAGGTCACCCTTTCTGTGAGGACCGTCAAGAATCATCTGGTCGCCGGTGTATGCGTGAACAGTAGTCATAATACCGGACTGGATGGGAGCATAGTCATTAAGAGCCTTTGCCATAGGAGCTAAGCAGTTGGTGGTGCAGGAAGCTGCGGAAATGATTTTGTCATCAGCAGTAAGAGTCTTTTCGTTAACAGAGTAAACGATAGTCTTAAGGTCCTTGCCTGCGGGAGCAGAGATAACAACCTTCTTTGCGCCTGCATTGATGTGAGCCATAGACTTTTCAGTGGAGCAGTAGAAACCGGTGCACTCAAGAACTACGTCAACGCCAAGCTCACCCCAAGGGCAGTTTGCAGCGTCTTTTTCTGCGTAAATCTTAAGAACCTTACCGTCAACGGTAATGGTGTTTGCTTCGTCATCCGACTCAACGGTGTGACCGTCGTAACGACCCTGAGCTGTGTCGTACTTAAGAAGATGAGCGAGCATGGAAGGCTTGGTGAGGTCGTTGATAGCTACGATCTCGTAACCCTCTGCGCCGAACATCTGTCTGAATGCAAGACGTCCGATACGGCCAAAGCCGTTAATAGCAACTTTAACTGACATTTTGAAATTCCTCCAAATATATAATTTATTATTTTTTTCCTTTGCTTTGACGGCAATGCCATTCACCGCCATAATAATTATAGCACAACTTAAAAAAATATACAATAGAATTGTTGAAAAAATATCAAATTTGTTACTTTTTTTCAAATACGCGTTTTTATAAAGCTCAAAATAGGGCAAAACAACAAAAAAATGCCGACTGTATCCCTGATTATGCTTTTGTGTGAAAAATAATATATAAGCAAAAATCCCCTCTTGACAAACCCGACTTATTTTAGTACAATATATACTTGACCGAACGGGGCAATCGCGCGATATGGCGCCGAAAGGTATTATCGTGAGGAAAGTCCGGGCTTCGCAGGGCAGGATAACGGATAACGTCCGCCGAGGGTAACCTCCGGGAAAGTGCAACAGAAATAAACCGCCGCTTTTGCGGTAAGGATGGAAAGGCGAGGTAAGAGCTCACCCGTGGCTATGGTAACATAGCTTCGCTGTAAACCCTATCCGAAGCAACACCTTGAATTTCGTTTTTACGAGGGGCTGCCCGCCCCTTTTCGTGGTGGCATAGCTTTTAGCTTGAACTGTGCGGTAACGTACAGTGAAGATAGATGATTGCCGCGCATTTTGCGTACAGAACCCGGCTTACAAGTTCGATCATTAAAAAAAGAGGCTTTACGCCTCTTTTTATTTTTTCTTTGAGCCTTCAACGGTTACCTGTTCTTCTTCGTAGTTGTTCATCATAGCCATTCTGCCTTTCAATAATTTATTTGCGTTTCCTATTTATGCGTTTAAGATTTCGTCGGAAAGAGTTAAGACCTCGTCCTTGTGCTTGTTTCTTCTCGACATAAGAATTGCTTTGTAGATACAGTAATTAAATCCTACCATAATCATACCGACAACGCCGACGGCGATACCTAAAGGCATATAGCCCTCTATAACCTCGGGCATTGCAAGGCACATTCCTACACCTAAAACGAGCGCTCCTATTACACCGAAAATATATGCGAATATTTCAGCGGGAGTTTCAACTCTTTTGTTAAGCTCGCGAAGCTCGTCAATTTTAGTCGTTGGCTTTTCTGTATACGAATTTCTGATTTTCTCTACTGTTTTTCTTTCCTTGTTTGACATTCGTTTTCCCCTTTGATATAGCCGAAGAGAGTCGAACTCATAAGGTTTTGAAATATATATTTTCCCATCTTCTTCGCCAAATTTTTCTTAAATATTGTATATTCTTCCAAAAATTCAGCTCGAATATGAAAAAATCTATTATTTCAAAACTGCTATCGCATCTTTCGGCGAATAAATTTCCTGTGAATTTTGCCGTGACGAGTCGCGGCAAAGTATGACTTTGCAAGGCTTGGCGCGACGAAAGGCGCTGAAATTTGCCGATGAAAGACTTATTAGTTCGGTTCTCTTCAGCTATTCCATTATACCCCCCTTTTGTTTTTGAAAAGCTAAAGATAGGTTGGAGTTTTGATAAATAAATGTAAAAGAAATGTAAAAGAGGCTGTTTTTTTTAAATTGGGCTAAAAAAAGAGTAAGCTTATCAAACGATAGGCTCACTCTAAAGCTATATATGAGTTTTATTACATAAACGGAGCGAAAATTCGCATAACGCCTGCAAAAATCCGCTTGAATAAATTTCTGTGTTTTTCTTCTCCGACAAGTTTGGAATCCTTGAACGTTTCAAGAAAATCAAAATGAACGGCGCTCATCGTTTTTTCGTCATTCGTATAAAGCGCGCATTCAAATTGCTGGTAAAAGCTTCTAAGGTCCATATTTATAGAGCCTACTATAACGGCATTTTCCGTCAAAACAAGCTTTGAATGAACAAAGGAATTCTTCATATAATAAATCTTTACGCCATACCTCACAAGTTTTTCGGCATTGTTTTTAGAAACTACATAAACAAAGCTTTTATCAGGTATTCCCGGAAGAATTATACGCACGTCAACGCCCGAGCGCGCTTTGTTTATGATTAAGTTCGTAAGAGTATCCTCAAGTATAAAATACGGTGTCATAACGTAGAGGCGCTTTTCTGCCGAGGATATTATGTTCTCATACGCATTTTTCGATATAGGCGCTTCAAAATCAAGCCCGTCGGCATACGGAACTGCTACAAAGTCCGAAGCCCTTTTCTCCGCGAGGCCGAGAAAGCGCGAATAATCCTCACTTCTTTTAGCGAGGTATTCCCATTGACGTAGAAAGATAAGCGTGAAGCCGTCAACCGCTTCGCCGGAAAGGCGAATTCCCGAGTCCTTCCAATAGCCGTAAAGGCGCTTTTCGTTGATATATTCGTCTGCAAAATTGCAGCCGCCCGTATACGCGATTTTGCCGTCAATGACTACTATTTTGCGGTGGTCTCGGTAATTAAGTCCTATCGAAAAGACGGGAAGAAGCCTATTAAATGAAGCGAGCTTTACCCCTTGGGACTTAAGCTTCTTTTTCGTCTTATATGATAGCGTTTTGTGGCTTCCCATATCGTCGTAGATAAGGCGCACGTCAACACCCGCCTTGAGCTTTTCGGAAATCAGGTCGTAAAAGCGCTTCATAAGAATTCCGTCTGAAACTATGAAAAATTCCATAAAAATGAATTTTTCCGCGCTTTTCAGCTTTTCAAGAACGTCGTCAAAAAATTTTGCTCCCGAGGAAAAGTATTCAAGCTCGGTGTTTTTATAAGGGGTAAACTTTCCCGCATTATAAAGATAAGTTACATCATTCGTTACAGATGCGGAAGCCGTAAGCTCTTCCCTTTTATATTCCGGGATATATTTCTCCGCGTCGGAAAACACGGATTTATAACGCTTTCTTGCCCTGTTAAAGAAAAATCTTTCGTCAGACATAATGTATATTGCATATCCGAATATAAAAAAGATTAAAAGAAAGATTATCCAAACCGCTTTTGACAAGCTGTTTTTATCCGAAGATAATACGTAAATACAAGTTAAAAGACTCATAACGAAGGAAAAACCAACGTACCATCTGAATGCCATAGCCAGCTCTACATACAGATAGACAAACAGAGCAAGCTGAGAAAAGATTATCGCCATAACGATAAGAGTTTTCAACGCACCGAGTCCAGAGGTTTCAGTTTTTACTCTTACCACACGCGTTTCACCTGAACGTGCTTTATGAGTCACCTTTTTATGTTTCTCCATTTTCCCCACCGTAAATATTTTTCGCAGAAAATATTATTCTGGAAATTTCAGAGGTCATTTCTTTGAATTTCTGTGCAAAAGCTTGATTTTCTTTTTTTAGCATTGTTTTTAGTAAAGGAACGATAGCAAACACTGATGCTACAGCGGCAACAAACAAAACTACTGAAATAGGTATCAAAAGCTGCTTAATAATAAGCAAAATCCCAAGCGCTATAAAAATTAGCGGAAACAATCCGAGCGTAAGTCCACAAATAACGGATTTTGAATGCTTGTTTTTTCTGGCGAGTGCAAATCGGTTTACAGCCATTTCCATTTTAACCTGAAGCAGCTGAAGTCTGTCTTTATTGGGTATTTTGTGACGTCTTTTGAGCTTTATATGGACTATATCGAAATATCTTTTGTCCTCGCTTTTCTCATATACTTCCCATCCAAACGCCTCATAGAAGGAGAGCATACGCTCCGCTTCGTCTTCTTTAAGTGCCAGACTTATACTGTCGTATTCGTTATAATCAAATTCATTCGGCATTTTCTGAAAGCAGCTCCTCGGAAAGACGTAAAATTTCAGAACCGTACTTTTTCTTGTTTTTGTTAAGCACAAGCTTATAAACGGGATAAGCGGCGGATAACGGTATAATTCCGAAAAGAGCAACTATGATTCCCAAAAGATACAGCTTCCATTCAAGAACCATAGCCATACCTAAGCCGAAAATCAGAAGTCCTATAACGCCGTTTGATATTCCAACCGCCATAGCGGAATTATTAACGAAGGCGTCGAGCTTGCGAAGTCTTGAAAGCTTTGTGTCCTTCATTCCCCCGAGCTCATACTGTTTTTTTATGCTCGCAATTTCTCTGCGCTCAAGCTCAGTAGGCGCGGAATAGCTATACTCGAATTTTTCTCCCGAGTTATTCGTTTCCCTGTTCATTTTTTATATTCCTCTTATATTTGTAAGTTTTTCTTAACATCATAATGCCGATACCTACGGTTGCGGCACAAACCGCCGCGCCCGTCATTGCATTTGCAAACGAAAAATTCATACCCTCGCCTCCGAATGAATGAAGCATTGCCGTTTGGAGCGCGAGAAGCGATACGAGGGCATCGGCAAGTCCTATATTTCTTACGGCTTCGATAGTTAAGCCGTAATTCTTTTTAGCTTTCAATGCGTTGATTATCCTCATTGTGATTTTATAGAAGGTATAAGCCGCGGCGGCATATATTAAAAGTCCGTCATAATGATAGCCTTTATTTGAAGCAACCATTTCCGCTATCGCAAGAGAAAGACAGATGGGCATAAATATGAGAATAATTCCCGTGATTTTGTATCTTTTAAGCTCCAATTCCTCATTTTTCGGCGCGCCCTTATTATTTTTTCTGTGATAGAGCACTATACCGCCGCGCATTACGGTTAATAAAATGTAGTAAACGGCTAACGCGCCGTACCATACAGAAGCCGAAATTATCGAAAGCACGACGTGAAAGGCAACGTAGGCAAGATTTATAAGGAAGCTTAAGCACGCGAAAACAAGCGTTCTGAAGCTATATTCCTCAAGAAGCTTATTCACGAACGGATTTTTCCTCATTCGAGAAGAGGCCGCAGCTTTTATTCCCGGCGCAAACATTACCATCGTATAAACGGTATATGCAAGACACAGTGCCGAAATTGTGAAAACCGCGTAAGCAATTAAGGAAAGCGGCGCTTCCTCAAAGCCAAGCACGGCAAGCGTAATGGCACCCGCTATGGCAAAAACGGTAAAAACGTAAAAAATGCATAGCAAAAGCGGCTTCGGATTATTCAGTTTTTTACATATCCTTTTAAAAAAATCATTCATTATCCTTAAGCACAACGGTAAACGTGCTTCCCTTCATAAGCTCGCTCTCAACGTAAATCTCACCGCCGATAGTTTCCACAACCTTTTTAACGAGCGCAAGTCCTAGTCCGTTTCCCCCACCCGAGTGAGAAGTATCTGCTTGGTAAAATTTTTCAAAAATACGCTTACCCTCTTCTTTTGAAATTCCGCAGCCCGTGTCACTCACCTTAAGAGCCGCGCCGTTTTCAACCTTTTTTAACGACACGGAAATTTTTCCGCCGTTTTCGGTGAATTTTATTGCGTTTGAAATGAGATTGTTAAATACTATTTCAAGGTGGCTTTCCGAGCTTTTCATTGAAAACTCGTCAATATCTACGGAAAGCTCTATGTTTTTTTCGGCAATAGGCTCTTCGTAAGCTATTATGCACTCGGAAAGAAGGTCGGCGATCTTGACGTTGCGAAGTTCCTTTATTCCCTGGTTTTCAAGCTTGTTGAGCTTTAAAATATTGCTAACAAGCGACGAAAGACGCTTAGCTGCGGAAATTACCGTATTTGAATATTTTATTCTTTCCTCTTCGGTAATATCTTTCTTAGCCAAAAGCTCGGAATAGCTTTTGATTATTGCAATAGGCGTTTTAAGCTCGTGAGAGATATTCGATATAAAATCGGTTTTCAATATTTCGCTTTTGCCAAGCTCTGTGGCAACCATATTGAGATTTTCCATTATCAAGTCGTACTCGTCGTATCTTTCGTAGCTATGCTCGGTTTCAAGACGGACGGAAAAATCTCCCTCTGCAATTTTCTCGGTTGCAAAAAGTATTTTTTTAACAGGGCGCTCTACCATTATTTTTCTTCTTATGAGGTCAATGAGAGTACAAATGGCGGAGAGCGAAAGTATAACACCGAGCATAGCTCCGCTGACGCTTCCCGGCTTTTCTGCCAAAACCCTCACGCTCTCGTAAACTGCGAGAGCAACAGTTACCATAACAGCTATAGTGAAGAAGAAAATTACGTAGCCCATTGCGGTGTAAAAGTTTTTAGCCACCATTCTTTTCATTTCATCACCGCCTTGTAGCCAAGTCCGTGAACCGTGAGTATTTCAAAACCGTCGCAGTGCGAAGTTTTTTCACGAAGCTTTGCCATATACACGTCAACAGTTCGAGAGGTCGCAGAGGAATCGTAATCCCAGAATTCTTCCATAAGCACCGAGCGCGTGAAGGTCTTTTTTAGATTTGACAAAAGCTTGAAAAGCAAATCAAACTCCCTTGCCGTAAGGGCGATTTCCTCACCGTCGACAAGCGCGCATCTTTCCTCAATATTCATTGAAAAATTGCCTATCGTGATTTCCTTTGAGCGTTCGATTCCGGCGCGGCGCATAAGAGCCTCTATCTTAAGCATAAGTACGTCAACGTCAAACGGCTTCGTAACGTAATCGTCAATGCCTATTTTGTATGCGTACATTTTCGAGGGCTTGTCGTCCTTTGCGCTCATAAAAAGTATGGGTATGAGCTTATCCTCGCGCCTGACGTTTTCCGCAAGAGTAAATCCGTCCATTTGAGGCATCATTATATCGGATAAAATCATATCGAAGTGTCCCTCATAAAACGCGCTGAAAGCTTCTTCTCCGTTTTTAGCAAGCTTCGCTTCGTGCCCGTTTTCCTCAAGGTATTTACCGACAAGAGAAAGGAGAGCCGCGTCGTCCTCAGCCACGAGTATTTTTGCCACAGATAAGTCCTCCAAAGATAAATTTTAATTACATTTTAATATTCAGCGGTTTTAGTTTTGTTTTCACTATGTTAATAAAATGTAAATTTTGATTTTTCTACTAAGAATTATATCACAAAACATATATTTTAACAAGCAGACGCAGAATTTGTTGTACTTTTGTAAATTTTGCAAGAAAAAACTTGCAAAAGCACTACGGTTTGAGTTATAATATTTATGCGTCTTTAAAACGGAGTTTTATATGGCGTTTTTTCACAAAGGAAAAAATATCAAAACGGTAGCCTTTTTTGGCTTTGGAAAGTCTAATAGAGCGGTTTTTGAATGCCTTTCAAGACGTTACCCAGATTTGAAATTCACCGTAAGGCTTTCTGGAGCGGCAAGGGATTTGCCCAAATGCGCGAGAATTTTTGAAAACGAAAGAGCATTCGAGGATTTTTCAGAAGACGTAGTTTTCGTATCTCCATCGGTAAGACGGGATAGACGGGAATTTTCGGGAAAGCTTTTATCGTCTGATGCGGAGCTTTTTTTTGAGAAAGCTCCAAAAAACGTTTTTGCAGTTACGGGCTCTGACGGAAAAAGCACGACTAGCTATCTTGCAAACGAGCTTTTAAAAACTTCATTCAAGGCCTCTTATGCCATTGGGAATATAGGTACGCCTTTCACAAGCGCACTTGATTTTGCCGAAGACTTTGCTTATGCCGCGGAGCTTTCAAGCTTTCAGCTGATGGATTTTGCACCCCCGTCACGTAGGGCCGTAATAACGAATATAACGCCTAATCACCTTGACTGGCACAAGTCGTTTGAAGAATACGTTTGCGCTAAGGAAAACGTTTTAAAAAACACCCGCGAGCCTGTTTTCTTTATAGACGACGATATTTGCCGCGAGCTTTCTAAAAAATATCCCCCAAGAATAGTTGCTTCTTTTGCGCTTTCAAAAAGCGAAATTATGCAACACAAAGCACAAACTTATATTTACATAGACGAAGGCTCGGTATATGCAAACGGTGAGAGGCTTTTAGCCATTTCCGATATTCTGAGAAAAGAAGAATACAACCTTAAAAATTTTCTTTCCGCCATAGCGCTTTGCTACGGCTTCTTTGAAAAGCGGGAGCTTTTGCGTATTGCAAAAAGCTTTTCAGGGCTTCCTCACAGATTTGAGCTTGTTTTTGAGCTTGACGGAATAAAATTCTTCAATTCCTCGATAGACTCTTCTCCGCAAAGAACGCACGCAACGCTCTCTGCCTATAAGGCCCCATTCGTGCTTCTTATGGGCGGAAGAACAAAAATGAAAAACTATGAAATTCTTTGCGACGCAATCGAGAAAAATGCGCACGCCCTGGTACTTACGGGCGAAAACCGCAATGAAATATATGAAAAAATAAAGCCGACATCAGCACCCGTATTTATAGAAGAAAATTTTGAGGCAGCGGTGGAATGCGCCTATAATTTAGCGAAAAACAACTGCGACCTTATATTTTCGCCTGCGTCTGTGAGCTTTGACGCATTTGATAATTTTGAAAAAAGAGGAGAAGCTTTTTACTCAGCTCTTAAGAAAATAAGAAACCGTAACTTAAAATGAAAGGTTTAGGATATGAAAAAGATTTTTGCGCTTATATTTTTAATTCTCTCACTCTCTGTCTTTGCCTCGTGCGACGGGAATGACGGCGACGTGCCAAGCGGTATGCAGCTCGTTTACGGAAGCAACGAAGACGGATACTTCTTTTATTCACCTGAAGGCTGGCTTATATCAAACGTTGGAGATATAAAAGCAACTTATATATCGAGAGTTAATACAACCTCGGTAAGCTTTACTGAGGTTAAGCTCGATACCGAGGGGGACAGAAGCGAATATTTCTTTAATCAATATTTTGACAAAAGCCTTACTGAGCTTCAAAAAATGAAAGGCTTTCTGCTTAAGGAAAGACAAAAACCGATAAGCTTAGGACTTAATGAATACGCGGCAGAGCGCGCGAAGCAGTATATTTATTCCTACGAATACGAGGGATTTACATTTACGTTTATGCAAATTCTTGCAGAGAACAACGGTCACTTCTATATTTTGACGTACTCGGCACAAAGCTCCGGAGAAGAGGGCGAAACCTCAAGATACGACAAACACCTCGAAGAGCTTCAGACAATTATCGAAAACTTCCGCTTCACAGACGGCGGTGAAAAGAGCGACGGTACTACTCAATACGAGCGTGATTCAGACGGATATATTCTTGTTTCCGATAAAAAAATCTCAGGCTTTGATTTATACGTGCCCGATAGCTTCAAGCCAAACTACTCAAGCGCAATAGTGTCCGTAACGCATAGCGACGGCTCAAGCATCAATTTAACCGAGGCAACTCCCTCAGGAATAACCGCGGACAAGTATTGGGAGCTTAGAAAAGTTGAGCTTGAAAAATTCTTCGGCGAGGTTACCGAAATACAAAAAGACGTTGATACGGAGCTTGGAAACAGCGATAGCACCCTTTACGGCAACTGGGACTGGGCTTATGAATACACCTTCGTTCACGATGGTGAGAAGTATCACGTTTATCAAATTCTCGCAATAGACGGCTCTGACGGATACGTGTTTACTTATACCGCTCTTGAAGACAATTATTATTTACATTTTGACGAAGTACTTAAGGTTATAGGAAAGGTTAATTTCAAATGAGAGAAATCTATCTTGACAATAGCGCAAGCACGAGAATATCTGACACAGCCTTAGCAAAATACAACGAGGTTTCAAAAGAGATTTACGGAAATCCCTCCTCGCTTCACAATATGGGCTTTCTTGCGGAAAAGGAGCTTCGGCTTGCAAGAGACGCACTCCTCTCTTCCCTTTCCGCCAAGAACTCAAGTGTGGTTTTCACAGCTTCCGGAAGCGAGGCTAATAATCTTGCCTTACTCGGCAGAGCTTTTTCCAAAGAGCGTTATATGCGCTCCTCTAAAATCATTACGACAGATGGCGAGCACGCCTCTGTTTCCGCAACGCTCGAGCACCTTTCCTCCCTCGGCTTTAAGGTAGTTTCAATTCCTACGAAGCGCGGCGAGCTTGATTTTGAGGCGTTATTGCGCGAGCTTGACTCGAGCGTTATTCTCGTTACTATGATGATGGTTAATAACGAAACGGGGGCGCTTTACGATACAGCACGCGTCGCAAGATTTATGAAAATGAAATCGCCCGAAGCTTTTTTGCACGTTGACGCAACTCAAAGCTTTATGAAGTTAAAGTTTACAAAGGCTTCAATTGGCGCGGATATGATAAGCGTATCCTCTCATAAAATCGAAGGCCCTAAGGGTGTCGGCGCGCTTATTATTGACGAAAGAGTTATAAAAACCCGCGGACTTGCTCCTATAATTTACGGCGGCGGACAGGAGGGCGGCTTGCGCTCGGGCACGGAAAACGTACCGGGAATTGCGGCTTTTGCCGAGGCAATAAAAATCGCAAACGAAAATTTAAGCGCGAGCTTTGAAAAAATGAATGCATTAAGGGAGTATTTTATCGAAAGACTTAATGAAGACGAGCTTTCGGAAATATCGCCAACGCTTCCAAAGCTTCACGCTCCGCACATAATCAATATAACTCTTCCGAAAATCAAGAGCGAAACAATGCTTCACTATCTTTCCTCACTCGGAATTTTCGTTTCCTCGGGCTCTGCCTGCTCCTCTAATTCAAAGTCCCTTTCGGGCGCTCTCTTGGCTTACGGCAGAAGTGAGAAGGAAGCCGATAGCTCGCTAAGAATAAGCTTCGGTAAGCAGAACACAAAAGACGACGTTGACGCGCTTTGCGAGGCGCTCAAATCAGGACTTCTGAAGCTTGCGAGGATTTCGTGATGCAGATAAAAATAATCAGCGTCGGCACTCTTAAAGAGGATTATCTTAAGGATGCGATAAGCGAATATAAGAAGCGCCTTTCGCAATACGCGCGAATCGAAGAGGTAAATATTTCGGAAGAAAAAATAAACGACGAAGACAACCGCGCTCAAATTCTTTCAGCGCTCGAAAAAGAGGGCGAAAAAGTAATAAAAGCCGCCCCGCGCGATTCTCTCCGAATTGCGCTTTGCGTTGAAGGACGCGAGCTTTCAAGCGAAGAATTTGCAAGCCTTATAAGCTCCGCCTCAGACAAATCGGGCAAGCTTACTCTTATAATAGGCTCTTCGCACGGACTTTCCGACGCGGTTAAAAGAGATGCGGACTTTAAGCTCTCGTTTTCAAAAATGACTTTTCCCCACCAGCTTATGAGAGTTATTCTCACGGAAGCTTTATACAGAGCATTTACAATAATCAACGGTAAGAAATATCACAAATAAAAATCAACTTTGCAGAGGACACTGGAATGAAGGAATTTTTGGGCTTCGGTGGATATACAAGACCTGCGGAAGGCTTCTTATCCTGGCAACATCTAACGTTTGTTACCTTTCTTATGGCAATAATGGTTTTTCTCTCGGTATGGCTCGGAAATAAAAACAAAAACGCAAGCGAAAGGGATAAAAACCGCGTTCTTATAGCATCTGCCTTTCTCATTGACGGATTTGAAATTTTAAAAATCGTTCTTATATGCATAAGAGGAAATGACCCTCTCGGTTGGTTATATATGCTTCCTCTGTTTTTATGCAGCATTCAGCTTATAACTCTTCCGCTTGCCGCATTTGCCAAGGGCAGAGTCAGAGAAGCTGCTCTTGACTTCGTATGTATTTTCGGCATACTCGGCGCAGTTCTCGGTACTTACGGCGCAGGACAGAATTATAACGCCTACCCCGTTTTATCTCTTGACAACGTAGTTTCCGGTATAACGCACTCAATATCGGGATTTGCATCTCTTTACATAATGATTTCGGGACTGATAAGCCTTAAAAAGAAAAATATCGCCATAACGTTTTCAATAATGCTTATCACCTGCGTTCTCGCATACGCCGTAAATCATATACTCGACTATAACTATATGTTCCTTATGCGCGGTGACGGAACGCCTTACGATATTTTTTACAATATGATTAACGGAAATCAAATTTTATATCCGCTTATAGTCGTTCTTCTCTTCATACTTTACATAATAGCGTTTTATAACGTCTATTACTTCATAAAAAAGGGAAAAAGCAAGAAAACGGCAAATTAAATAAAAAACCGATATAGACAAAATCTATATCGGTTTTTTAAAGCTCTTTCGGAAAATACACTGACATTGCGGCATTCGTATATTTTTTCTCGCCCGTCACTTCTTTTATAATCTTTATAAAGCTCGGAATTTTTACATCTTTTTCGCGCGAGTCAAGCTCAATTTCCATTATAGCGGTTTTCTTCCAGCTTTTATAAATATCAATTTCGATAAGCTGTTCCTCGTAAGAAAATGTTATGCGCTCTTTCTCTATAGGCACAGTTCCCGACTTTATTTCCCTTGATTTTTCGATAAACTCACTTTCCGAAATTTCTCTTTCGTCTTCATACGAGGAAATTTTGTCTATACGCTTTTTAAAGGTTTCAAAATAGCGAGTGCCCGTTTTATAGCTTCGGCTTCTTATTCTCCGCGCAACTTCCTCGGGCGCGGAAAGATATATTTGCTTAATAGACGACGCTTCAAAAGACGGAAGTGCAGCAAGTCTATCCATTTTCGGCATCTCTATTACGAATTTTCGCTCAATTTCCACAAAATCCTTCATAACTACCTCTCTTATAAAACATTTTACCATAAAAGCGAAGGCTTTTCAATAAGGCTGTTAAAAATATTAAAAACTATTGACTTGACGTTTTTTTTGTGTTAAAATATATAAAAAGTATGCATTACGCATTTTCGGAGGATAATGTTATGGCAAAAAGAGAACTTACTTGGGAAGAGCAACACGCGAGAAAAAAGAAGTGGAAGGCTTTTTGGGATAAGATAACAACAGGACTCCTTATCTTGCTTATGGCAGCTCCCTTCGCTATTCTTGCTTACATATTTTATTGGTTCTTAAACAGATAATTCTATTGAACAAAAAACGGAGATGTTAAATCTCCGTTTTTTTATTTTTCCGAAAGTTTTAATACCATTTAATTTTCGGAAAGATATCTCTGAGCCTGAGTTATGAAAAGCATATGGTACGTGCCGTCTTTTTTCATAAGCTCCTTATGGCTTCCCATCTCAACTATTTCACCGTTACCAAGAACCACTATTCTGTCGGCAATCGTTGCGCTTGAAAGTCTATGTGAGATAAAAATACTGATTTTTCCCTCGGAGAGAGCTTCAAAGTGCGAGAATATCTCCTGCTCTGCGAGCGCGTCGAGAGATGCCGTCGGCTCGTCCATTATCAGAACGTCGGAGTCCTTATAGAAGGCTCTCGCAACGGAAAGCTTCTGCCACTGT
This sequence comes from Eubacteriales bacterium, assembly GCA_045629745.1. GTDB lineage: Bacteria > Bacillota > Clostridia > Oscillospirales > CAG-272 > UBA1740. The sequence goes on from JAZQRU010000042.1 coordinate 45,911, forward strand.
CCGCCTGAAAGCTCAACACCGTCTTCCTCAAAGAGTCGTGTAAGAGGTGTTTCATAGCCCTTTTGCAAATCACCTATAAATGCGCCTGCGGACGCGTTTTCCGCGGAGGTGAGAACTCTATCGCCGTCATATTCCCTATCTATATCGCCAAACTCAATATTGTCGGAAACTGTTTCGGAATATTTACCGAAGTCCTGGAATATTATTCCGAACATATCGTAATAATCCTTAGGATTATATTCCTTCAAGGGACGTCCGTCAAGCAATATTTCGCCCTCAGTGGGGTCGTAAAGTCTTAAAATAAGCTTAATAAGCGTGGTTTTTCCTGCGCCGTTAAGACCTACGATAACGGTTGATTCACCGCTTTTAAGAGTAAGATTGATATTTTTCAAAACGTACGTTTCTGTACCCGGATATGCAAACGACACACCGCGAAGCTCTATAATATGAGGCTCGCCGCGCAGAATTTCGGGCGGATTTTCGGAGCTTGCAACGATTTCGCTTTTTTCATTCATAAACTCTATCATATTGTCAATGAAAAGAGTTCCCTCGTATATTGCGGCAGTTGAGGTTACAAGTGCCGTTACGTAGCTTGAAATAGAAGAAAGCGCTCCCGTATAAAGAGAATAGTCACCTATTTTACCGCCGTCAGTTACCACACTGTAAGCAACGAAAGCAAAAAGCGCGCAATTGGCAAGCGCCATAAGAATGGCAACGAGAGTGCGCATAACGCCCTCTTTGACTATTATGCGCTTAAGCCCTTTATAATATCTTTTAAATACGTTCTCGTATTTCTCGACAAAGGTATCGCCAAGACCTAAAATTTTAATTTCTTTTGCGAGGTCCTTATTTACCATAAGGCCCGAATAATAGTTCATTTGTCTGCGCTCCTTTGAATGACGGCGCATAAAGTGGAAGCTTCTTTTTCTGTAATAATAATTAACGAAAGCACCCGGGAGCGATACCGCTATCATAACGACAGGAGCCCAAGGGCTAAGCCCTGCAAGGATTACGATAAATGAAACTATGCTTATAGCCGAGCTTATCACCGAAAAGCTTGATGAAAGAATGCCTATCGGGCGCATTCCTGCTTCGCGGTTTGCGTTTTCAAGCTTTTCATAAAACTCAGGGCGGTCAAATGAGGACTGGTCAACCTCTTTTGCCTTTTTGATTATTTTAAGCTTTATATGATTCGATACAAGCTCGCCCGCAAGCGCCGTTATGGTTACGTTAATACGGGAAAATATAGCACGCGTTATAAAGAAAATTACCTGAAGAACAAATATGAAGAACACGGGCTTGAATGCCTCAAAGATATTCTGAAGCTCACTTCCCCCGTTATAACTCAAAATAAGGTCGGCAATACCGTTTATAAGGTCACGGCTTATGTAAGCGCCGAGTATCGGGAAAACACCGTCGAGAATACAGCATACCGACATAAAAACCAAAAGAAGCGGAGCTGCCTGCCATACTAGCGATATAACGTAAAAGAAATGGGTGAGAAAGTTTTTGATTTTTTTGATTAAGTACGAGGGGATTTGCGCTATTGATTTAGGCGCGGCAATTCCGTCTGCCGTTTTTCTTTGCGGTAAATGCAATTTATTCATTATTTTTCTCCATTTCATACATTAAAATTATTTTAGCACAATAAGAAGAAAATTGCAACTTATTTTTTATTTACAGTTTAAAAATCTTAAAGCAATGACTTTTCACGTTTCACAAAATATCCGCTCTGTCATAAAATACAAACAGATAGAGAGGTGATTCAGTGAAAATTGATAAAGAAAAGCTTGCGGAGCTTTCGGGAAAATCTGATTCTGAGCTTTGGCAGGTAATAAATGAAATTGCGGCAAAGCACGGATACGATTTGCCGAAAAACACACCCAAAAAATCCGAAATGGACAAAATTCGCGCGATTATGGGAAGCGCGGATAAAATAAATATGCGCGAGGCTATGCGCATTTTGCAAGAGTACAAGAGGCGCACGTAATATGGCAGAGCTTGAACTTAATAAAATCGTTGGAATGATTATGGAAAACCCAGAGCTTGTTGCAAAAATCAAGGCTATGGGCGAGAGCGCGCAAAGCTCGGGTGCGGAAGATGCGGCTCCCGTTGCCTTAAGTGAAAAGGCCCCGAGACAAGAGCCTTATACACCGAGCCGTTCAAAGAGAAACGAGCTTTTGCGCTCGCTCGAAAACTTCCTTTCAGACGAAAGAAAAAAGAGCCTTGAAACAATGATGACGATAGCCGACGTTCTTGATAGCGTAAAACGAAAGGAGAACTAGTGTATACGAGAGATTTCGGAACGGAAGAAGTCAAAAATGTTCCTGATTCTTATTGCGGAAATCTTTTCAAAGAGGAGTGCGACGAGCCTTTACATAGCGAAAAGATGGAAGAAAAGGGCGGCACAGTTTCAGTATTCCGCTCCCTTTTTGGAAAAGGCTTCGACCTTAGGGGGCTTTCTCTTTTCAAGCACGGCTTTGGCACGGAAGAAATTTTAATTATCGGCATTGCCGCTTTTCTTTTATTTTCTAAAGACGGAGATAAGGAATGCGCGATAATACTTCTGCTTTCGCTTTTCCTCAGTTAGTAATGATTTGAAAAAGAAGAGGTATCCTTACAGAAGCCTCTTCTTTAAAATTACATGAGATTTAGAATAGTGAAAACTGATTAGTTTCCGAAAGTCCGTCAAGCACGTGATTGCGCCTTAAAATTTCAATTACGGTTTTGGAAATTCCCGTGAGCTCGCGGAGCTCTTCTATTGAATATATGTCGTGCTTATCTCTTGCGGCAATTATTTTTTCTGCGGCGGTATCACCAAGTCCCGAAAGAGAATTAAACGGCATACGGATTTTTCCGTTTTCGGGAAGGAAGGCTACGGCATCGCTCTTTTTAAGGTCAACGTTCAGGAACTGAACGTCCCTTGCCAGCGCCTCGCGGACGAGCTGAAGAGTTGCAAGCATTTCACCGTCTTTTGCGCTTGCTTCGTTTCCCTTATCCTCAATTTCCTTGATAGCTTTTGAAACGCGCGGATAGCCGCCGCCGACAATCTCCGCATCAAATCCGCCCGGAGCTACGGTAAAGAATGCCGCGTAGAACTCCATAGGATAGTAAATCTTGTACCAGCCAAGACGGATAGCGGACATAACGTACGCCGCCGCGTGAGCCTTCGGGAACATATATTTTATCTTTTTGCAAGAGCCGATATACCAGTCGGGAACACCGTGAGCTTTCATTTGCTCCTCATATTCAGGCTTGAGTCCCTTACCCTTTCTTACGTCCTCCATTATTTTGAATGACGTTGAGTCGTCGAGCCCGCGTCTTATAAGATAAAGCATAATTCCGTCACGCGTTCCCACAACCTCGGAAATATCACAAGTGCCCGCTTTAATAAGGTCCTGCGCGTTGCCGAGCCAAACGTCTGTTCCGTGGGTAAGTCCCGAAATCTGAAGAAGGTCGGCAAAGTTTTTTGGCTTTGCGTCAAGCAAAACCTGTTGAATGAATCGCGTTCCCATTTCAGGTATGCCAAACGTTCCGAGTTGACAGCCGCCTATATCCTCGGGGCTTATGCCGAGAGGACGGGTTGAGGCAAACAGCTCGTAAACGCTCTTGTCGTTCATTTTTACGTCAAGAACGCTCGTGTTGGTATAGCGCTCAAGCATCTTATACTTGGTCGGCATATCGTGTCCAAGCTCGTCGAGCTTAAGTATCGTATCGTGCAGATACGAGAACTGAAAGTGCGTTGTAATCGTATCGGATTTAGGATCTTCCGCAGGATGCTGAACGGGGGTGAAATCGTATATATCGAATTCTTTAGGTACGACTATTATACCACCGGGGTGCTGTCCTGTGCTTTTCTTAATACCGTCAAGCCTTGTTGCCATATGGGAAACTTCGGCTTTCGTCGTTTTAATCTTCTTTTCCTCAAGATATTTATTGACGTATCCCCAAGCAGTTTTAGAAGCAAGCGTGCCCGTTGTTCCCGCGCGGAATACCTGGCCTTGTCCGAAAAGCTCTTCCGTGTATTTATGCACCTTAGACTGAACGTCACCCGAGAAGTTAAGGTCTATATCGGGGGATTTATCGCCCTTGAAGCCAAGGAAGGTTTCAAATGGAATATCGTGGCCGTCCTGATAGAGCCATTCTCCGCAGACGGGGCATCTCTTATCTTCAAGGTCGAAGCCCGAACCAACCGAGCCGTCAGTTATAAACTCACTGTAACGGCACTTTTTGCATCTGTAATGCGGCGGAAGCGGGTTAACCTCGGAAATTCCCGACATCGTAGCAACGAATGACGAGCCAACCGAGCCACGCGAGCCAACGAGATATCCGAGGCTTTCGGAGTACGCAACGAGCTTAACGGCTATCATATAAAGCACGGCAAAGCCGTTTGCTATAATTGAGTCAAGCTCACGCTTAAGACGCTTTTCTACTATTTCGGGAAGCTCGTCACCGTACCAGTCGTGCGCTCTTTGCCAGCAAGACGAGATAAGCTCCTCTTTTGCACCCGGCAAATCGGGCTCGTATCTTCCCGTGGGAATCGGTCTTATGTATTCGCACATATCGGCGATTTTGTTGGGGTTTTCAATAACTACCTCTCGCGCGATATCCTCACCGAGATAGTCGAACTCCGCGAGCATTTCGTCGGTTGTTCTTAAGTATATCGGAAGCTCCTTGTCCGCATCGGCGAACTTCATTCCCGCAAGAATTATTCTGCGGTAAATTTCGTCTTCTTTGTTCAAGAAATGCGCGTCACAGGTAGCGCAGGTGAGCTTGCCAAGCTTTTTGCCAAGCTCGTAAATCTGGCGATTTATATCCTTAAGCGTTTCTTCATTCGCAACCTTACCTTCCGCGACAAGAAAACGGTTGTTGCATATCGGTTGAATTTCAAAATAGTCGTAGAATGACGCGATTTCTTCGAGCTCCGCGCCTTTTACACCTTCAAGAATTGCCTGATAAAGCTCGCCCGATTCGCACGCAGAGCCTATAATAAGTCCGTCTCTATGCTGCTCTATAACCGTTTTTGGCATACGTGGTACTTTTTTCGCTCTTCCGAAGCTGCCGTAATAGTTAAGATGGCTCATAGAAACGAGCTTATAAAGATTCTTAAGTCCCTCTTTATTCTTTGCGAAAATAATTATATGGCGCGCCTTGAGCTTCAAGGGATCAACGTCCTCACCCATTGCGTCTATTGCGCGCTCAAAGCTCGTTACGCCCTCTTTTTTCAAGAGGGAGAGCATTTCAAAGAAAATCTTTGCAAGAACCTCAGAGTCCTCTGACGCTCTGTGATGCTTGAATTCTCCGAGATTATAATGCTCAACTAAGGTGTCGAGCTTATGATTTTTAAGGTCGGGGTTTACGTAGCGCGAAAGACCTACAGTATCAAGATACGCATTATTAAATTCAAATCCCTGTCTTTCGCACGCAACACGGATAAAGCCTATATCAAAGTTTGCATTATGCGCGATAAGCATATTGCCGCCTGCGAAATCGAGGAACTGCCGAAGCGCCTCTCTTTCCTTCGGCGCGCCCTTTACCATCTCGTCGGTAATGCCCGTTAATTTCGTTATATCCTCGGGTATTGGGGTTTCGGGATCTACGAATATATCCATTCTGCCGAGAACCTCGCCGTTTTTGATTTTTACGGCGCCGATTTCGATGAGCTTACAGGTTCTGTTGGAAAGTCCCGTTGTTTCAACGTCGAAAACTACCATTTCGCCGTCAAATGCGGGAAGATTATCACCGAAAATACATCTTGCGGTATCGTTGACGTAATAGCCCTCAATTCCGTAAAGCACCTTAAGGTCACTCTTTGATTTTTCAAGAGCAAGCATAACCTCAGGAAAAGCCTGCACGTTTCCGTGGTCGGTGACAGCTATAGCCTTATGCCCCCATTTTATCGCAGTGCCTATAAGCTCCGCAGGGGTTATCAAGGCGTCCATTTGAGACATATTAGTGTGCAGGTGAAGCTCTACGCGCTTCTCTTTCGCACTGTCCTCGCGCTGTGTTTTTGAAATAGTTTTTATACCTCTTGCCGAAATAAACGGCTCGCTATCAAACTTATCGTACATAAGCTTGCCAAAAACCGCAACGTCACAGCCTACGGAAAGCTTTTTTACCCACTCCGCCTCACTAGGAGGCACAGTGCGCTTTACGTAAATTCCCGATGCGCCATCGGAAATGCCTATCATTACAGAGGTTTTATCTCCGCTTCTGGTTTCCTTCGTACTAAGCTCAAAGACCGTTCCCAAAAAGATGCTGACGTTTTTAATTCTAGTAACTTCGGAAAGGGGCGTCGGCTCGAAAATTTCAAAATCCTCGCCATAGACAAGCTCCGAGCAAGAATAATCGTAGGTTGTGGCGCCCATTTTATATTTTGTTTCGCCTATTTGTTCGTTTTTGCCCGTTTCCGTTGAAATTCCCGAAACGAACTCAAAGTCGTAATGCGGGTCGCGCGCTCTGGCCTCCTCTTCCCTCTCGCGCATAGCTTCTTCGCGGCGGCGGTCAAACGCCTCCATAGATTCCCTCTCCGCATTCCTCATTATTTCAAGGCGGCGCAGACGCCACTTTTCCTCGTGTGCCGCGGCATTCGCACTCTCCTCTATAACGACCTTTCTTACTATTCCGTATCTGCTTTTTAGTATGTTTTCAAGTATTACTTCCGTATTTGCGTTCTTTACGAATTCTATTCCGTGATGGGTAAAAGGAATTTTTATCACCACGCGCTCTTCGTCTAAATGGTATTCCGCATCCGTAAAAAAACCGTTCGTTACAGCTCCGCAAAGCGCTGCCTCTGCTGCGATTTCCGAAAAACGCGACTCGTTAAATTCCGATTCGGGAAAGTGCGGAAGAATTCTGAAAGACTCCGCGTTATAAAACTCACGGCATTCGTCCTCGATTTCATAAAGAAGCTCCGCGTCCTCGTGACACTCATAATCAAGCTCAACCTCGACGCGCATCGGCTCTTTTATATATCTGAATTTTGCGTTTTTTCCTCTCTTAAGAAGAGCCTCCTTTTCTTCGGTAGGCTTGTATCTTGAGAATACGTCAAAAAAATTCTTTTCCATTAAACTTTTATATCTCCCAAAAGGAAAGCTACATAAGCTTGATTTCGCGTATAATCTCGGAAACAAGCTCGTCTTCCTTTATTTTTCTTATTATCTCTCCGTTTTTGAATAGCAATCCCTCGCCCTTTCCGCCAGCTATTCCTACGTCTGCTTCGCGCGCTTCACCGGGACCGTTTACAACGCAACCCATAAGCGCAACCTTCAAGGGCTTATCGAGAAGCCCCTCCTCCTCCGCAGCTTTTTCAAATTCGCGGCTTATTTTTATAAGGTCTATTTTCGTTCTTCCGCAGGTGGGACAGGAAACTATATCCATACCGCGCTTTTTGGAAACGCCCACAGCGGAAAGTATTTCACGCGCCGCCTTTATTTCCTCTTCGGGCTTGTCCGTCAAGGAAACGCGCACTGTATCTCCTATTCCCTCTGAAAGAAGCGCGCCGATGCCTATACTGCTTTTCGTTACCGCGCGCATACCCGCGCCCGCCTCGGTTACTCCGAGATGCAATGGGTATTCGGTTTTTTCAGCAAGTATTCTGTTTGCTCTTATCATTGAAAGCGTGTCCGACGCCTTTACCGATATTACGACATCAGTAAAATCAAATTCCTCAAGGAGCGACGCGTGGAAAAGTGCGCTTTCTGCAAGCGCCTCTGCCGTGGGAGCGCCGTATTTTGCGAGAATTTCCTTTTCTAGCGAGCCTGAATTAACACCTATTCTTATAGGCAATCCTCTTTCCTTTGCGGCAAGTGTCACCTCGCGTATTTTGGCTTTATCCCCTATGTTTCCGGGGTTGATTCTTATTTTATCCGCGCCCGCCTTAATTGCGGCGAGAGCTATCTTATAATCAAAGTGAATGTCTGCAACAAGCGGTAAGGAAACACCAAGCTTTTTCAGCTCACGAAAGCTTTTTGCAGCCTCGGCATCGGGCACGGCAAGCCTTACTATATCGCAGCCTGCGCGCTCAAGGGATTTTATCTGCTCAAGGCAAGCAAAAACGTCGTGAGTATCAACGTTTGTCATTGACTGAATACTGATGGGCGCATCACCGCCGACGGTAAGCTTTCCCACCGAAACAGGCTTTGTTTTTCTTCTGAAAGTATTGTAATTCATATTACAAGTCCGATAACGTCCTTTATCATTATTACGAATGAAAGAAGCAAAAGGAGCATAAGTCCAACACTGTTTATAAGCCCCTCTACCTTCTTTGGAAGGCGCTTTCTCGTTATCATTTCGATAAGCACCGTAACGAGCCTTCCGCCGTCAAGGGCGGGAATAGGCAAAAGATTCATAAATCCGAGATTTATGCTTATTATAACGACAATATTTAAAAGAGGAACAAGTCCGCTTGCCGCCGCATCTCCTATAGCGCCCGAAATTCCAACGGGGCCCGAAACCGCCGCAAAGCTATATCTTCCCGTGATTAAGTCAATAATGGACTCCCAGCACATTCTCAGCATAAGCCAGGATTTTGAAAAGGAATACGACATTACGTCGCCAAAGCTCTTATCCTCAATTCCCCGAACTCTGAAATCAAGTGTTCCAAATACCTGCCCCTGCTCCTCGCTCTTCGGGAAATTTACATCGGGTAGAAGAAGCTCTTTTCCATCTCGCAAGACTAGAATATCAACCGGCTCGTTGCCGCGCCTCATAATTTCATACGCAAGCTCGTCTGCAATCTTTACGCGCTTACCCTCAACCTCAAGAATTTCGTCACCTACCATAATAGCTTCGTTAGAGCTGCTTCCCTCTAAAAAGGAGTGAACCTTTGTAGTGCCGATATTCATCATAGAGGTTACGATAATCATAACCAAAAATCCGAAAACAATATTAACAAAGGCTCCCGCAAAGGTTATTATAAATCTTTGCCAAGCGGGCTTTTTATCAAAGGAATTTGGATCGTCGCTCTCGTCGTCCTCTCCCGCCATTGCAACGTAGCCGCCTATCGGAAACATTGCGAGCTTATAGCGTATACCGCTTTTTTTGGAGTCGTACCATAAAAGCGAGGGGCCCATTCCTATCGAAAACTCGTTGATTTTTACCTTGAATATTCTTGCCGTTATAAAGTGCCCGAACTCGTGAATAAAGATAAGAAAACCGAATACGAGTACGGCTATAACTACTATAAGCGGAGTGCTCAAATTATATCTCCTTGCAAATTTTTCTTGCTTCTCTGTCGGCCTCTATCAAGCCGTCGACGTCATAGCTTCCGACGCGGTCCGACATTTTGTCAAAGGTTTTTATCACCTTTTCGGAAATTTCCGAAAAGCTTATTTCGCCCGAGAGGAAGCTTGCAACCGCAACCTCGTCCGCCGCGTTAAGAATAGCGGGCATAGCTCCGCCAAGCTCCATTGCCTTGAATGCCAAGGGTAAAAGCGGAAAGGCTTTCGTATCGGGCTGAGAAAACGTAAGAGCGCCGACCTTAAATAAATCAAGCTCCTCGCTGACACTTTGACATCTTTCGGGATAGTCAACCGCATACTGAACACACATACGCATATCGGGAACGGAAAACGCGCCGATTACTGTATTATCAATATATTCAACCGCCGAATGTAATATACTTTCGCGGTGAACGGCAACCTCTATTTTAGAGGGCGCGACACCGAAAAGGTAACAGGCCTCAATTACCTCAAAGCCCTTATTCATAAGAGTTGCCGAGTCAACCGTTATTTTCTTGCCCATTTTCCAGGTGGGGTGAGCAAGGGTATCGGCAAGAGTTACCGAGCGAAGCTCCTCGCGGGTTTTTCCGAAAAAGGGGCCGCCCGAGGCGGTGAGAATTATTTTTTTGATTTCCGAGGCTTTTCCCGCCTTGAGCGACTGAAAAATCGCGGAATGCTCGCTGTCAACGGGTATGATTTCAACGCCCGCATCCCAAGCGCGCTTCATAACTATATCACCGGCAATAACCAAGGACTCCTTATTTGCAAGGGCAAGTCTTTTTCCCGCGTCAATTACAGCAAGCGTCGGCAAAAGTCCCGCTTCGCCTATTATAGAGTTAACTACGACGTCGGCTCGCGTTTCGGAAATGACGGAAAGCATGCCGCCCTCGCCAGAAAGAACCTTTGTATCTGTGTCAGAAAGCTTTATTTTTAAGTCGCGTGCTGAGGCTTCGTCACTCATTGCAACTAAGCGTGGCTTGAATTTTCTTGCTATTTCTTCGGTTTGTTGCACGCTTTTGTTTGCGGAAATGAAATCCACCTTAAAGCCGCGCTTTTCCGAAACGTCTAAGGCTTGCATACCGACGGAGCCCGTAGCCCCGAGAATTGCTATTGTTTTTTCCATAGTTGTCCCTTTCATTTGGGAACAAAAAGAGATATATAGTTTTTCGCTATAAATCTCTTTTTTGCTTTATATTTCTTTTATGAATTTTTATGAAAACGGGGGGAATGCAAGACAGATAAGAAGAAGCGGCATTGACACTGCCAGAATTGAATCAAATCTATCCATAACTCCACCGTGTCCCGGGAAAATTTTTCCGTAGTCCTTAATTCCGCACTCGCGTTTTACTAAAGATGCAATAAGGTCGCCTATCTGCGAAATAACGGAAACGAAAAGTCCCGAAACGAGAAGTGTTACGTAATTTACGGTATAATCCGTCGCAAGACCTACTATAAATCCGTAAAGCATAAATATGAGCATCGCGGAAATCACGCCCGCAACCGAGCCTTCAACGGTTTTCTTAGGGCTTATTTCAGGGATAAGCTTATGCTTTCCGAAGCGCGAGCCGAAAAGATACGCGAAGGTATCCGAACTCCACGCACCGATAAACACGAGAACGAACGTAAACGCGCCCTCGGGGATATATCTCAGCGCCGTGAGCGAGGTGAACGAAATCACTACATAATTTATCAGAACGCAAGCCGCCGCTACGCTAAAGAACTTAAGCTCTCCGCGCGCTATCACCGCGAGGGTGAAATAATAAAGCATAAGCAAAAAGCTCAAAATAAAGCAAATAACCGCAACACTTCCTATTTTTTCGCTTCCCATAAAGTAAGTGATAATAGGCATTGCCGCTGAAAAAACGCACGCGGGAATAAGAAGCGTAAGCCTCTTTGAAAGTCCGAGGCAGTTCATAATCTCGCATATCGCTACGACAGAAAGAAGCGATATGAATATCGGATAGACCGCGTATTCCGAAAGCAAGAGTATCGGAATACAAATAAGCGTCAGCACAAGCGCCGTCAAAGTTCTCGTTTTCATTGCTCTTTTAAATCTTCCTTGTCAAGACCGCCGAATCTTCTTTTTCTCGAGGAAAACTCGTTTACGGCCTTTATTATTTCATTTTCGTCAAAATCTGGCCAGAGTGTTTTCGTTACGTAGTACTCCGCGTAAGCCGATTGCCAAAGAAGAAAGTTTGAGGTTCTGAAGTCACCTCCCGTTCTTATAACGAGGTCGGGATCAGGCTCCGTCGAGGTATAGGTATAGCTCGAAATGATTTCCTCCGTAAGCGCCGTATGCCCTGCTTTTATAGCTTCGTTTGCGGCGTGGACTATTTCATCTCTGCCGCCGTAATTTAAGGCTACGGAGCAGACGAATGCTCTACCGCGGGATTTTTCCTCAAGCTCCTCAGCAATATTGCGAAGCTTCTCGGGAAGACGCGACTTATCTCCGAGAAATTTTACGGAAAAGTCCTTATCGCTCTCGACCTTTTCGGCAACGGTTGTTGCAAGATATTTGAAGGCAAGCTCCATTATCGTGTCAACCTCTTCGCGAGGTCTTTTCCAGTTTTCCGTCGAAAAGGCATAAAGGGTTACGTAGTGAACGCCAAGCTCGCGGAATTTCTCAAGAGTTCTTTGTATTCTTTTTGCGCCCTCTCTGTGACCGAGCGTGCGCGGAAGTCCGCGTTTTTTTGCCCATCTTCCGTTACCGTCCATAATGATGGCTACGGAATTCAAGCCGCAACACTTAACTTCTTTAGCTTTTTTCTTAAAAAACAAATCAAATCTCCCTATGAAAATTAAATTTCCATTATTTCCTTGGTTTTTGAAGCGGTAACGGCGTCAATTTCCTTAACGTACTTATCAGTGATATCCTGAACATTTTTATCAGACTGCTTTGCTTCGTCCTCAGTCATTTCGGAATTCTTCTTCATTGCCTTAACCTTATCGTTAGCGTCACGGCGGATATTACGAACCGCAATCTTAGCATCCTCACCCATCTTGGAAATCTGCTTTGAAAGCTCGCGGCGGCGCTCCTCTGTCATAGGGGGGAACGCAAGGCGGATACAGCTTCCGTCATTCTGAGGGTTAATTCCGAGATCGGACTGGTTAATAGCCTTTTCAATAGCCTTCATTGAGCTTTTATCCCAAGAGGTTATGGTAAGAGTTCTCGCGTCGGTTGCCTTGATTTCCGCGATAGAGGAAATGGGAGTCATTGAGCCGTAATATTCAACCTCAATTCTCTTAAGAACGTCGGGGTTTGCCTTACCTGCTCTTATCGTCGAAAGGTTTTCTTTATAGGAAGCTATCGACTTCTGCATTCTTACTTCATATTCTTTAACGTCAAGTTTCATTGTATATACTCCTATCAAAATTTATTCTGCGGTTACTGTTGTTCCCACGTTTTTGCCGGATATTGCTCCGAGTATATCGGCGGGGTTCTTAAGTCCGAAAACCTTTATTTCAATTCCCGCGGACATACAAAAAGCGACTGCCGTTGAATCAATTGCCTTAAGGTTCATAGCGAGGAACTCCGATGCCTTTATCACCTCAAGCTTCTTGGCATTAGGATTTTTATTGGGATCGTCTGTGTATATGTAGTCAACGTTTTTAGCCATAAGCATTGCGTCTGCTCCGATTTCCGCGCCTCTTACGGCGCCAGTCGTATCGGTTGAAAGGAATGGCACGCCAAGACCTGCACCGAAAATTACGACCTTTCCCTCGGAAAGATAGCGCTTGGCAACGTCTGCGGAATAGTTTTCTGCAAGAGGCGACATTGCAACAGCCGTCATTACCCTTGCGTCAACACCCTGTCTTACAAGTGCGTCTTTGAGACAAACGGAGTTAATAACAGTAGCGAGCATTCCCATTCTGTCGGCTTCGGTACGGTCCATTTCACCGCCTTGTCTGCCGCGCCATATGTTTCCTGCGCCGCAAACGAGAGCAATTTCATAACCAAGCTCGGTTGCCGATTTAACAGCTCCCGCTACCTCGTCGACAAAATTCATATCGTAGATTTCATCCGAGCCGTGCTTCAGGGCCTCACCCGAAAGCTTAATTAAAACACGTTTCATAAAGTCCCTCACAAAATAATATTTATCTAATCTATTTTACAACAATTTTCCGTTTTTGTAAACAGGTTTTTAATATTTTTATAAAATATTTTTATTTTGCATAAATAAGCTCCGATTTTGTCACTAAAATGCAAAACCGGAGCTTAGGAATTTTTACTTTTTAAGAGCTATTGCTTTTTTCGCTTTTTCAACGATTTTCGCGCTTGTCAAGCCGTAGATTTCAAGGAGGGGCTGAACCTTTCCGCTTCTTCCGTAAGAATCCTCAACGCCTACTCTTAAAGCGGGAACGGGACAATGCTCAGCAAGAACCTCGCAAACGGCAGAGCCGAGACCGCCGATTATATTATGCTCTTCTGCGGTAACGACAGCGCCCGTTTTCTTCGCGGATTCGATTATAATATCCTTGTCAATAGGCTTTACGGTGTGCATATTGATAAGCTCTGCGGAAATTCCCTCTGCCGCGAGAGCTTCTGCCGCCTCGTATGCAAGGTGAGTCATAAATCCGCAAGCGATTATGGTAACGTCAGTACCTTCCTTATACTTAACGCCCTTGCCTATTTCAAACTTGTAGTCAGGAACAAGCTCGGGGGTGAGGTTAGGAACTACAAATCTTCCAAAGCGAAGATACATAGGACCTTCCGTGGTGATTGCCGCTTCAACAGCCGCGTAAGCCTCTGTTGCATCTGCGGGACAAATAACAGTCATACCGGGAATTGTACGCATAAGCGCAAGGTCCTCGTTGCACTGGTGGGTTGCACCGTCTTCACCTACTGTGATGCCAGCGTGAGTTGCGCCTATTTTTACGTTAAGATGAGGGTAGCCTATGGAGTTTCTTACCTGCTCAAAGGCTCTGCCTGCCGCGAACATTGCAAAGCTTGATGCAAAAACGGTTTTACCAGTGCTTGCAATACCTGCCGCAACACTCATCATATTTCCCTCTGCTATACCGCAATCGAAAAATCTTTCGGGAAATTTCTTCTTGAACATACCCGTTTTCGTTGCTGCCGCAAGGTCTGCGTCAAGCACGAGGAAATCGTATTTTTCGCCAAGCTCCGAAAGAGCTTGTCCGTAGCTTTCTCTTGTTGCTTTCTTATCTGCCATTGCCGTTCTCCCTTCAGTTAAGAGCTTCTTCTATTTTGGAAAGCTCTTCCATTGCGACCTTGTAAAGCTCCTCTTTAGGTGCCTGACCGTGCCACTCGCAAGCATTTTCCATATAGGAAACGCCCTTACCCTTAACGCTTTTTGCAATAATTACGGTGGGCTTGCCCTTTACGGTTTTAGCCTCGCTGAACGCAGCTTCAATTTCGGAGAATTCGTGTGCGTTTATCGTTATAACGTGCCAACCGAAAGCGCGGAATTTTTCGTCGTGGGGGGTGGGGTTCATAACCTCGGAAATGGGGCCGTCTATCTGAAGTCCGTTCCAGTCTACGACCGCAGTAAGATTATCAAGCTTATAGTGAGCTGCAAACATTGCCGCCTCCCAAACCTGACCTTCCTCGGTTTCACCGTCGCCAAGGATAGAATAAATGCGATAAGTATCGCCCGAAACCTTTGCGGAAAGAGCCATACCGCAAGCCGCGGATATACCAAGACCGAGCGAGCCCGTCGTCATATCAACTCCGGGTATGCCCTTCATATCGGGGTGCCCCTGAAGTCGCGCATCTGCCCGTCTTAATGTTTTAAGCTCTTCCTTGGGGAAATAGCCGCGCTCTGCAAGCACGGAATATAGAGCAGGAGCCGTGTGTCCTTTAGAAAGAACGAATCTGTCTCTTTTTTCACATTTGGGATTCTTAGGGTCGATATTCATTTCCTCAAAATAAAGGTATGTAATGATATCGGCAATAGAGAGCGAGCCGCCGGGGTGACCGCATGCAGCGTTGTAAACTCCCTCGATAATTCCCTTGCGTACGTTGTTCGCAAGTCGCTTAAGATTAAGCTCTTTTGTCTGTTCCATAGCTAGACCGTTCCTTTTTAATATTCAGCGTATATATTTTACTATAAATATTTCGCTTTGTCAACCTAAACGGCAGAAAAAGCAAAAAAGAAGCGCCCACGGCAAGCCGTTACTTAAAAACAGCTTAAATGAGCGCTTGATTTTAATAGCGTCTTCTCGTTTTGAATTGGAACAAAAATCCGAGAAGCGTGATAATTCCGATAATGCTTACTTCAAGTATCCAAGATTTATCGCCAAGATTTGCAATTTCGCCGAGGTCGATAATCGCAATGCCGAAGCCCGAGATTATGAACCACGCACCGAGAGCTGAGAAAAGGAGCATTTCGACAAATCTGAAGAAAACGAGAGTTAAAACGAGAATTATTGCCGCAACGGCAAGAGCCGTTAATGCTTTTCCCGTAGAAAACTCGTGCTGAGTATCAAGGAAGAATCCGTGATAGCAAAGACGGTAAACCGAATAAAGCACCGCTATTGAATAGCTTGCAACGAAGAGAAATCTTGACATAACCGCCGCAATAACGCCGACGATAATACCTATCACCCATTCGGGAATAGGAACCTCTGCCGGAATTACGGGAGCAAGGAAATAAATTCCGAGGAAAAATCCTATTATGAAAAATCCCACGAATTTTATAAATCCGTCAATTTTCTTTCCAAAAAGAAGAACGGCAAGTCCGAGTACCATAAGTATGTAAGGCAGCACTCCCAAAAACGACGAAGCAAAATTCTTTAAAGCATCCAAAACGCTTAAAACGCTTTCATCAGCGGTTACCGATTTATAAAGGTCCGTGACCAAGTCCCAAAGATATGAGAAGCTGAAGCGCGCCCCAATCAAATGGCTTATGAAATCAGAAAAGCTTGTTACCATAGAACGCACCTCCTTTTATTTTCTTAATTAAGTATACCATACCCCGTGAAAAAAATCAAGGGGTAAAGACGGATTTTAAAATTTAAATTTATATAAAAAATCAATAGTTTTACTGTTAAGGAATTTATTTCCAAAAACATTCTATAAGTCCATCGTCCGAAAGCTTCATTGAAACACCGTATGGCTTTGACATTTCTCCGAGATACTTAAATATTTTTTCGGGATTTCCGAAAACGTGAGGAAGTCCTGCTTCGGATTTTGCTTTGCTTTTTAAGATGGGCAAAAGCTTCAAGGACTTCAATTTTCCATCTTCCATTTCACAAAAAGGAATAACACTTAAAAACCGTCTTCCATAAGTCCGGCCTTAAAGACCTGGGAGTGAGTACGGCTTTTCTGTATTCTCTCCTATAATTCCTTCATTTTCCTACCGCTTTTGCCAAGCTTGGATATAAATTATAAACAGTTTTGCCGAGCTTTTGCGCCATTCTCAATGTCTGGGCGCTGCCGCCCATATATCTTCCCACGTAAGAGATAAGCATATCGCATCTCTTTGCAAGCTCCGCGTTTCTTTCTTTCATACATCCGTCGTAATATTCCTCGGCAAGATATTCTATCTCGTCAGCGACTGAAAGTGTATATTCATAGACCGATTTTTCGTAATCACTCCATTTTTCAGACTGATTTTTACAGGGAACGAGGATAATAAGGCGCACGTCCGGGTGGCTTATGCGGAAAGTTATCACCGCCTTTGCCGCTAAGGTATCAAATCCGACGGCTCCTCCAGTAAGAAAGCTTCTCACTCCGTTTTCATAAGCGTAAGCTACGGATTTTGTCAAAAGCTCAAGAAGCTTCGCTTTGTGCGCTTTATCTATTCGTCTGTGGCCCGTAAACGAGCATATCTTATCCATAACGCGAACCTTTCAAAAAAGCTTTTATTATATTGTAACACGACTTATTTTCTTTGTCAATGAATAAGAGCGTTTTCCTATTTTTTAAAAAAGTTTGAAAAAGCCTTGACTTTCAACTAATCTTATGCTATAATTTTGCATAACGACGCTTGAAGCAGAAAATGCTTCGGTGAATCTTTTGGAGGAAATTATGGACGACGGCGACGCGGACAATTGTCAGCATAACACCGTATTTTTTCATATAAATTTGAGGTATAACCGTGCTTAATTAGGGACGGTTATGCCTTTTTTGCCTTTTTTAAGGCTCACCCATAAATTTTACGTCGTTTGAAAGGAAAAAAATTAAAACACCATGGACATTCCCTTGCAAATTGCGCTCATTATTTTATGTATTATAACGTCCGCATACTTCTCAGCAACAGAAACCGCATTCACAACTCTTAACAGAATTAGAATTAAAAATCTCGCAGAAGACGGAAACAAAAAAGCTAAGCTCGTTCACAAGCTTACCGATAAATACGATACTATGCTTTCCTCCGTGCTTATCGGAAACAATATCGTTAATATACTCAGCTCGTCTTTGGCAACTGTTCTTTTCATTGACTTAATGAAAGACTCCGGACATTCCGACCTTGCCACGACGGTTTCTACAGTAGTTATGACGCTTCTAATTCTTATCTTCGGCGAAATAACTCCTAAAACGCTTTCAAAAAGAGCGCCCGAGAAATTCGCTATGTTCTCTGCTCCCTTGCTCAATGCTATTATGATTATTTTAAGACCTTTTTCGTTTATCTTCCAGCAATGGCAAAACCTTCTTACGAAAATCTTTAAGTCAGACGACGATAAGGGCATCACGGAAGAAGAGCTTATCTCGATTATAGAGGAAGCTGAAGAGGAAGGCGACTTCGACAAGGAAGAAAGCACGCTTATCAAGAGCGCAATTGAATTCGGAGACCTTGAGGTTGGCGATATTTTCACTCCCCGCCGCGATATTACCGCAGTTTCGAGCGATGCGACAAAGGAAGAAATCGTCGAGGTATTCACCGAGTCGGGATATTCGAGAATTCCCATTTACGAAGACGATATTGATAACATCAAGGGTATTATCTATTACAAGGATTTCTACACTCTTGCATTTAACACGGAAATTCCCATATCGGAAATAATCAAGCCCGTTATTTACGTTGCAAAGGCACAGAAAATAAACGACCTTCTTAAAGAGCTTCAGTCAAAGCAGCTACACTTTGCCGTAGTTATGGACGAATTCGGCTCAACCGCAGGTATAGTTACTCTCGAGGACATACTCGAAGAAATAGTAGGCGAAATCTGGGACGAGCACGACGAAATAGTTGAAGAGATTACTAAAATCAGCGAAAAAGAATACATCGTTTCGGGTATGGCAAACGTTTCAAAGGTGTTCGACGTTTTCGATATTGACGACGGCGAAATCGAAGCGCAGACGATAAACGGCTGGGCGATGGCAACGCTCGGAAAAATCCCCGAAGTCGGCGATAGCTTCGAGAGTGACGGACTTGCAGTTGAAATTCTTGAAATGGACGACAAGCGCGTCGAGAATCTTCGCATAATCGACATAAGAGAAGACGAGGAAGACGACGAAGACGGCAGACACAAGAAAAAGCACGACGAAGAAGAAAAGTCCGAAGAATAATAAAAGAACGAGGATGCAAATTGATTGATATGCACCCCAAAAGTGTCTAACTTTTGGGGTGCATATCATTTTCGACAAGCTCGCTCTTTTTGTACTAAAGAAACTGTTTAGTTTTATTGTTTTTTATAAGTTCTGGGATAGAAAAGTATCAGCATAGGAAAAAGCTCAAGTCTTCCCGCAAGCATAGTGAAGGATAAAACAAGCTTTGAAAAAGCCGAAAAGAAACCGAAATTCCCTGTCGGACCAACCATTTCAAGTCCCGGGCCGATATTATTTATCGTTGCTACGATAGCCGTAAAATTCGTTACAAGGTCGTGTCCCTCAAAGGATATCAGAACAAGAGAAACGACAAAAACTATGATATAACATATCATATAAGCATTGACGGAGCGTATCGTTTCGCGCTCGACTTCCTTGCCGTCGATGGATATTTTTCTGACGCGGCGAGGGTGAATTATGGTTCTTACCTCCCTTGCCATACCTTTAACGAGTATCACGAGGCGCGAGACCTTGATACCGCCGCCCGTGCTTCCTGCGCACGCACCGATAAACATTATAAGAACGATAACAGTTTTTGAAAGCGCGGGCCAAAGATTAAAGTCAGCGCTCGCAAAGCCTGCGGTTGAAATAATGCTTGCGACGTTAAAGAGCGCGTGGCGAAGAGCCTCGCCGAAGCTATCAAAATAAGCATTTTTGAAAACGTTTACGCTTATAAGGGCAACCGCCACAAAAACTATAATGAAAAACGTCTTTACTTCCGTTGAAAAGGATTCCTTTATTCTTCCTCGCAACGCAAGATAGTACGACGCAAAGTTAACGGAAAAAATCAAAAGAAATACAGACGTTACCACCTGAGCGTACGGAGTTGAAGAGATAAAGCTATCGTTATTTATTGAAAATCCGCCCGTGCCTGCCGTTGAAAACGCGACGTTCAAGGCTTCAAACGCGCTCATTTCGTCAAAGAGAAGCAAAACAAATTGCAAAACGGTAAGACCGAAATAAATTAGATAGAGAATAAGAGCCGTAGTTTTTACCTTTGGAACAAGCTTTGACACAGAGGGGCCGGGGCTTTCAGCCCTCATAATATTCATATTGTGAGCTCCGCTGAGGGGAAGAAATGCCATTATGAAAACAAGCACTCCCATACCGCCTATCCAGTTTGTGAAGCTGCGCCATATAAGGACACACTTGGGCAGCGCCTCAACGTCTGCAATTACACTTGCTCCCGTGGTCGTAAAGCCCGAAACGGTTTCAAAAAATGCGTCTATATAATTCTCGGTTGCGCCGGAAAATACGAACGGAAGCGCGCCGAAAAGACTTAAAACTATCCACGAAAGCGCGACTATCATAAAGCCGTCGCGCGAATAAAGCTTGGTATTCTCAGGCTTTTTGAGAACGAAAAGCGCGCCGACAGCTCCCACCGCAAGCATCGAATAAAGGAAAGAGAGAGTTGCCTTTTCCCAGAAAACGATACCTGTTATAAGCGGAAGAAGAAAGAACGCCGCTTCGAAAAGCATAAGCCAGCCGAGCGTATATTTTATCATTCTGTAATTCATTATTTAAAATGAGCCTCACTTCAAGTGAAATTTAAATCAGCACCTCGGATATATCGTGAAGTCCGAGAATTTTTGAAACGACTATAACCGCATCGCCCTTTTCAATAGTATCCTGGCCTCTCGGAAGTATAACCTCGCTGCCTCTGAGTATTGCGGCCATAAGAACCTCTTTTTTAAGCTTGAGGTTTGATAGCGGCACACCTACGATAGCGCTCTCTCCCACTATAAATTCGGAAGCCTCTACCTTGTCCTTGATAACGCTATACATAGTTTCAACGTTGCTTCCGAGCGTGTTTTTCATAGCTCTTACGTAACGGACTATCATATCAGATGTTATATTTTTGGGATAAACCGACGTATCTATGCCGAGATGATTTATAATATCGTCATACTCGGAACGGTTAATTTTAGTTATTACCTTTCCGCGAGACGACGCCTTTGCGAAAAGCGAAAGAAGAATATTCTCCTCGTCGTTTTCGGAGAGAATAACGAATGCGTCAGTCGTTTCTATTCCCTCCTCCACGAGAAGCTCTCTGTCCGTTCTGTCACCGTTAATCACAACGACCTTTCCGAAAAGAGAGCTTAAGCTCTCGCATTTTTCATAATCGCTGTCAATAACCTTGACGGAAATTCCCGAGTCACGCAGAAGCTCGCAAAGATATTCCGTGATATTTCCCGCGCCTATGGCTATTATATTTTTCACCGAGTGCTGCTTGTAGCCAATTTTTTTGAAGAAATCCGCAGCATTTTTACGTGAAGCTATTACGGATATAAGGTCGCCGCCTGAGAATACGAAATTACCGTTTGGAATATAAGCCTCCTCACCGCGCTCAACCGTACAGACAAGTATATTACACTTAAGCTTTGCAACAACGTCTTTAACGGGCATACCGACAAGGGTATTTTCCTCGGGGAGCTTGAATTTTAAAAGCTCGACCTTGCCCTTTGCAAAGGTATCTATATTAGATGCAACGGGAAAGCGCAGAACTCTCGATATTTCCTCTGCGGCGGCATATTCGGGATTTATTACCATTGCAAGCCCAAGCTCGTTTTTGAGATATTCCGCTTCGCTTCTGTATTCGGGGTTGCGCACCCTTGCGATAACGCGGCATTTGCCCGATTTTTTCGCTATAGTACAGCACAGCAGATTTAATTCGTCCGACTCCGTTACCGCAATAAGCAAATCCGCTTCCTCTATTCCTGCTTCTCTAAGCGTCGTATTCGTCGCACCGTTTCCAACAACGCCCATAACGTCAAGCTTTTCGCTTATTGATTTTACTTTATCCTGCGAAAGATCGACTACCGTTATGTCGTTGCCCTCTTCACCGAGCTCGGCGGCAAGAGTTTCGCCAACCTTTCCGCAGCCGACAATAATTATCTTCATGAATTACCTCTCTATCTATTGTAGCTTATCTCTGTTATTTTTTCAAAATTATTGCTTCCTATCGAAAGAAGCTTAAGCTCCTCAAGCGTTCCGTTAAAATGAAGCGCGGTAAGATTATCGCACATATAAAACGCGGTGTCCGCAACGGTTTTTAAGCTCGACGGAAGTATAACCTTTGTGCCTTTAAATCCTATAAAGCTGAGGGTTGATATTTTTTTCACGCCCTCAGGAATTTTAAGCTCGGTAATTTCCTCACCGTCGATAACGATTACGTCTGCATAAATCAAGGGATTTGCCGTTCCCGTGCTATCGGTATAGAAGAATGCCTCGCACCAAGCGAAGATATCCTTTATTTCAAGCGCGTATAACGACGTACAGTTGTAGAACGCAAGTCCTGAAAAATACTCTATTCCGCCGCCCATTACGATATATTCAAGCGAGGTGCAGCTATTGAATGCCGAAACGCCGATTTTCTTGACGCTGTCGGATATTTCAAGTCTTCTAAGCGAGGTGCAGTTTGAGAATGCGGAATCCGAAACGTTAACCACGCCCTCACCGAGTGTGAGCTTTTTAAGTCCTGAAAAACGAAAAAACGCATACTCGCTTATGGTTTCTGCACCTGTAACCGTGATTTCCTCAGTAATCTCGCCAGAAACGTAAAGTCTTTCCGCTTTGCAAATGGGATTTGCTTCAATATTTTCAAATGCTATACGGCACCACGCCGATACGTCGGAAATATAAATCTCGGAAATGGATTCGCAACCGATAAAGCTATCCCGTTCTATTGACTCGAGAGCTGGATTTACGTGAATTTTCTCAAGAGAGGTGCATCTTGCGAAAGAGCTTGACTCCATAAGCTTAAGATTTTCAGGAAGCTTTATTTCCTTTAGCCTTTCACAGTCCGAAAAAGCATTGAAGCCTATTCTCTCAATAAATGGCGAAAAGCTTATTTCTTCAAGAGCCGTACAGTTATCAAAGGCATAGTCGCAAATCACCGTAATGTTTTCGGGAAGTGTTGCTTTTTTAAGTGTATTATTGTTGTAAAATGCGGAATTTCCAATGGAAACAACGGGTTTACCCGCAATTTCGGCAGGGACCGTAAGCTCCTCGCGTGAGTCGAGCATTTTGATAAGCTCGTATTCCGTTTTCTCTTCGTTATATGGTGCAAAGACCAAGCCGTCCTCGATAATTTCGTCAGGGTTTTCGGTGGTTCCTCCACCGCCGCAGGCAACGAGGCTTGCCGCCATAGTGAGAATTAAAAGGCTTATAAATAACGTTTTCTTTAACATACTGTTTCCTTGTAATACCTTATAATACTAATCTATATCCGTATTATAGCACTACGCGATAAAAAAGTCAACCTTGACTTGTCCATTACGAAGTTTTCGTCAACTTAAACTTAGTCTTGAGCTGAAAATTACACCCTGATATAAATAATTTAGCCGAAAAAAGTTTTTAAAGGAGTTTTTCGCTTGCGAGTCTCACACGGTGCTTATCTTCTTCCCGCCGAAACAAACGCGGAAATTACAGAGCGCTGCATAGACTTAAAATTCGGTGAGCCGCTTTTACGCAGCCCGTTTTTTACACGAGTGCGCGCTTTTTCTCAAAATCAGTCTTTCAGTGAAGTTTAGCGCGAGAAATATGCAAAGCGAAAACAGGATTTTTGAGGCAAGCCAGATTGGAGTTGTAAGCGCTCCCGAAAAGGCAAAAAGAGAATCCGCAAGCATCGCTGCTGCTATGGCTTCCGCAAAAGGCAAAGCAAACGAAAGCAAGCTTTTTGAGCTGAATTTTATACGCGCCTTTAAACGAATAAACGAGAGAATAAAATTATAACCCTCCATTATAATTATTACCCACGCATAGCCCGCAATTCCCATTTTTGGAAGCAAAAACCATATAAGAAAAACGGACAATAGCGAGTCTGTGATATTTACCCACATTGAATAAACCTGCTCGCCGATACCTTTAAGCATTGCGTCTGTTACATGGTCGAGGTACATTATGGGAATGACCGGGGCAAGCATAGCTATATAATTTCCGGCATCATACGAGGAATAAACCGAATATGCGATTTCTTCTGAAAAAAGATATATAAAAACGGCAACGGGTGCGGCATATCTGAGGCTTGCACTTATAACCTCCTCGCAAATTCTTTTTAAACGCTGTGAATTATGCGCCGCCTCGCTCTCCGCAAACTCGGGCACTAAAAGTGATGCGAAGGAGGAAAGCGGCGTCATAGGATAAAGCGTTACGGGAAGGGCCATTCCGTGAAGCGTGCCGTATGACGAAAGAGCCTCGCTCTCGCTATCTCCGAAAAGCCTTAAGCGCCTCGGTATCAATACGTGCTCAAGAGTTAAGAGAGCTGAGCGAATATATGCGGAAAATGCAAGAGGCAAAGCCATATTTGAAACGTCGGAAAAGTGTGACGTTCCCTCTTCGGAAATTTTAGGACGAGGCGTCGTTATATACTGAAAAAAGGCGAATGCGAAAGAAAAAAGCTCGGAAATAGTAGTTGATATACATAGCGCAAGAGTTGCCTCCGCAACACCGCTTTCCGAAGCGCGAAGCAGAAGAAAAATCGTTACTGCGATTTTGAAAATCTGAGATGCAACTTGATTTGAGGAGCTTCTTACAATTTTTTTGACACCTATGAAATATCCCGAAAAGACAGCGGACAATGCTATAGGCACGAGAGATACAGACAGAGCTCTTAATGGAGCTTCGGCTCTTACGTCTTTTAAAACAGACGATGCGAAATAGGGCGCAAAGAAAAAAAGAACGAGGCTTGCAAAACACGAAAAAATCAATGCATACCCCACCGCGTGTCGCATTATTCTCGGAATTTCATAGCTTTTCCCCTCCCCCACACAAGACGCGACAAGCCTTGTTACCGTGAGATTTATTCCCGCGCTTGCGAACGTTACGGCGAATGCGTATACAGTTCCGATAAGGGTATAAAGCCCAAGCGCCTCTGCTCCTATTTTTCGGCTTATAAATGCCGAAAAGGCAAGATTTACGGTTCTTATGGTAAGTGCAACTATCGTAAGAAGCGTTGCGTTATAAAAAAATCTTTTTCTCTCTGTCATTTCAATTCCCCCGTTTCATACTAAATTTATATGAAACACGCGAAAAAAATAAAACGAAGGCAAGCAAGTTGCCTTCGTTTTAGCTTAAATATTTATGAGCTCTTTATTGTTTCCTTCGGAAAGAATCTTATCAAACTCCCCGTATATATCGTCAAACTCGAAAATTCCGAGCTTTTCGTGCACCTCGAGTCTTTGCCATTGCTTGTAATTATACGAGGTAAGAAATGGTCCGCGCCACCTGTATCCCATACAAAAATGCTTAAATACGGTATCGGGCTTTATATTTCTCTGTTCATTAAAGCGGTAAGGCACGAGGAGCTTTGCAGATGCTTCTTTATGTATTGCAGATTGGTCGGGCATCATCATCCATTTGCGAAAGACGCGCTCGCGCGCACGGGCAAAAAGCCCCGTTTCTCTGATTTTTTTGATATTGAGAAGCAAAACTCCTGAGTTGCAGTAATTGTTTCTAAAAAACCTTCTTCCGACAATATCGAGAGTTGCGGCAAATTCATAATTTTCAATATCCGTTTCATAATACTCGCGAACGTCAGCAAGACACATAATGTCGGCATCAAGATAAATCAGCTTTTCGGGAACGTCAAGAAGGTCGAGAAAAAGCCTTATGCTTGCGTAGGGAGTATAAGAATTGTTATTGTTTTTACCCTTTTCAAGATGCTCGCGGTAAAGCTCACCGACGTCGATAATTCTCGCGCAGCTTTCGGGATTTTTCGCCTTCAGGGTTTTATCAAGAAGCTCTCTTTGTTCCTCGGAAAAAGGGATATATTGCGGATTTTTATAGGAAACGTCCATAGTCAAAAGAATAATCTCAATCGGCGCATCGGTATTCTTCAAAATCGAGAGCGCGGACATAAATATACCGCCGAAAATTCTTTTGTTTCCGCAATAGCAAATGGGAACTCTATTCATTTTACACCTCTCCTTCCTCTTTTATCTGCTTTGATTGAAGCTTATTATTCCTTGAAAATCTTATTTCGAGGATTATATAGAAGATAAGCGATATGAGCATTACGAAATAGTAGCTTAAAAGTCGCCAGATAAGCATACCGCCGTATGCAACCGATGCGGCAGCGCCTGCGGCAATGCTTGCAAAAACTGTTTTAAATGCAAACTCTATTCCTCCGCTTGAGCCGGGGGTTGGCAAAAATACTACCATCGTTACCGCAAAGCTCGTTCCGCATATAACGAAGAATATGTCGTTTGCCGTCACGGGCACGCGGAGAGCTAAGAGAATGAAAAACGTTGTAAGGTAATATGCCGCCATTGAAAGAATTTTAGTTAAAAGTGCGAGAAAGAACGCGCCTTTTTTTCTTTTAAGCTCTGCAAAAGCTAATTGAACGTTAACGAAATATTCCTTAAGGCTTTCCTTTTTCGGCTCAAGGAAACGGGCTATAAGCTTAAAGCGGCAGAAAAAGTCCACAAGGCGCGAAAGAAATGCTGATACGCGCTTACTCGTTGCGATAAGAAAGGTTACACCGAGAACGATAAAATTCATACCGAAGCCGATAACCGCAATTGCCGCCATTGCTCCGTCGCTTACAAATTTTTTAAAATAGAAGAGAGCGCAAAGGGCAAAGCCGTTCGTTACGAGCATAAACACCATAAAATTCATAAGTAAAAGACAGGTTGACTCGGTTGGCTTAACCTTTGCCTTTGCATAAGCATACACCTGAAATGGTTGTCCGCCCGTTGCGAAAGGAGTTATTCCGTTGAAGAAGTGCTCCGTCATTGCGATACCGTAGGTTTTTGTCATTTTAATATCGCAGCCGCGCGCTTTGGTAAGAATACAAAGGGACAGAGGATAAAGAGCGACGTATACAAAAATACTTGTAAACGAGAGAAGTATATACTTTGCGTCGGCATTTTTAAGCTCAGACATAATCGAGCCTATATCGTTAAAAGAAAGTATTGCAATTAAAAACAAAACCGTTATTGCGCCGTAAAGCACGTAAAGCGCAATTTTGCCGTTTTTCTTTTTCATATCCCTCTCCTTATCAAAATTATTATTACTTATTTTAACACATTTCCTTAAATAATGCAATATAAGAAAACAAAAAAAGAAGAATCAACGCAAGTTAATTCCCAAGTACAATACAAGGGCATTATTAACGTCAATTCTTCTTATAATAGTCAGCGGCCGAATTAGCCCTTAACCATCTTTTCTATTTCTGCTGCGAAATCTTCTTCTCTCTTCTGGATACCCTCGCCCTTGTCGTAGCGAACGTAGCCAACAACCTTAATCTCGCCGCCAAGCTCTTTTGCTACGGAAGCAACGTACTTGGAAACGGACATAGAGTCGTCTTTAACGTATGCCTGCTCAAGAAGGCAATTGTTCTCATAGAACTTGCCAAGCTTACCCTCAACGATTTTTGCAAGAACCTGCTCGGGCTTGCCTGCCATCTTGGGATCCTGCTGCATCTGCTTGATAAGAATGGTCTTTTCTTCTTCAAGAACGGATGCGGGAACGCTCTCACGGTTGAGATACTGAACGGGCATTGCCGCAGTCTGAAGAGCAACGTTCTTTGCGCACTCTGCGAAAGCTTTGTTGCCTGCAAGGTTGGTTTCAAAGTTTACGATAACGCCTGTTGCGCCAAGACCGTGGATATAGGTTGCAACGGTGCCCTCAACTATTGTGAATCTGCGGATAGAGAGCTTCTCACCGATGGTGTAGGTCTTATCTGCAAGAGCATCTGCAACGGTGCCGCCCGAAACGAACTCAGATGCGAGAAGCGCATCAACGTCTGCGGGTTTGTTTGCAATAATAGTTTTAAGCACGTCCTTAACGAACTCCTGGAAAATTGCGTTCTTAGCAACGAAGTCGGTTTCGGAGTTAACTTCTACGATAGCGGTGGTGTCACCGATAGTCATAATATCAACGAGGCCCTCTGCTGCGATACGGGAAGCCTTCTTTGCGGTTGCAGCCATACCCTTCTCACGAAGAATTTTAACTGCCTCTTCAAAGTTGCCGTTTGCATCCTTAAGAGCGTTCTTACAATCCATCATTCCGCAACCGGTCTGCTTTCTGAGCTCGGCTACGTCTTTTGCTGAAAATTCTGCCATTATATATTCCTCCTGAGATTATTCTGCGTCTTCTGCTGCTTCGGTTTCTTCCGCTACAGCTTCAGAAGCTTCCTCTGCTGCGGGCTCTTCCTGAACGCCGCCGTGAGCTTCGATAACTGCGTCTGCAAGTGCGCCTGCAATAAGCTTGATAGCGCGGATTGCGTCGTCGTTACCGGGGATTACGTAATCTGCATCGTCGGGATCACAGTTGGTGTCAACGATAGCAACAACGGGAATGCCAAGCTTCTTAGCTTCGAGAACTGCAATTCTTTCCTTGCGGGTATCAACTACGAACATAGCCTGAGGGAGTCTGTCCATATCCTTAATACCGCCGTAAGATCTTTCGAGATCCTGCATTTCCTTAACGAGCTTTGCAACCTCTTTCTTAGGAAGAAGGTCGAAGGTTCCGTCAGCCTGCATCTTCTCAAGCTCCTTGAGTCTTCTGATGGATCTGCGGATGGTGTTGAAGTTGGTAAGCATACCGCCGGGCCAACGAACGTCTACGTAGTACATTCCGCATCTCTGAGCCTCGGACTTAACGGACTCGGAAGCCTGCTTCTTGGTACCAACGAAAAGAACGGTGCCGTTCTCCTGAGCAAGCTCGGATACAAAATTGTAAGCTTCCTCAAACTTCTTAACGGTCTTCTGAAGGTCTACGATGTGAATACCGTTTCTCTGGGTAAAGATGTACTCTGCCATCTTCGGATTCCACTTCTTAGTCGGGTGACCGAAGTGAACGCCTGCTTCAAGCAACTGCTTGATTGAAATTTCGAACATTTGAATGTTCCTCCTTTGGTTTTTCCGCCATAACGACATAACACTGCGACTTAAACGCTTTAAGCACCTGCAATGACGACTCGTTATGTGAGATTTATTAGTCTGCCAGAGGGCAGCTTATATATAATAGCACACGCGGAGCAAAATATCAAGAAGAATTTTTGCAGATAGAAAGAATTTACAAATTATTAACAATTATAGGTAGGTCGGGAGCAGCGCGTGAAGCTTCGTAAGCCTTTCGGAGATAGGCGCAAGCTGACACTCTGGTAAGGGATTTTTACCTCTTCCAAGCTCAACTGTCAAAGACGTTATTCCGAGAATTTCTCCCGCATAGTCGGAAAGTCCGCCAAAATCGGCAAGCCCCTCGGGGCGTGAGAGCTTATAGCCGAGAATTTCCGTGGAGCTTTTAGCCACGCGGCGCGCAGTTTTTGAAGCTCTCGGGCGAAAGAACACCTCTTCTCCCTGCGAGTGAAATGATAAAATAAGCTCGGGCGAGCTTGCTCTTATAAGCCTGAGAAGCGAGCGCGTTTCGGGCTCGCTTTCGGGATATTCGCCCGAGAATCGAGTTTTGCCCGGCAAAATTCCGTTTTCCGCCTCTTTTCGTTTATATTCCAAAAAACGAAAGTCGTAGTTATGGTTTAAGTCAACGCCTCTCGAATTTGCCTGCCATTCCGAAAAATCCTCGCCTCCGCACATCCTTATTTGTCTATCGTACAAGGGATTCGGAAAAATGCCCGAAAGCGCCAAGTCAACTCCGTCGGGATTCAAGCACGGAACGAACCAAAATGTAAACTTTTGTAGCAAAAACGTAAGATTCACACCGTAGCAAGTACTGGTGCGTGTTAAATTTCCCAAAAAATTTAATATTACGTTAAAAAGTGCCGATGTGCTGATGTATTCCATTCCGTGATGCGCTCCGACGGAGATAATATTTCTTTCCCCGCGACCGATACGCACAGAATTTATTTCTTCTCCGAGAATGCTTTTTCCCAAAAGGAACACTTCTGCGCCGCGCTCGGTATCGGCAATATATTTAAAAAAATCGCGTCTTACGCTTTTGGTCGGTGGATAGCTGAATTTCAAAATTTCACCCCTTTTTCAATTTGCTATTGAAATATTCGTTTCTTTGTGTTAAAATAATATGAAAACAGCGTAAGGAGGGATACTGTGGAAATTTATAAAAAGATAAAAAAACGAACTGCGATTTTCGTTGCTCTTCTCTCTCTTGTGTCATTCACGCTTCTCTACCTGAGGCTCGTTTACGTTTTTGAAGGTGATTTTACGGTTTACGGCTCATACTTTTTACAGTACGTTCTTGAAAGCTTCTCTTCCCTCGCTGTGGGCGTTGCAATTTTAGCGGGACGCGGAAACGAAACGGGAAAGGCGAGATTTTTTTCCGCACTAAAGCTTTCCCTGCCTCGCCTTATCTATCTTATCCCGTACTATTATCTTTTCTACATCTCAGACGGTTACGACTCAATAGAGTCGCTAGGACTTCTTTCGATAAGGTCGATTTTTTTGCTTATTCTTTTCGTTACCGAAGCTTTGATTTATTACTTTATCGCGTGCTTTTCGGCTAAAAAATCGGGCGACGGGTGGGACTTTTTCAAACCCTCGGAACTTTTTGATTTTTCAAGCAGCATATCCGCCGCAATATTCGGAGTTTGCTTCGCAAGATTCATATTCAACGTTATAAAAGAAGGTATTGACATAATAATTTACCTTATTGATTATGAAGAATTCTATGCCGCGACAGAAATTTATTATCTGCTTGGAAAGCTTCTTTTAGCCCTAGCAACCCTTTTTCTCGCACACCTTTTCTTTATGAAAACGCGCGGACTTATGGCAAGACTCAGGGAAAACAACGAATAAAACACTGATAAAACAATCTGTAGCTGCGTCATTTAGGCGCAAAAAATCCAACGCGAGCTTGATATGAGCCAAAAGAAGCCGTTATGGCTTGCTCATATAAGCTTTATCCGCGTTGGATTTTTTATCTGATTTTTTTAAATTTTCATTTTTCTTCTCTCGAAAAGCTTAACAAGCTCGACAACGGGAATAACTATAAGTCCGAGTCCGATAGCGATAAGATACTCAACTTTTCCTACGCTTGCGAAGCCGAATGCAACGGCAATAAACGAAATTTCGCATACTGCGGTTGTAGCAAGCAACGAGCCGAGACACGCAAACCAAAGAACCTTGTTATTCGAGCGAAGTCCAAAAATGCTTCCTCTTTGCGAGCGCATATTAAAGCTATGGAAGATTTCTGCCATAGACATCGTTAAAAACGCCATCGTCATACCTTTTGCGCTGTTTCCTATTCCCCAAGCGCCAAATTCGATAGAGTAGCCTATAAAGTAAGAGAAAATCGTGAGAAGCGTTACAAGAACACCCTGATATGCGATATCAATACCCATACCGCCCGAGAAAATGCCTGCCTTTGCATCACGCGGCTTACGGCGCATAATGTTTGGCTCTGCCTTTTCCATTCCGAGCGCAAGCGCCGGGAAGCAGTCGGTAACGAGGTTTATCCAAAGCAGGTGAACGGGCTTAAGAATAGTAAAGCCGAGAAGCGTTGCAAAGAATATCGAGAGCACCTCACTCATATTCGAGCCGAGAAGGAACTGAATAGCCTTACGTATGTTATCGTAAATACGGCGGCCTTCCTCTACCGCGCCGACGATAGTTGCGAAGTTATCGTCTGTGAGAACCATATCCGCAACGTTTTTCGTTACGTCAGTTCCCGTAATACCCATTCCGACGCCTATATCCGCATTCTTGATAGAGGGTGCATCATTAACGCCGTCACCCGTCATAGCGGTAACGTAGCCCGCCTTACGCCAAGCATTGACTATACGTGTTTTATGCTCGGGCTGAACGCGCGCGTAGACGCTTATATCCTTGAATTTTGTTTCAAATTCTTCGTCGCTCATTTCATTAAGCTCGGCGCCCGTGATAGCATAGGTATCTTCGGTGATAATTCCAAGCTCTTTTGCAATTGCAACCGCGGTGTCAATATGGTCGCCCGTTATCATAATCGGGCGGATACCTGCGCTTCTGCACTCAACTATTGCGTCCTTAACCTCAGGACGAACAGGGTCTATCATACCGCAAAGTCCAACGAAGCAAAGATTTTGTTCAAGATAATCCGCATCATAATTATCGGGCTCGACTTGCCATAATCTCATAGAGCAAGCAAGAACGCGGAGCGCTTTATCCGCCATCGCCTTATTTGCTGAAAGAATAGAAGCTACGTATTCCTCGCTAATAGGCTCGGGCTTGCCGTCTTTAAGATAGTGCGTGCATTTTCCGATAATTACGTCGGGCGCACCCTTGGTATACTGAACGTAAGAGCCGTTTGCCAAGTGAACGGTGGACATCATTTTTCTGCCAGAGTCGAAGGGAGCTTCTCCCGAACGGGGATTTTCAGCCTTCAAGTCGTACTTTTTCATACCGAGCTTATCTGCCCAGACTACGAGAGCCGCCTCGGTAGGCTCACCCGTAACGTTTCCGTCGTTATCTATTTCCGCATCACAGCAAAGAGCCATTGCTTTTGCTATCACGTTTTCATTTTCGCCGAAGAAATCAACGACGGTCATTTTATTCTGAGTCAAAGTACCGGTTTTATCGGAGCATATAATCTCGGCGCAGCCAAGAGTTTCAACCGCGGTAAGACGGCGAATAATGGCATTGCGGCGCGACATATTTGTAACACCAATGGAAAGAACGACTGTAACAACTGCCGCAAGTCCCTCGGGAATAGCGGCAACCGCAAGCGAAACGGCAACCATAAACGACGGAAGTATCGTGTTGTTAAAGCTGAAGTCTCCTGCGCGTATAAGCTGAATGCCAAATACTACGACGCAAATACCGAGAACAAGCCAGGTCAAAGTCTTTGAGAGCTGATTAAGCTTTCTCTGAAGGGGAGTTTCACCCTCCTCTGCATCTTGAAGCGCGCCTGCGATTTTACCCATTTCAGTGTCCATACCCGTTGCGGTAACTACCGCCGTACCTCTTCCGTATACTACGGTTGAGCCCATATAGAGCATATTCTTACGGTCACCGAGCGGAACGTCCTTTTCATTATCCTTTAAATAGATAATGTCAATAAATTTGGTGACGGGAACGGACTCACCCGTGAGGGCGGCCTCTTCAACCTTAAGGCTTGCGTTTTCAAGTATTCTCGCATCTGCGGGAACTGCGTCGCCCGCTTCAAGAAGAATGACGTCACCAACAACCAAATCCTCACTGTGTATTATCTGCACCTTTCCGTCGCGCAGAACCTTTGAGGTAGCCGCTGACATTTCCTGCAAGGCCTCGATAGCCTTTTCCGCCTTGCTCTCCTGATAAACACCGAGAACCGCGTTTACCATAACAACTGCAAGAATGATAATAACGTCCGCAAAGCTCTCGCTTTCGATAACGGCAAGAACACCGCTTATAAGAGCCGCAATAAGCAGAATTATAATCATAGGGTCTGCAAGCTGTTCAAGAAAACGGCGGAATATGGATTTGCCCTTTGCAGCGGCAAGCTTATTTTTACCGTTTTCTTCAAGTCGGCGCGCAGCTTCTGAAGAGGAGAGTCCTTCCTTTGAGCTTTCAAGGCTTTCGAGCACCTTTGCGCCGTCTTCGCAATAAAATTTCATAAAAAACTCCTTTCAATTTAATTTTACCCCAAAAAGAGAAAAAAATGACAAGACTTGCTCTTACGAACTAAGTCTTGTCATTTAAGATAAAGCCAAGAAAACTGTGATGTTGACTTTACCACACTTCCGTGCCGACTACTCCCTTAAGGGTATTAAATTCAATTAACACTATGAATTCTAGCACAAATTTTTTTTGATGTCAAGTGGTGTTTTGATTTTCCCGGCATTTTGCGCTAAATCACGGCATAGCCGTGTATATCATCAACACGGAGTGTTGCATATCACCAAAACACAGTTTTGTATATCATCAACCCGCATCGAATACACGCTTCGCGTGATGATATACCAAGCCTGCGGCTTGGATAAAAAAATATTTTTGTTCTCTTTAGTTTGGGTTTGAACTGCCGTGCTATTTGGTGAAATGGAATCTTTGTTCTAAAATATCCAACGCTTATTAACAAGAGTTTTCTTCATTTATTCTCTTTCGCGGTGTTGAGAGAAGCTATCAACATTCTTTTGATTTCCTATGCTAAAGAAAGAAGCTTGTCAAAATCATAAGCTATCAAATTTGTTCTTTTGAGCAAGGTGAGCCAATAAATACTTTCTCCTGTTTCTTTTAAAGAAATATGTAACTTTGAAATAAAATCTGCTTTGCTGTTTCCGTATATGGCTTCATTTATGTTTGCACCGACACTCGTCGCGGAACGCAGTAATTGCTTTGCAATCGTCGTATCCTTTTTGCTTTTAGAAAACTCTTCGTAGAAAAGTACGGTTTGCGTCGCAAAATCCATAGATTTTTCAAGTAATGGGCTATTCATTGTCTTCACATCTCTTTGTAATCATTGTATCACGTTTTATAATGAAAATCAATGCTTTTCGACTATCGGGAGAAAAGCTACCTTTTCTCTTCTCTTTTCTCTCTTATCTCTTCTCTGGAAAAGTCGCATAGGAGATTTAGAGAAAAGTGAAGAGTGAAGAGTACAAAAAGAAAAAGCCGCTTACGCGACTTTTTCTTTTTGGCGGAGAAGAAAGGATTTGAACCTTCGCGCCGGTTGCCCGACCTACACCCTTAGCAGGGGCGCCTCTTCACCACTTGAGTACTTCTCCATTTTCAAGCCGTGGTTCTTTAGCTTGCCGAACTATTATAACAAGTTTTTTGAACTTTGTCAAGTGCTTTCTTTTAAAATCTCAAAGCGAATTTTAAAAATACCAAAAAGCATTACCTTTACTGAAAAATTACGCAGAAACAAGCCGCTAAAAGCTTATCAAGCGGCGTCTTATCGGCAATTCTTGACAAAAATGCAAGCTTATTGATTTTGACGCGTTTAAGTGACTGTTTTATGTGGCGAGGACTTAAACTCGCCTTTTTTGTCACGTCAGGTGTGCCATTTTGTCACACAGTTTGTGCCATTTTGTCACACAGTAAATAAATAATAAGTAAATAATACTCTCTTTCTCTCTATAGCAGCGTAGAGCGATTTTCAGTTTTGTTTTTTAAGCTCTCGCGGTACTCCTTCGGGCTTTTACCCGTATGCTTTTTGAAAAGCTTTGAGAAATACTGCAAATCAAGTATTCCCGAGTGGAGCGCTACGGTTTGTATTTGCAAATTGGTGCTTGCGAGAAGATACTCCGCGTTTTCCATTCTTCTCTCTCTTATATACTCCGTAAGGGTTTTTCCCGTTTCCTTGCGAAAAAGCGCGGAAAGATAACCGGGGCTTATATTTTGGCTTTTTGCAAGAGAGTTTAAGGAAAGCTGGGCGCTTAAATCGGAGTCGATAATAACCATAACTCCCCTTATAAGCGGAGAGTATTTTTTTACGGAGTGGTTTCTGACTAGATGGCAATAGCTTCTGAACATTTCGGTCATTAGGGCGAAGCTTCCCGAAAGGCTTTTCATAGCCTCGATTTTTAAAGCAAAATCCGAGGAAACACGATCAATATACATAGGGTGAACACCGCCCGTTTCCGCCGCCTTTCTAAGTAACGTATTCATAATAATTCCGTAGTTTTTTGCGTTTCTTAAAGGACTTTCGGCTCGCTTTTCAAAGGTGTTTTCCGTAAACGCACCGAGCAGCTGCTTTTCCGCATGAATTTGCCCGAGAGATACAGCCCTTATAAGCTCGTTTTCAAACTCGTAACGCTTTTCCATAATTCTCATTTTCAAAACCGCGTCTTCTCCGTCTTCAAGCTTAGGACTCATTGCGGATGCAGGCATAGGACCTGAATTGTTGACGTCTATAATCAAAAACGAGGGACTTTTGAAAATACGCTCAAGAAAGCTATCAAGAAAGAAGAAAATTTTGCTCTCTGCCGATAACACGGGAAGAATTGAATAATACTCCTCAAGATAACGCTGGCGCGAGGGTAAAACACCGTTTTTTTCGCCTATCTCAAACATTTCGGATACGGACAAGCCCTCTTCGAGATACGGGCCGACGAAAAACACGGTTGGAATTTCCCTCTCGGGAAGCAGAAAATATCTATAGCAAAGCTTCATTCCGTCACTTGCCTTGTAAAGACAGCTCGGCTTGAGGTTATGTGCCGACACCGCTTTCGGATTTTCTTCTCCGAAAACTCTTTCAAGTCCCATGCGGAATCTGAAAAAGCCATCACCGTCAAGCTTTACCTCCGTTGCGTTAAGTCGGCATTTTCTGAAGCCTTCCCTAATTAAATCAAGTTCGTTTTTGTAAAACACACTTTGTTCCTCTTTTTGTTGATTTCCAACTATACTTATTATATCTTAACATTTTTTTTGGTGAATTACAACATTTTTCAGAAATTTAATATTAAAATTTTACAAAAATGAATTAAAATAATACTCACACAACGGAGTTTATATAATATATACTGTTATACGGTAGATAAAAATTTAACAAAAAGGAGTAGCTACAAATGAAAAAAGAAATTCAGCTTGATGCCAACGGGCATCGCAAGTTTGGCATGCGCGATAAATTTTCGTACGCTGCCGGCGACCTTGGCTGTAATATGAGCTTTGCACTTAAGAGCTCTATTATGGCAATCTTCTGGACACAGTTTATGGCTCTGGGAGATACTCTTTATGCAACTCTTCTTCTCGTTGTTCAGATCTGGGACGCAATCAACGACCCGCTTCTCGGTTCACTCTTTGACGCAGATAAGAGAGCTTACAAGCACGGTAAGTTCAAGTCCTATATTTTCGTAGGCGCGCTTGGACTTCTCTTCTCGGGACTTTTCTTCTTCCTGCCTATCCCGGGCGCACCTAAAGTTATGAGATGTATTCTCTTCGTGCTCGGTTACGTTCTTTGGGATGCATTCTACACGGTTGCAAACGTTCCTTACGGCTCTATGATGTCTGTTATCTCAACCGACGGCTCCGAGCGTTCTCAGCTTTCGACCTGGCGTTCCATCGGTTCTATGGTTGGTAACATACTTCCTATGGTTCTTCTTCCCATCCTTTGCTACGACGCAAGCAACAATCTTAAGGGTGAAACGGTATTCGTTGCGGCTATCGTAATGGGTGTTATCGGTCTTGCTTGCTTCATTTATATGCTTAAGACTACTACCATTCGCGTTGACGAATCTTTGGTTAAAATTAGCGAGCCTAAGCAGAAGTTCAATATTTTCAAGGCAATGCTTAACTTTGTTAAGAACCCCGCAGCAGTAGGCGCAACTCTCGCTGCAATGGCAATGTTCATTGGTATGCAGGGCTCTTCAACCGCTACGACGGTTCTCTTCCAGTCCTACTTCGGAAACGCAAAGATTTCCGGTATCGTAATGCTTATAGGATACCTTCCTATGTTCCTCTTTATGCCGTTTATCAAGAACATCGTTGACAAGTACGGCAAAAAGGAAGCTTGCGCTGTCGGTTCAGCTGTAAGCGTATTCGGCGCGCTTCTTCTCTTCCTTCCTCTCGGAAGCGGAACCGCAGGTCTTGTAGGATACGTTGTCGCTCAGGTATTCTTCGGTCTTGGTCTTGGCTTCTACACCTGCGTATCGTGGGCTCTTATGGCAGACGCCATCGACTACAACGAATGGAAAAACGGAACCAAGGAAGAGGGTACGGTTTACTCACTTCACTCCTTCTTCAGAAAGCTCGCACAGGGCCTTGGTCCTTCAGCGGTTATCCTTATTATGACGGCTCTTGGCTATGACGGTGAGCTTGGCGCAAATCAGCCCTTCCACGTAGCAGAAAATATGAAGTGGCTCGTTGCTTCGCTTTACTCGTTCAGCGCTATAGTAATGTTCATTTCTATCGCATTTATTTACAACCTCAACAAGAAAAAAGTTGCAGAAATGACGGCAGAGCTTGAGGCAAAGAGAAGCGAAAACGCAGCTTCCGGAGAGGCTTCAGACGAAGCTCCCGAAGAAAACGTTGAACCCGAATTCACCTATTTTGAAGATTTCCAGGAGAAAAAATGAGAAACATAATAAACATTAACGAGGGCTGGCAGTTTATCAAGAATTGCACAGACCTTACCGCAACTGAAGGTGCTGTCAGTGTTAATCTTCCCCACACTTGGAATGCGGAAGACGGTTACGACGGCGGAAACGATTATTTCCGTGGCTCTTGCCTTTATACAAAAGAGCTCAATAAATCCGAGCTTCCCGAAGCTTCAATTTACTACCTTGAATTCAGAGGTGCAAACTCCTCCGCAGACGTATACGTAAACGGAAAGAAGCTCGCGCACCACGACGGCGGATATTCAACCTGGCGCGTTAACATCACCGAGGAGCTTACGGATAAAACGAATATTTCCGTTATCGTTGACAACTCGCCAAACGAAGAGGTTTATCCCCAGATGGCAGACTTCACCTTCTACGGCGGTCTTTACAGAAACGTAAATCTTATCTGCACGAGCGAGTCGCATTTCGACCTTGACTATTACGGAACACCCGGACTTAAGATTACCCCGACTGTAAACGGCACCGACGCGACTGTTGAGGTTGAGGCTTACGTTACGAATTTTAAGGAAAACCAGACTCTTGTTTACACCCTTTACGACAAGGATGAGAACGAAATTGCTAAAACCGAAACCCGCGAAGCACTCGTGAATTTTGAAATCAAGAACGTTAATCTCTGGCACGGACGCAAAAATCCCTACCTCTATTGCTGTGAGGTTGAGCTCGTTGAAAACGGCGAGGTTCTCGACAACGTTTGCTCACGCTTCGGCTGCCGCAACTTTAAAATTGATCCTAACCTTGGATTTATACTTAACGGTGAGGAATATCCCCTTCGCGGCGTATCCCGCCACCAAGACAGAACCGGTTTCGGTAACGCTCTTCTTCCCGAGCATCACGAAGAGGATATCGAGCTTATATGCGAGGTAGGCGCAACGACTATCCGTCTTGCTCACTATCAGCACGACCAGTATTTCTACGACCTTTGCGACGAAAAGGGACTTGTTATCTGGGCGGAAATTCCTTACATTTCAAGACATATGCCCAGCGGTAGAGAGAACACGATTTCTCAGATGAAGGAGCTTATCACTCAAAACTACAACCACCCCTCGATAGTAGTTTGGGGACTTTCCAATGAAATTTCCATCGCAGGCTCCGACGACGACCTTCTTGAAAACCACAGAATTCTTAACGATCTCGTTCACGATATGGACAAAACCCGTCTTACCACCATTGCAGCAGTTTCTATGTGCAAGATAGACGATCCGTATCTTCTTATTCCCGACGTCGTTTCCTACAACCACTATTTCGGTTGGTACGGCGGCGATACCACAATGTACGGACCTTGGTTTGACAAGTTCCACGCAACTCACCCGAATATTCCCATCGGTTGCTCCGAGTACGGCTGCGAGGCGCTTAACTGGCACTCCAGCAATCCTTTCCAGGGCGACTATACCGAGGAATATCAGGCGTACTATCACGAGGAGCTTATAAAGCAGCTCTTTACGAGAAAGTACATATGGGCAACTCACGTATGGAATATGTTTGACTTCGGCGCAGACGCTAGAAACGAGGGCGGAGAAAACGGACAGAACCACAAGGGACTTGTTACTATGGTCCGTAAGTATAAGAAGGACGCCTTCTACGCTTACAAGGCTTGGCTTTCCGACGGGCCCTTCGTTCACCTCTCGGGTAAGAGATACGTTGACAGAGTTGAAGACGTAACTAAGATTACCGTTTACTCAAATCAGCGCGAAGTTGAGCTTTTTGCAAACGGCGTAAGCCTTGGCAAAAAGACGGCAGACGACCACTTCTTCTATTTCGACGTTAAAAACGAGGGAGAAACCGCACTCGTTGCCGTTGCAGGCGAATGCCGCGACGAATCCTTTATCCGCAAGGTTGAGGTCTTTAACGAGGAGTACAGACTTAAAGAACAGGGCGCGGTGCTCAACTGGTTTGATATTGACGCTCCCGAAGGACGTTACTCTCTCAACGACAAGATTTCCGATATTATGAAATCTCTTCGCGGAAAGCTCTGGTTCGCAGGTGTCGGACTTAAGATGAAGAAGAAAATGAACGCGAACAAAAAGGACAAGGCAGAGGGCAAAAAATCCGGAGGCTTCGAGGTTGACCTCAAGGCAGACGGGGGCATTATGCAAATGATGGGTGGCTTTACCGTTCTCCGTCTTACCTCTATGATGGGTATGGTGAACATAAGCTTCACTAAGGAAGAGCTCCTTAAAATGAACAAGAAGCTTAACAGAATAAGAAAGCCCAAAAACAAATAACAAACGCAAAAAGGCGGAGGCCGAGGGTAATCCCGAGGCTTCCGCTTCTGTTTTTTATTTTATTATCAGTTTTTATCCTGCATTTTTTTAATGGCTTTCCAGTTGAAAAATCCGTATAAGTCGTTTGCCAGAAAAGCAACGAAGCACACTACCATAGGAAGATACGCTATATTAGCTATCGCGGCAATTGCCCAAAGGATTATCAGAACTACGTCATTTAAGGCGTAAGCCAATGCGTAATAAGGACTTCTTAAGAACGAAAAGACCGAGGCAAGACAGCTCGTTGCAATTGATACCGTACTTACGATAAGCTCGCTTGTGTCAATTGCCTTAAGTATAAAGTAAAAGGCAAGCGTGACGGTAAGTGTTAATAGAAATGAGAGCAAAAGCTTCCTTTTCGTTATACCGGAAACCGAAACCACCTCAGAATTTTTGTAGGGGTGCTTCAGCCACGAAATCAAAGAAAAGAGAGCCGCTGGCGCTGACATACCGAGATAAGTTATAACCTCACTGTAATATCTGAGCTTTATCGAAACGATACCGTAAGCTACAGCGAATATAAGACATAAAAATTGACCGAAAACAAGTCCTTTCGCAACGAAAATCAAGGCGCTTACTCCGACGAGCGAAGAAATGAGCGTGAGCCAATTCTTTTCGTCTGTTAATATGAAAGAAAGCGTTACGGCGAGAACCGACAGGCACCAAAGTGATATTTCAAATTTGCTGAATGATTTTAAGGAAAGCTTTATATTCATTTTCACCTTTAAAAAAATAAGCACTCGCAAGTCACACCTTCTAAGACCTAACGGCACGACGACGAATGCAAAGCATTTTTACTACCCGGTGGCAGTTTAATTTATTTTAGCATATTTTTTTAATTTCGTCAAGTTTTTTCTTGAAAAAAGCTCTTTCGTGTGGTAAAATAAGGTTATAAAATGAAAGGTGTGACTTTTATGAAATTTATTTCGTGGAACGTCAACGGCTTTAGAGCCGTTTTAGGCAAAGGCTTTGCCGATATATTCAATGATTTGGATGCGGATTTTTTCGCGCTTCAGGAAACGAAAATGCAGGAAGGACAGGCGGATTTTTCGCCCGAGGGCTATCACGCTTTCTGGTTTAGCGCGGAGAAGAAGGGATATTCGGGTACTGCCGTTTTCGCAAAACGGGAGCCGCTTTCCGTCTGCTACGGAATAAACGGAAAGCACTGTGACGAGGGGCGCGTTATAACTCTTGAATACGAAAACTTTTATTTCGTCAACGCATACGTGCCAAACGCGCAGGACGGCCTTAAGAGAATTGATTACAGAATGGAGTTCGAGAACGATATGAGAGATTATCTTCTCGCGCTTGAAGAAAAAAAACCTATAGTTTACTGCGGAGACCTTAACGTCGCGCACAATGAAATAGACCTTAAAAATCCAAAAACAAACGTCGGAAATCCCGGCTTTTCCGACGAGGAGCGCGAAAAAATGACGAAGCTTCTCAGTGCAGGCTTCATAGACAGCTTCCGCTATCAGAATCCCGACAAGGTTAAGTATTCCTGGTGGTCGTACAGAATGAAGGCAAGAGAAAGAAACGTC
The DNA here is from genome assembly GCA_045629745.1 of Eubacteriales bacterium. Taxonomy (GTDB): domain Bacteria; phylum Bacillota; class Clostridia; order Oscillospirales; family CAG-272; genus UBA1740. The sequence goes on from JAZQRU010000042.1 coordinate 87,376, forward strand.
GGTTGGCGTATTGACTATTTCGTAATTTCACCGAAGCTTAAAGACAAAATAATTGCAACGGACATTCTTAATGACGTTTTTGGAAGCGACCATTGCCCTGTATCCTTGGAGCTTGATATTTAGTTTTGATTGCAAAAATCTATTGACAAACAAAGCGAATTATGCTATCATTCTAATCGTGTGATGCTCATGAAAATATTACTTTGAAGAGATTGAAAACAGAAAAACAAATAGATAATTTTGCATTATGCATTATTATATTTTGCGAAGCATGCTGAACAAGTACGATTTATCTGAAAAAGTAAGCACCGCCTCGGGTGTTCTCTCCGTGTAAAAATAGAGATCAAAAACTAAAAATTGCAGGGGTGTTGGAATTGGCAGACAAGCAGGCCTCAGACACCTGTGTTTTTAACATGCGGGTTCAAGTCCCGTCCCCTGCACCACTTAAAGTCTAAGTCAAGAGATATCTTGGTTTAGGCTTTTTTGCATATTTAAGAGGCGAGCCGCAAGCTCGCCTCTTTTTATGTAGTTTTGGATTTTAAAAATAGTTGTCCTTTATTTTGTAGATAATTATTGCCACCGCGCCCATTAACCCTAAACTTCCTATAATGATAGCATTGATGTATCCCGAAGAGTTGCCCCCTTGAGAAACAAAATAATCCCCATCTTGTTTTTTCAATTCAACGGACTTGCCATCTATAATGCACGCACTGATATTTGCATTTGTTAGCTCTCCGTGAGCTGTTGTGCTACCGAGTTGGGTATAGACAACATCATCAAATCTTATTGTATAAGTACCGTTTGCAGGAACAACAAAATTATATTCTTTTAATCTTTCGCTTATGTGATATACTGTATCTCCATCACGCCCAGATAAAGCTATTTCTAAATAATCTACTTTCACATCTTTATTTGTGCGATTTTTAATCGCACCGGTTATTGTGTATGAAGAATAACCCGAAATTGTTACTTTCTGCGAAATGTATATTGGCAAATCATATTCCTGTTTAACCTCACGCGCGGCACTTATTCCCGCGAACAAAAATATAGACATTGCAAGACAAAATATCAATCCTATCGTTGACCAAGAAGTATCATTGTAGCGACTCATAAAATTTCAACCTCCAAAAAAATTTGTAAAACGTAAAGTATGTACTTAAATCACAAACTACGATTTAATTAAACCTGTTAACAATTTTTAAAACAAGTTTCTCCGCATCGAATTGTTCATACTCTTCTCCTTCGATTTCCATTTCTAATTTTCCCATAACATTTAATATAAACACGTTACATTTCTTGCCATACTCGTTTTTAAAGCGCAAACCTAACATTTCTAAATGTTTTTGGTCATTGTTATATTTATCGCAACCAATTCCAAAATTTCTTTGAAGATATTCAATGATAGGCATCATCATATTAAGCAAGTCTTTTTCTTGCGTGATAATTCTACTGTGTCCTGCAAACCCACCATTTGAGCTGATAGCGACGAAACTGTTACATTTAGGACAACAAATGATTTGTTCGCCATATTCGTTATATTCTTCCTTTGTTGTCTTGCTCTTAATTAGGTATACTATTAAAGCAATTAACCCAACGGGAATAAACAAGACAAAATATATGAAATCAAGTGCATCATCGTGCTTTTCTTTTTTTAGAATAGTGTTGCACTTTGGACAATGGTGCGTTAATGTTGATGAATAAAATTTCAATGCCATAGCTGTTATCTCCTATCAGAATTTGTTTTCTTTTTATCTATCCAACGCTGATAGTAAGCGATAGCAGAGCCACGCGTTAATCCATATCGGTTAATATATTCTCTACCGTCTTTTCTTATAATCAGTTGATACTGTTTTGATTTTGCGGTAGAGTCATCGAAAAAAGGTTGATAAATTATTTTTATATCATATCCCGAATAATTAAATTTTTCTATATTCATAAAATCACTCCGTTTGAATTTATCCAACTACAATTGCCATAGAACCTGAACTTAAAAATAAAAAGTGCGGCTACCGAAGTAACCGCACAAAAAACGCAAACTCCGATAGTCGCCAAACCAACTGAAACAGCAAGAACCATATCCGATTATGCCACGTCAGTAGGAATTTGCATTTTTTACAAATCCATTGTTGACGTGAAATAACAAAGATATAGCTATCCCATAAAGATAAAAATAGCCCTTGCTAAAATATTCAGTTGGTTTGGCACTATCATTATATCATTCGCATTATCAAAAGTCAATAGTTAAAGTAAATATTTTTTATTCCCCAACTTCCCTTTTTCTTTCCGCCCACGCGCTCTATGATTCCTCGCTCTCTCATTGATTTTACAGCCATTTTTACTGTGCGAGGGGATTTGCCGATTCTCTCAGCAACCTCGTCAAGCGTAATGCTCGGATTTGCACGGAGAATCTCAATGATCGCGTTTTCTCGGTCGTTAACAATCGGTGCAAGTTCTACAGGCGCTTTGTAAGCGACGTGCATTTCTCTGTTAGAGAGAATATTATCTTCACCGAGAAGAAGATTTCGAAGAAATAGTTCTACATAGTAGGTAGTTTCGGTAATGCCTTTTTCGCGGTTATTGTAGTTTGCTCTTACGAGAGCGTTTCTGAAATACCAAGAATTTTCGGCAAAGATATCATTAGTTACGTTGAAACCAAGCTTTGAAAGATACTTTATGAGGAAGACAGCAGTAGTTCTCGTGTTGCCCTCGCCAAATATATGAATCTGCCAGAGGTTTGATATAAATCTCGCAACGTGCTTTATAACGTCTTCGGTAGACAGTCCTTTGTAATCAAAGTTCTTTTCTACACCGAAGTCATATTCCAAGGTTTCACGCAGATTTATAGCGTTGCCGTAAATAACGGTATCCCCATCAAGCACCCATTCGTCTTTTGTGATATTATAATCTCTGATTCTTCCGGCATGAGAATATATGCCTTCAAAGAGACGCTTATGGATTGTGGTAAACTCGATAGGAGAGAATACAAAGGATTTTTCGGATATAATCTCGGCTATACGTACAGATACTTTGTCCGCTTCTTCTGTGCGCTCGGATTTTGCCTTATTTTCTTTGTAATATGAGGTTATGAGCTTATGTGCATCGTCAAAGCTTATCTCACCATTAATGTTCTGCTCGGCTGTTTTGATTAGGTATTCAGACGGTTCAAGTCCGTCAACCTTTTGAAGTCCTATCGCAGTTTTCCAGGCATAAGTTTTGTAATATTTAGTCGGCTCTTTTTCTCTCGAATATTCTTCAAATATTTCGTCTTTCATATGACACTCCGAGTTTTAATTTGATGTATATATTATACCATACATTCATCTAAAGTGCAATACTTAAAGTGCAACTTTTTTTGAATTTTGCACTTTAAAACTGCACTTTAAAATTTGCGGTTTCAAAAACTCTCTTCTTTGTTTAAGGCAGTATAATTTTTCGCCATTATCCATATCAAAAACAGAAGCAAAAAGGCGGGTTTTCGCGGACGAAAACTCGCTACAATCGCTTTAAAAACTATTTGAGTGATACTTGCCTTAATCCACATTTATTTGCAACACGCCGTGAATTTCAGCCTATTTCGCCTTTTTACCCGTAGGTAATGATTGTGGAGAAAACACAACAAAACTATTGAAATCGCTTGATTTAATTTGGTTTCTATGGTATACTAATAATAGATAAAGATGATACACACCTTATATTCAACTATAAATGAGGGCATATGGATAACAACTTCAACACAAATAACTTTTCTCCCAAAGAAGATGCTGTAATACTTGATGCAATAGAATACGGTCATCTTTCTCACGCACGAGTAGAGAAGCTACTGAATGTAAGCTACCCTCAAGCTGCACTTTTTATTCATAAAGTCATCGAGGCGGGATATTTCGACGTTGCTCAACATCCGCTTATCTCTAAAAACGAGTACCAAAAGATCATAGAAACCAAAATCGGTACTATTCCACCGAGGTGTCGTTACCATCAGGTTCCAGTGTTGAGAGACGTGTGGTTGTGGCAAACGTTTTTCGGTTTGCCTCGCAAATGACGGCCACGAACCGACCGTCAAGAAAAACTTTGAGTTTTTCCCCGTAAAAACATGTTGAACTTCTCTTTCGCATAAAAGTTATTATTTCCTATTGACAAACCTCCAGTATTTATGTATAATCTTACACTAGAATGATTGTTTTTTGGAGAGCAATATGAAATCCATAGTAAACGCTTTGAATATAGCTTTAAATTTTGTGTACAACAACGTGCTTAGCATTGCAATGATGTTTTTTTTAATTGCAGTAGGATTGTTTTTGACTATCAAACTGCGCGGATTTCAATTTACACGCTTCAGATACACATCAAAGCATACGGTAGGAAGTCTGTTTCAAAAAAACATGCACACAAAGGATAGCGGAAGCGTAAGTCCTTTCCAAGCAGTTACCACGGCACTCGCAGGCACTATCGGAACGGGAAGCATTGCGGGTGTTGCAACGGCGCTCTTTGCAGGCGGTCCCGGTGCTATATTCTGGATGTGGATAAGCGCACTTTTAGGTATGGTAACCAAATACTCCGAGATAGTTCTCTCGATTAAATATCGCGAAAAAAACGAAACGGGCGCATGGGTAGGCGGTCCGATGTTCTACATAAAAAACGGACTTGGACTTAAGTGGTTGGCGGTTTTATTTGCCATATTTGCAATGATAGCTTGCATCGGAACCGGAAATGCTACTCAGTCGAACTCAATTGCCAACGTTTTTGAAACTACCTTGAACGTCCCCGCTTGGATAACCGGTATAATTCTTACGGTGATTATAAGCGTAGTAATTCTCGGCGGTGTTAAACGCATTGCTTCTGTAAACGAAAAGATTGTTCCTTTAATGGCTGTTTTCTTTATTATCTCATCTATTCTTGCTCTTATCTTTAACGTAACAAGCATTCCCTCTGCATTTCAACTTATTTTTAAAGAGGCGTTTAATTTCAAGGCTGCGTTTGGCGGTGTTGCCGGATACGGAATACTTAACGCAATGAGATACGGAGTCGGCAGGGGCGTTTTCTCAAACGAAGCCGGACTCGGAAGCGCTCCGATAGCTCACGCTGCAACAAATTCAGAGGATCCGGTCAAGCAGGGACTTTGGGGTGTGTTTGAGGTGTTTATTACGACTATTGTAATATGCACAATGTCTGCTCTTGTGGTTCTTACTTCCGATATATATCTCGGCGCGTTCAATGCAGGCACTGATCCTATATACAACGGAGCCGCACTTAGTTCGGCCGCCTTTGGCGAAGCCCTTCCGTACGTCGGTAATATCGTAATCTCGATTGCAACTATCTTTTTTGCTCTTTCCACAATTCTCGGTTGGGCTTATTACGGCGAGATATGCGCTATGTACCTCTTTAAATCTCACCAAAAGAAGGCTGTTAACGTATACAGACTAATCTACGTTGCTTTCGTTTTTATCGGCGCAGTTGCCGAGATAGGAGTCGTTTGGTTGATTGCTGACTGCTTCAACGCCCTTATGGCCCTGCCGAATCTTATTGCTCTTACTGCTCTCTCTAAGGTAGTAGTTGACGCTACGAAAAAGCATTTTGAAGGCAAAAGGCTTTCCGATAAAGAGAAAGATATAAATCACATAAATAAAGAAGTTCCTTTGAGCCAAACCGATAAAACCGAAAATTGAAAAAAGCCTCTTGCATCAGACCGCAAAAGATGCTGCAAGAGGTTTTTTATATGTTTTTAATGAATTAAAACTTTCCACCGAGGTGTCGTTACCATCAGGTTCCAGTGTTGAGAGACGTGTGGGTTCAAATCCCGTCATCCGCACCAAGCTAAGACAACTCGAGTTTATCTCGGGTTGTTTTTGTTTTATAAGGAGGGTGGGATTTGAAATAGTGAGAAGAGCAGGCAGGTTTGAGCATGTATATACCGAAGCGTACCGACAAATGCGAAAAGCGAGGAGACTGTCAACTCCTCGCTTCTTGGTACGCTATTTGCGGTACGGTGGATATATATTAATATCTCCTATTTTTCATTAGCAATCTTAAGACATATTTAGTCTAATAAAATATTTTCGAACTCGAACATGGGGTCGTCAAAAAATTCTTTAGCCGAAATATTAAGTGCGCTTATTATTTTCATAAGAGTTTTTAGGTTGCAACTTTGATAGCGGGCATTCATAATACAAAGCATCGTGTTATGTGTTAGTCCTGATAGTTGTTCTAGTTTATATTGCGTTATTTTTCTTTCTGCCAGTAGTTGCCTAATGCGTATCGATATAGCTTTATTTAATTTCATAGCAAACCTCTTTGATTGTTTTTCGTTAAGTACATTTTAACACATACGGTTGCAAAAAATAAGCCAATAATTACAATCCAAAAAATATCTGTTGCTCTCGCCCTCATTTTTCCAAATATACACCTATATTGAAATGGTGAATGAGAGTCTGGTGGACTGTAGGGCCGCGAATGAGCGCAGGGCGCAGTTCGCCCGAGACCAAATCCCGTCACCTAGATAAAAAAGCCGTATCAAAATGATACGACTTTTTGTTTGTGCTGAGGCAAGGATTATATAATTCTTGTCATTTTTTCTCGCGGGATTACTTATAGCGATTGTAGAAGCGGTTTTCTTTTTTATATGCAAAGGATTCGCATAGGGCAAAAAGACCGAAATAAAGCGGAACGGCGATAAGGGCGATTACGGGGTAGGTCAGAAAAGGAATTGCCTCGAATGGCGAGTGCAATAAAAACATTGAATTTACGTCGTATGCAGCGGCTTTTGACACGAGGGCTGCAAAAATGAGATTACAGTAAAGCCCTATAAAGAGCATTACACAAATCGAAATAACGATGCTTTTCATATTTCTGAACAAATCCACCTTCACAAAGCCGAAAACGGGAAGTAAAATGATATTGAAAAGCAAGGTTGCGTGCGCGGCTATGCTTTTGATATTATCAAAATCGGCAAGGGTTGGATTTTTTATAAAATCCACGTTTGCGAACATTCCCACAAGCGCGGATATTATTCCGAACCAAAATATATAATCCGAAAGAAACGCACCGAGCTTTGATTTTTTGTTCTTTAAAAGTGCAAATATTACGGCAAACCACATAACTACGTTACACGGGTATATGGGTAAAATCAAATTGGGATTATCTTTTAAATATTGCAGTGCCCCGCCCGTAAATAAGTGATAAATAAGCGAGCTATAGTGAAACAAAACGGTACCGAGCGCAGCGCATATAAGCAATAAGTTTTGCACGCGCTCGCGTTTTACGTATTTTTTTACGAAAAAAATGCCGATAGCAACCGCTAAGATAAGTAAAAAATTAAAAATCAAGAGCTTTCCCATACTATTCACTACCGCCTTTTTGGTATTTTGTATCCATTTTACCACTCACGCGCAGGCAAGTCAAGAGCGAGCTTTTTTATAAAACCTACAATTTTATCAAAAAACTCTTAAAACGCGTTATATGTCCCGATTATAGTACACTTGAACTTGTATAATAGAGCCGTAAGAAAAACTGTTGAGGTGACGCTATGATTATTTTAGTAATTTTAATTCTCTTGTTTTTATGTCACGTTGTGTTTGAAATACCGTGGTATGCGCTGATACTGGGAGTTATAGGCTTTTTTGCGCTAGCTATCGCCTCTTTAATTATTGAAACCAAAATTCAGGAAAGAATTGCCGATAGCATTGAAAGCGCGAAGCTTATAGAAGAGGTTGCGGTTTACAAGAAAAAAACGGAGCATAAGGGTTTTTCTGTGACTTGGCACGAAAGACACGACCATTATGCTTACACAGACGTTTTGGACCACTATAAATGCACGTTTTCGGTAAAGTACAAAGACGGCTCTTACAAAAGCATAACGTGCCGAAAAGACAGCAGGCTATACAGTAGGCTGATTGCAAAAAACGGGAAATAAGTTCTACAGCCAAAATATGAAAATTTACGATTAAAATTTCGCGCGATTCAATTTCAAAGTTTCGCGCGTTTTCTATTGAATTCCTCCAAAAATTGTGCTATAATATAAAAAATGAAAAACAAACGCTCTATTGGAGGTTTTTATGGAAAAAATCAGAATTCAAGACGACCTTTACAACTACGTCAACGGAGAGACTATTGAAAAGCTCGTAATTCCCGACGACAAGCCTTATGCAGGCGGCTTTGCGGAGCTTGCAGACGGTGTTGAGAAGACTATGATGGCGGAATTTGCCGCTATGTGCGAGAAAAAATCGTATCCCAACAATTACGTTAAAAAGGCTTGCGAGCTTTACGCTATCGCGAAAGACGCGGACAGAAAAGAAAAGCACGGTATTGCGCCCGCTCTCAATGCTCTTGCCGCGCTTGACGGCGTTAAGACGCTTGGAGATTTTAGCAAGCTTTATAAGACTTTGTCCTTAAAAGGCATTCCGACTCCCATCAACATCGGAGTTGAAACAGATATGAAGAATACGAAACGCCGCCTTGTGTATATCCAGGGTGCCGGTGTTATTCTTCCCGACGCATCGTATTACAAGCCCGAAATGGAAGCTCAGAAAACTCAGCTTCTAGGCATCTGGACAAACGTTGCAAAGATGGTTTTAGCAAAGACTAATCTTTCTTCCGAGTGTCAGGAAAAGTACGTAAACGACGCACTCGCATTTGACGCGCTTCTCGGAGGCCTTGTAAAGACGAGCGAGGAATGGTCAAGATACGTTGAAATGTATAATCCTATGAGCGAAAGCGAGCTTGAAAAAATGCTCCCGACGCTTGATTTCGGACTTATTCTTTCCGATTTATTCGGACACGTGCCCGAAACGGTAGTAGTTACCGAGCCGAGATATTTCAGCGCGTTTGAAAAGGTATTTAACGAAAGCACGCTTGAGCTTTACAAGCACTGGGCGTACGTTACGGGGCTTTTAAAGGCTTCTACGTACTTATCCGAGGAGCTTCGCGATTTGGGCGGCGCATACAGCCGCGCGCTTATGGGCGTTGCAAAGATGCAGGATATAGAAAAATTTGCTTATAATCTTGCTTCGGGCGCATATTCCGAGCCTGTCGGAATTTATTACGGTGAAAAGTATTTCGGCAAGGAAGCAAAAAAGGATATTACCGAAATCGTTTATCAGATTATTGATACCTACAAATCACGCATAAAAACTAACGATATTCTCGGTGAAGAAACACGCGAAAAGGCTATTTTAAAGCTTTCCAAAATGGGCGTTAAAATGGGTTATCCCGACAAGGTGAGAGCAATTTACGACAAGCTCGATTTCAACCCTGAGGACAGCCTTTTCGATATAATGCTTTCCTTAAACGCTATCAGGGAGCTTGACATATTATCGAAGCTTGATTTGCCCACCGAGCCTGAAAACTGGGCTATGCCCGGCCATATGGTTAATGCTTGCTACGATCCTTTCGTTAATGATATTACCTTCCCTGCGGCAATTCTTCAAGCGCCCTTCTATTCCCTCTCGCAGACGAGAAGCGAAAACCTCGGTGGTATCGGAAGCGTTATAGGACACGAAATTTCACACGCCTTTGACAGTAACGGCGCTAAGTGCGACGAAAACGGCAACATCAATAACTGGTGGACAGACGACGACTTTAAGCGCTTTGAAGCAAAGGTCGGACAAATGATAGAGCAGTTTGACGGCATTGAGCTTCCCTGGGGCAAGGTAAACGGCGCGTTTATCGTAAGCGAAAATATGGCGGACAACGGCGGTATGTCGGCAACCCTTGATATTATGTCGAAAACCGACGGCACAAGCTACGAAGAATACTTCTACAACTGGGCGAGAATCTGGTGCGAAAAAGCGCGCCACGAGTTCCTTCAAATGATTCTCGCGGTCGACGTTCACGGCCCTGCAATTCTCAGAGCGAACATCCCGCCCCGCAACTTCCCCGAGTGGTATTCTACCTTTGACGTTAAAGAAAGCGACGAAATGTATATCGAGCCCGAAAAGCGAATAGTTATTTGGTAACGGCTGTCGGTGTTTGTAAAAAAGAACAAAAAACTTGTAAAAAATACAAAAATACACAAAAATTTATAAAAAATTCACAAACGGAGCAGTAATCTTTGATATACTGATTTCAATAAAATATTTACAAGGAGTTATATATTATGACGATTACATACATAGTAAACGGTAAGATAGTTCTTCCCGATTCAGTCGTTTGCGGCAAAGCACTTGCCTTTGACAGCGAAAGCGGAAAAATCTGCGGTCTTTGCGACAGTGTTCCTACAGACGCAGACGTTATCGACGCGAATGGTAATTACGTTGCCCCCGGTCTTATCGACGTGCATATTCACGGATATCTCGGAGCTGACACCTGCGACGCAGACACCGAAGGTCTAAGAAAGATGGCTTACGGCATTGCAAAAAACGGTGTTACCGCATTTCTTCCCACTACGATGACTGTTTCAATGGAACAGATTGTGGCATCTCTTAACGCGGTTCGTTCTCTTAAGGAAGAGAGTAAATCTTGGGGCGGTGCCGAAATAATCGGCGTTCACGCAGAGGGCCCGTTTATCAACCCCTCGAAAAAGGGCGCGCAGGCAGAGGAAAACATACTCGCGCCCGATGCTGATTTCGTAATTGCAAACGAGGATATCATAACTTCAATCACACTTGCTCCCGAAATGGATAAGGACCACAAGTGCATAAAGAAGCTTGCAAATGAATCGAAGGTGCTTGTTTCTATGGGACACACCGCGGCAGATTACGACGAGGCTATGAGTGCGGCAAAAGACGGAGTTAATCACGCGACTCACCTTTTCAACGCAATGTCTGCTCTGGCTCACAGAAATCCCGGCGTTGTAGGCGCGGCGCTTAAATGTGAGAACGTTTCCGTTGAGATAATTGCGGACACGTTCCATATACACCCAGGACTTTACTCGATAGTTGCAAAGCTTAAGGGCGACAAGATGGTGCTTATAACCGACTGTACCCGTGCCGGCGGTATGCCCGACGGTGAATACGAGCTTGGCGGACAGCCTATATTCCTTAAGGGAATTGAGTGCAGACTCGCAGACGGCACTATTGCAGGAAGCGTTTTAAAGCTTAACAATGCAGTTAAAAACGTTATCGACCACACGGGTCTTCCCGTAAACGAGGTCTTCAAGATGGCTTCCCTCAACCCCGCAACCTCAATTCATTGCGACGACCGAAAAGGCTCGCTTGAAGAGGGCAAGGATGCGGACATTATTATCACCGATGAAAATATCAATATAATAAGAACCATAAAGAAAGGAAAAACAATTTATGAAGCTTAAAGTTAATGCACCTCTTGATCCCGGCTTTATGCCGATGTCGATTGTATACCGCGATTTTGAAGCTGCAGTTAAGGCAGAAGGCGGAGAAAAGCTCACTATCGGACTTGAGAGAAACGGCGGTCTTACCTCTGTATTTACCCTTGAGGTATTTAAAGACGGAACGGGACACGACGAGGAGAACCACGAATTCGTTGAGAGAATAGTTAAATCTCTTCTCTGGATGCGCGGAGGTTTTAAGGTTATTATTGCTGGCTCTAAGGTAATAGCAGATAAAATTAAAGCAGATTACGCTAAGGGCGGAGCACGCGAATTTGACAGCGTATTTATGTCCGAGGTTTACGAGGCTCCCTTCGAGGTTGTTCACGTTCCCTTTGAAATGGCTCCCGTAGCAAACGAGACCGCAGCGCCCGTAGGCCGTCACCTTGACGGTTGCCGTATCGGCTTTGACGCAGGCGGAAGCGACCGTAAGGTAAGCTCCGTTGTTGAGGGCGAAGCTACCTACTCCGAGGAAGTTGTTTGGTTCCCTAAGCTCCAGAATGATCCTCAGTATCACTACGAAGGAATTATGGATGCTATGAAAACTGCGGCATCCAAGATGCCCCGCGTTGACGCTATCGGCGTTTCAACCGCAGGCGTTGTTATCGGAAACCGCATTATGACGTCTTCCCTCTTCCTTAAGGTAAAGAACGAGAACCCCGAGGCATTTGAAAAGATTGTTAAGAATATTTACACCGATATTGCAAAGGAGCTCGGAAACGTTCCTATTGAGGTTGCAAACGACGGTGACGTTACGGCTCTTGCAGGCGCTATGGACCTTGGCGACACTAACGTTCTCGGTGTTGCTATGGGCACGAGCGAAGCAGGCGGGTACGTTGACGGAAGCGGAAACATCACAGGCTGGCTTAACGAGCTTGCATTCGTCCCCGCAGACTATAACAAGAATGCTATGGTAGACGAGTGGAGTGGCGACTACGGCTGCGGAGTTAAGTATTTCTCCCAAGATTCCGTAATCAAGCTTGCTCCCGCGGCAGGCATTGAGCTTGACGCAAGCGCATCTCCTGCCGAAAAGCTTAAGGTCGTTCAGGGCCTTATGGCGAACGGCGACGAGCGCGCAGCTAAGATTTACGAAACTATAGGCTCGTACTTCGGTTATGCAGTTGCTTACTACGCTATATTCTACGATATCAAGCACGTTCTTCTTATGGGCCGAGTATCCTCCGGTGAGGGCGGAAGCATTCTTCATAAGAATGCCGAGAGAGTTCTTCGTGAGGAATTCCCCGAGCTTGCCGAGAAGATAACCATTCACCTTCCCGACGAAAGCTCTCGCCGCGTAGGTCAGTCTATCGCAGCAGCAAGTCTTCCTTACATAGCTAAATAATTAAAAACAGGCTTAAAAGTATAAAAGCGAGCTTGTCGTGAAAACGGCAGGCTCGCTTCAATTATATGTTTTACGCTACATTGTAAATAAAATTTGACGTTATTCCTCAAAAAATCAAACTTAAATTTAACACGGGGCTGCACTTTTGTCAAACAAAACAAAACAATTGACAAAGGCTTGCAAAAAATGATATAATAGTAAAAACGCGAAGACTCTTATATCAAAAACTTTAAGGTGCGGTATGAACAAAAAGAAAAAGCCAAAGAAAATCGGAAAGCCGAATCCCCTGCTCTATAAGATAGTACACGCGGTGCTCAAGAAAAAATATACGAAGAAATACCACATAAAATTTGACAAAGATATTGTCAGGAGCATTAAAGGACCGGCTATCGTGGTTGCCACGCACACCTCAGACGTCGACCATATTTTGTCCGCCTTAACGCTTTATCCCATTCGTCCGACTTACATAGTAAGCGAGCACTTTATGCACAATCCCTCGACGGCAAAGCTTTTGAAGCTTATGCACGTTATACCGAAGAAAATGTTTACCCCAGATGCTTCCACAATAGTAAGAATTCTCCGCGCTAAAAACGAAAAGGCGGTTATATTTATTTTCCCAGAGGGCAGACTTTCCTGCTATGGCCACACCTGTCCTATGACGGACGGCACAGCAGAGCTTATCAAAAAGCTCGGTGTAAATCTTTACGTCTGGCGTGCAGACGGAGCATATCTCACGTTCCCCAAGTGGCGCGATAAGGGCGACGACAGAATAGGAGAGATAAATGCTTCGATAAAGCTGCTACTTTCCGCAGAGGATATTGCAGAAAAAGATGTTGCAGAAGTCAAAAAAATCATGGAAGAGGCTATTTGCCATGACGACGAGCTGGCAATGCAGGGCGTTGAATTCAAGAGCCTTGATATAGCCCGCGGAGTTGACAAAATTCTCTTTAAATGTCCTATTTGCCTAAAAGAAGGCACTATCACCGAAACTGACGGCCACATAAAATGCAAGTGCGGACTTGACGCAACTCTTGACTCAACGTACAGACTTCACGGAGTGCCCTTTGACAGAATAAACGAGTGGTTCGAGTGGCAGCAGAATTCAATAGACACGGAAAACGAAATCCTTTCTTCACGCGCAAGACTTGGGTGCTGCAAGGAAGACGGATTTATGGACTCCGAGGCGGGAGAGGGCGAAATTCATCTTGATAAAGACGTATTCCGACTCAAAGGCACGCTTCATGGTGAGCCGATAGAATTTGAAGTAAAATCCGACAAAATCGGTGCTTTCCCGATAACACCCGGCGACCATTTTGACATCTATCACGCAGGGCGCCTTATATACGTTTATCCCGAGCCTGACTTAAGAATGACTGTAAAATGGGTTTGCTTCCTTGATAAGCTAAACGCAGATAAGAAGGCTCTCGAAATACATAATTCAATCGTTTAAAGAGGTGTTTATGTCAGGTGAGGATTTTTCATTAAAGCTTTGTGCCATTGGCGAAAAAACTGATGACAAAAGCTTTTATTACGACAACCTTTACGAGATTTCAAAGCGTCTTGCTATTTGTAAAAATCACGAAAAAATATGAAAGCGGACTTAAAATTCGCCGTCAAGGACCTTTTCTATGAAAACAAACGTCTTAAGGGGATTTTTTTGAAACTCTGCTTTAGTATCTCAGTGCTTTGCTGTGTTTTCTCAAAAACACTTTGCTTTTCGTATTCTATTCCGTTATTTGCTATCCGCTGAAATTTATATATGCTATAATTCAAAGGACGGTGTTGAGGATAATTTGTTCGTCTGCAAAAAAGAAGTGAGGCTTGACTGCATTAACACAATCAAGCCTCACTTCTGTTCGCTCTTATTATCTAGCATCCTTCTTAATCCTCGCTTTCGTATTATTTTGCCCTCTTCCGTAAGTTACTTGCGCTCACATATCAAACACACCGTCTTAAGGAGACGTTCCTTTATTTTCTACGCTTTTCTCTTTTGAGGGCGAGAAGAATTGACCTTTCCGAATGAAGCCTTCCGTTCTCAGTTTCACGTTTTTTCTCACGCGAGGTGCTGCGCGTGAACCTTTTTGTTTTTCTCCTGATTTTCACCTACCATCTATGTTATGCGTAAGACCGCCGTCTTTTTCCTTCTTTGAAAACCGAGGAGCGTTTGTTCTTCATTCCGAGGTCCCAGTTACTTTTTCATTGGACCGTACCTTCCTTTCTTCACCTATAGTATATCACAGAAAAGTGGGAGTTTTCAATTCGCAAATTAGCAAAACTTCACAATTATTTTTTGTTCAAAAGGTAGAAATTGTTGATTTTAACTATAAATCTATTTACAAAGTAGTTTTTTTCTGTTATAATAATATTTATTGGGCAATGCGATAGGCATTGCCTTTTTGTTTTTTTTGGTTTAAAAATTCTTCCAAAAAATTCTATTCTAAAATAACGCATTTTATTTTTAACGTTTTTAGGGCAAAACAGCC
Source organism: Eubacteriales bacterium (assembly GCA_045629745.1). Classification (GTDB taxonomy): domain Bacteria; phylum Bacillota; class Clostridia; order Oscillospirales; family CAG-272; genus UBA1740. Next base: position 102,476 of record JAZQRU010000042.1, read on the forward strand.
TCCGTTATTGAACAAAATCACTTGACTTGTTACGGTAATTTATGGTATAATAAGCCAAAGAGTTTTTCAAAGCTCGCCAGAGGTTTTATGAAAGCTAAGAAAAAATGGATTAAATTTCGCCACAAGGCAGCGCTGAAAATATTAAAGCTCACGCTGGCACCCTACACGCGAATTAAATACCGTATAAAAATTGATAAATTCAAGGACTCGGGCAAAAGACAATATCTCATTTTATTTAATCACCAGACGGCTTTCGATCAGTTTTTTGTTTCGATGGCATTTAAAAAGCCCGTTTACTACCTTGCATCTGAGGATTTATTTTCAAACGGAAAGCTATCCTCAATTATTAAATACCTCGCTGCACCGATACCGATAAGAAAGCAGGCAACTGACGTCCACGCGGTTATCAACTGTATGAGAGTCGCGAAGGAGGGCGGTACGATAGCTATGGCGCCTGAGGGAAACCGCACGTATTCGGGCGAAACGGGGTACATAAATCCTGCCGTTGCCCCTCTTGCAAAGAAGCTCGGACTTCCCGTTGCGTTTTTCAGAATTGAGGGCGGCTTCGGCGCGCATCCGAGGTGGGCAGACAAGGTAAGACGCGGAAAAATGCGCGGATACGTTTCCTCGCTTTTAGAGCCGGAGGAGCTTATAAAAATGACGAACGAGGAGCTTTACCGCCGTATTTGCAGAGAGCTTTACGTTAACGAAGCGAAGCTTGATTTGGAATTCAGGCATAAGGCGCTTTCGGAAAACGCAGAAAGAGCTATTTACGTTTGCAGAAGCTGCGGACTTTCAAGCTTTAAGACGGAAAAAGATATTATCGAGTGTAAAAAGTGCGGCGAGCGCGTAAGATATTTACCCTCAAAGAAGCTTAAAGGCGAAAGAAGCGACTTTCCTTTTGAGTTCTTACTCGACTGGTACAAATATCAAGAAAATTACGTAAATTCTCTTGACACAAAAGCCTTATGCAAGGAGCCGATTTATACTGACATTGCGCGTTTTTCCGAACTTATACCTCATAAAAAAAGAGTGCTTTTGAAAGACGGCGTAAAGTTAAGGCTCTACGGCGACAGAATAACGCTCGACGAGGGCGAAGAGAGCGGGCTTACATTCCTTTTCGACGAGCTTTCGGGAGCAACCGTGCTCGGCAAAAACAAGCTCAACGTATACATACAAAACAAAACTTATCAATTCAAAGGAGATAAAAGCTTTTGCGCTCTGAAATACGTTAATTTATTTTACAGACACAAAAACGTTATCAAAGGTGACGAAAATGGGAAATTTTTGGGACTTTAAGGTATGGGGAGGCGTACTGATTTTCACGGTACTTCTCGGTAGCCTGCTCGTAGGAAATATGATTAAGAGAAGGGTTCCGTATATGAAGAACTCGCTAGTGCCGACCTCGGTTCTCGGCGGCTTGGTGCTGCTCGTGATTTCTTCCGTATACACCGCATTCACGGGAACTCCGATATTTGATACGGAGTTTTTCGGCGGAAACGGAATGGCGCTGCTCGAGATAATTACGTATCACACCTTGGCGCTTGGATTTATTGCCTCGTCGTTCAAAACCACCGGCAAGAAGCTCAACAAAAGCAGAGGCTCAGAAATATTAAACACGGGTGTTACAACCGTTGCTACTTATCTTTTACAAGGCTTTTTCGGTCTTTTGATAACCATCCTTGCAGCACTTGTAGTTACGGATTTCTTCCCCGCAGCGGGAACGCTTCTCCCTTTTGGCTACGGTCAGGGTACAGGACAGGCGCTGAACTACGGAAACATATACGAAGAAAACTTCGGATTTGAAGGCGGAAAGAGCTTCGGACTTACCGTTGCGGCGCTCGGCTTCTTAAGCGCGAGTATCGGCGGCGTTTTCCATCTCAATCTTATGAAGCACACGGGAAAGCTCGTTATTGCCGAAAAAGAGGAAAAGCTCAATAATGAAGAAATAGAAACAGACGGTGAAATTCCGATGCAAGAGAGCGTTGACAAGATAACCGTTCAGTTTGCGCTTATCGGTGTGGCTTATCTTTTCACGTTTCTCATTATGTTCCTTGTCGGTAAGATTATCACAAACGACAACATCAGGTCAATAATATACGGTTTCAACTTCATTATCGGCGTTCTTGTGGCTACCTTAATGAAGCTTGTTCTGAATTTTCTTTACAAAAAACGAATTATCACAAGAAAATATACTAACAACTTTCTGCTCACGCGAGTCAGCAACTTTTTCTTCGATATAATGGTCGTTGCGGGAATTGCCGCGATAAGACTCGATATACTTGAAAAGTATTGGGGAATAATCATTATACTCGGCGTTGTCGGTCTCGTTATCACTTACGTTTACAACAGATTCGTGGCGAAAAAGCTCTTCCCCGATTACTATGAGGAGCAGTTCCTTATGATGTACGGTATGCTTACGGGCACGGCAAGCACGGGAACGATACTTCTTCGTGAAATCGACAGCGAATTTAAAACACCTGCGGCGGAGAATATGGTTTATCAGAACTTTCCTGCTATAGTTTTCGGCTTCCCGATGATGTTTCTTGCAACCTTTTCACCGAAGGAGCCCGTTATTTGTATGATTATATTCGCCGTGCTTTTCGCAGTAATGAACGTAATTCTTTTCAGAAATGCGATTTTCCGAAAACGGAAGAAAAAATCACGAGAAGAAGCAAAAACAGAATAGTCGGCAAGGCAAGCAGAGCAGCAAGCTCTGCTTGCTTTTTGCTTCAAACATAAACTTTAGTTGACAAAAAATAACTCGTTTTGCATCACGGGATATATATTTAGTTTTTTGACTGCTTTTTAACGGTTGCATTTTTTGAAAAATTTAGTGCGGGGGCGTGTCACATTTTGACGAGTCGGCTCACTCTTTTCTCGAGCTTTAGCGTTTTCAAAGAACATTCCCCATCTGAACATTTGTGCATATTGTCTATCTTTTTCTCATTATATTTTACGCGCAAAATGTTGCTTTTTAAAAGCAAGTGTGTTATAATATCTATAATTCTAAATATAAAAGCTATTATTCTTAAGGAGAAAAAACATGAAAACAATGAAAAAGCTTTGCCTTTGCATTCTTGCTCTCTTGCTTGTTTCCATAACGGTATTCGGTTTTACCGCCTGTGGAAATGAGGAAGCGGAAGAATGCGTACACGAATGGGGCGAATGGGAAACCGTTACCGAGCCCACTTGTGTTACGGCAGGAAAAGAAAAGAGAGTATGTGCGTTAGACACCGAGGGCGCTCACCCCGAAGAACGCGAAATCCCGATGCTTGGGCATACTTTCACAACTTACGTCAGCAATAACGACGCAACCTGTACTGCCGACGGAACTAAGTCCTCGGCTTGCGACGTATGCGGCGAAGTCCAAAAATCTAGTGACTTCGGCTCTATGCTCGCTCACACGTTTGATAAGAAGGTTGCAACCGAGGCTTATTTGAACACGCCCGCCGATTGCGACGATAAGGCTACATATTTCTATTCTTGCGAGTGCGGAGAAAAAGGAACTAAGGTATTTGAAGACGGAGATTATCTCCACACTTATGCCGAAGCTTTTTCCTATGACGAAAATAAACACTGGCACGCTTGCGTATGCACCGATGCTTCGTGCATCTGCGACAAGCGCACAGGCGAAGCAGAGCACGTATGGGACGATGGCAAGGTAGCGGCCCAGCCTACCTGCGACACCGAGGGCAACTTCGTTTACACCTGTGCTTGTGGCGCTACGAAAAGCGAGCTTATTCCCTTTAAGCATACGCTTGCCCGCACTGCAAAGAAAAATGCTACGTGCGAGGCAGACGGTAATATCGAATACTGGCACTGCTCGGACTGCGGCAGATACTTCACCGATGCAGAGGCTAAGACCGAAATTATCGCGGATGCTATCATAATAAACAAACTCAGTCACGATTTTGCAGGCGGCAATTGGATTTGCACAGAAACCGCGCACTACAAGAAGTGTGCCGACTGTAATACAACCGACGAAGAGAATGCAAAGGCCCACGATTTCACGCCTATGTCAACGTCACATCAGCATTGGCAGGGATGCGAGTGCGGTTATAAGAAAGACGTTCAAGACCATAGCCTAACCTTAAGAATGAATAGTGAAAAACACTGGTTTGAGTGCCTCTGCGGATTCAAGAGTGCAGAACAGGACCACGAGGAAGCAAGAGATGCAATTCCCAGCTCCTCGAAGGATAACACTTGTTTTGAAGACGGCTATGAAATCCACAAGTGCGCAACCTGTAATCTTGATTTCACGAAGATTATTCCTGCGGCTCACTCCGCCCTCAACCACTTTGGCTCGAGCGATGCGACCTGTACCGAAGAGGGCGGCATCGAATACTGGCAGTGCGAGCTTTGCGATAAGTATTATAAGGATAACGCGGCTACACAGGAAATTCAGCTCAAGGATATTTCCACCGCGCCTCTCGGACACGATTTTGAAAACGGAATACTCAAGCGCGACGGTGAATACCATTATACCGTTTGTTCAAGAAACGAATGCGGCGTGGTTGATACCGAAAGCAGAGAAGCTCACACCTACGAGTCCGGCTTCAATGCAACTCACCACTACGATGCTTGCAGCATTTGCGGATACAAGATAAATGAATCCGAACACGTTTGGGCAAGCTCCACTGTAGAAAGAGAGCCTACCTGTACCGTTGAAGGTATCAGAAAGTACACCTGTGAATGCGGAGCTACTAAGGAAGAGGCTATTCCGATTAGACACGAGCTTATTTACGTGGATGCTAAGGCTTCCACCTGTACCGCAACCGGTAACATAGGCTATTGGTACTGTGCGAAGTGCGAAAAGAACTTCAGCGATTCCTCTGCTCAGAATGAACTGAGTGCAAGTGATATAATTACCGATAAGACTCCTCACAACTTTGAAGAGGGCGTTTGGACCTACGATAACGCTAAGCACGCAAAGATTTGTAAGGATTGCGATGCAACGAGCGAATACAAAAACCACAACTATAATATAAACGGCAAAGATTCTGAAAAGCACTGGAACGAGTGCGAATGCGGATGCAGAATTAACGTTTCCGCCCACGGCCTCGTTGCAGAGTACATTGATGAAAATACACACTCCATCAGCTGTGTATGCGGATACGGAGTTTCCTCCGCCGAGCACGTTCTTAACGCAGTATACGTAAATGATTTTGAGCACAAGCACGCGTGTGTGTGCGGTTATGAAACCGACGTTATGCCGGGCGCGCTCACCGCAGAAGACTATGACGAAAACAGACACGTCTTTGCTTGCGGCTGCGGTTACTACACCGTAACGGAAAATCACGAGTTATACACCGTTGAGATTGGCATAAGCCACCACCGCCATATCTGCGAATGCGGTTATATCTCCGAAATCATTATCGGTGCGGTAACGTACACCCACGACAGCAACGGTCACTTCGGTGAATGCGACTGCGGTTACGACACCGTAGCCGAGAGTCACAATTTGACAGTTGGATACACCGACGATACTCAGCACTGGCACGAATGCGAGTGCGGATACGTGACTGAGATAATAAACACCTCCGTAACGATAAAGTACGTTGACGGACAGTCCTCACTCTACGCGGCGAGCAATACTCTTGGCGGACACTATGCAGAATGCGATTGCGGTTACAGGTCCGAGCTTGATAGCCACACTCTCGTTGCCGCATACGACGGTGAAAAGCATTACGAAGCTTGCGGCTGCGGCTATATAACGAATGAAGTTAACCATAGCTTCAAGCCCGTTTACGTTTCCGACAGCGAGCATAAGCACGAGTGCGAGTGCGGCTACGTTTCAGAGACGATTGACGGCGGACTTGGATACAGTCACGACACCATTCAACACTGGGTAGCTTGCGGATGTGGCTACACCTTAGAAGCTGAAGACCACACCGTAGAAAGCGGATACAATGAAACCAAGCACTACGAGGGATGCGCTTGCGGTTACATAGAAACCGAGAGCGAGCACGAGCTCAAGGCCTTTTACTTCAATGCATCTCACCATACTCACGAGTGCGAGTGCGGTTATAAGACCGGCGCAATTGACGGCAAGCTTACGAATGACTACGATACCAACGAGCATTGGCAGAAATGCGAGCACGGTTACAAGACCGACGTAGAAGAACACGAATTCGTTGCGGTTATTTCCCAGTCGGGAGCAGATCACTCCTTGGTGTGCGAGTGCGGTTGCACCGTTTCAGGCGTAGCTCACGAATACAAGGCGGTATACGTTTCTGATGCTGAACATAAGCACGTTTGCGAGTGCGGTCACACATCAGAGGTCTTCGCAACTCCGTTGACTTATGCAAGCGACGCTGATAATCACTGGCGCGTATGCGAGCACAGATACGTAACGGATGCAAGCGAGCACTCTTTTGCTCCCGACCGTGACGAAAATAAACACTGGAACGGATGCGTTTGCGGTTGCACGACAAACGTTGAAGAGCACGAGTACACAGCAGTTTCCGTTTCGGAAACCGAGCATAAGCACGTATGTAAGTGCGGTTACGAAACCGAGGCAATAGTTGGCAAATTAGTCGGCGCAAGCGATCCGGATTACCACTGGACAGAATGCGAGTGCCATATTATTGCAAGTGAGAAGATAGCTCACGAATTTGTCGGCAAAAATAATGAGACGGAACACTGGCTTGAATGCGAATGCGCTTGCAAGAAAGACTTTTCTTCTCATACTCTCGTTTCAAATAACGACGCAACGGGACACTGGACTGAGTGTGAGTGCGGCTTCAAGACCATAGTTGAAAATCACGAATACAACGCAGCTTACAACCTCGTTCAGCATTGGAAGGCTTGCGAATGCGGTTACGAAACAAATTTCTCAGATCACGAGCTTGAATATGCAAGCGACGAAAACGGACACTGGCTTGTATGCGAGTGCGGTTATGCGTCCGAGTCCGTAGCTCACGACCTTGAATCAAATCACGACTACGGCAAACACTGGACCGAGTGCGACTGCGGCTACAAGACCAAAGGCATAGAACACGAGTTTAACAAAACAAAATTCAATAACGTTCAGCACTGGGTCGAATGCGAGTGCGGTGAAATCAGCGGCATAGAGGAACACGTAATAACGGGTGTTCATTCAAGCGAAACAGGCCACTGGCACGAATGTTCCTGCGGTTATAACGATACTGAAACCAACCACAACTTCAAGCCTGTTTACGTTTCCGAGAGCGAGCATAAGCACGTTTGCGAGTGCGGTTACGAGAGCGCGGTAATTGACACCGCTTTGACTCTTGGATATACAGACGAAAACGGACATTGGCTTGAGTGCGACTGCGGCTACAAGGCAGATACTGCAGCTCACAATGTTGAAACGAAGACTAACGCCCTTGAACACTTTGGCGAATGCGCATGCGGATATAAGACCGCTAAAGAAAGCCACGGATTCAAGGCAGAGTTAGTAAGCAACGGTGAGCACAAACACGTTTGCGAGTGCGGTTACGAGAGCGCGGTAATTGACACCGCTTTGACTCTTGAATATACAGACGAAAACGGACATTGGCTTGAATGCAATTGCGGTTACAAGGCAGAGCTTACGGCTCACGAAACAAGCATTCAAATGATTGACGAAAATCAGCACGTATTCGTTTGCGAGTGCGGATATGAAAGCGCGCCTGTTAATCACGAATATGAGGCAGTATACGTTGACGACACCGTTCATAAGCACGTATGCGAGTGCGGTCACGAGTCAGAGCTTATTGACGGTACTTTAACCGTTGAATACAACGAAACCGTACACTTCGGCAAATGCGAGTGCGGTTATACGACCTACACGGAAGATCACAACGCAAACGTAAAATACGACGAGGACAGCCACTGGACCGAGTGCGATTGCGGTTACACGGCAGGCGATACGCTTCACGTATACGAGACTGTATACGTAGATGACACAACGCATTATCACGCTTGTGCGTGCGGCCATACAAGTGGAATCCTCGAAGGCGGCTTAAGCGTTAAGTATAACGGTGAATCCCACTGGCTTGAGTGCAAGTGCGGATACACAGCTTACAATGCTCTTCATACTCTCTCCCCTGCAAATGACGAAACGGGACATTGGACCGAGTGCGACTGCGGTTACAAGACCGCCGTTATTCCTCACAATTTCGAGCTCGAGGTTGTAAGCGATACTCAGCATTGTCACGTTTGCGACTGCGGTTACTATGAATTTATTTTATCAGGCTCCGTAGCTCTTGACTATAAAGACGGTGAGGGACACTGGATTAAGTGCAATTGCGGTTATGAGTCCGTAGTTGTAAATCACAGCCTTGTACGCAATAACGACGACAGCACACATTGGCTTGAGTGCGTGTGCGGATACAAGCAGAACGTTGAGCTTCACAAGCTCTCCCCTGTATACATCAACGAAGAACAGCATTACCACGTTTGCGATTGCGGTTACGAAACCGACGTCGTTACGGGCAACATTTGGGCAGCTTACACCGATAACGATGGACACTGGATCGAATGCGGTTGCGGCTACAGCTCTGATGCGGCAGAGCATCAGCTCACTTATCATTACAGCGAAACCGAGCACTACGGCGTATGCATCTGCGGTTACACAACCACCGCTAAGAGCCATAATCTCAAGGCGGAATTCGTTAATAGCGACGAGCATCGCCACGTATGTGAATGCGGCTACGGTTCCGAAACCGTAGTCGGCGGCGTTGAAATCAAGTTCAACGAAACCGAGCACTACGGCGAATGCGAGTGCGGATATAAAACAGATAAGGAAGAGCATTTCCTCGAAACAGTAACCAACGGCGCTCACCACTGGAAAGCATGCGAGTGCGGTTACGACACCTTAGCCGACGCAGAGCTTACCATTAAGTATGATTCTAACACTCACTGGTTAGAGTGCATCTTCGGTTGCAAGACCAACGAAGAAGAACATAGCTTCGTACCGGGCGGCGACGAAAATGCCCACTGGCTTGAGTGCGAGTGCGGCTACAAGAAAGATATTGAAACGCACTATCTCAAACTCCAGTACGACGGTGCTAAGCATTGGTACTCCTGCAAGTGCGGTTACGAAAGCGTTGCCGCAAATCACAGCTATGCAATGTCTCTTGGTGACGAGTCTGAACACAAGCTTAAGTGCTCTTGCGGACATGAAACCGCAGAGCCCCACAACTATACTTACGTTTATCTTGACGAATCAACTCACACACCCGTATGTGCATGCGGTTACAAGGCAACTCCCAAAAATCACGACTACGCAGACACCTACAGTGCCGACGGACACTGGATTGAGTGCCGTTGCGGCTCCGAAGTTGATTTCGCCTCTCACGAGCTTGAGCCCAAGTCCGATGCTACTGCCCACTGGGATGAATGTGCGTGCGGATACACGGTTAACTATAAAGTTCACGAATTTGAGTATACCAATGCAAATGATGCAGCTCACACAGTTGCTTGTGTTTGCGGATATACAACTGATTCTAATCACGTATTCAAAGTATACTTCACCGATGCTACAGGGCACTGGGCCGAGTGCGATTGCGGTTACAAGAACGAGCTTCTAGAGCACAATCTTGTTATCACTTACCTTGACGCATCAGGTCACTGGCACAAATGCTCTGACTGTGGCTATGAGACCAAAAAGACGAGCCACGTTTGCAAGCTCATAAAAGACGACGATGGACACACTTTAGTATGCAACGAATGCGGATACGTTGATATTCCCTACACTCTTCACACCGAAAGCGCTTTTGAAATCACCGTCGAAGCAAGCTGCACCGAAAACGGTTTAATTACTTACTTCTGCGAATGCGGAGTAGTATGCAGAGAAGAAATACTCTACGCTTCCATCTCTTCTAATCACAATAACCTGAAGCACGTTCCTGGATACGAGGCTTCTTGCGGTGAGGCGGGAAGAATTGAGTACTGGTACTGCGGTGATTGCGGAAATTACTTCAAGAACGCTGAGGCGACAGAGCTCATATCCTACGAGGATACCTTCGTTTACGTAACTCACAACTTCGCAGACGGAGAGTGGGTTCTTAACGAAAACGGAACCACTCACGCAAAGAAGTGCGCTAACTGCGGTATTCTCTCCGGTTGGGCAGATCACGTTATTACACGTTACTCCTCTGATGCTACCTCTCACTGGGTAGGCTGCGAATGCGGATACGTGAAGAGCGGTGAGAGCGTCGAAGAGCATAGCTTCGTTTATGCTTACAACAACGACTCTCACTACTACTCCTGCTCCGTATGCGGCTACACTGCCGTTGAAGATCACGAGCTTATTTATAATATGAATGAAACTCATCATTGGTACGAATGTATATGCGGATACAAGACTCCCGAATTGCTTCACAAATTTGAGGCAAATTACAATGACGGCATTCATTATGAAGTATGTCCTTGCGGACACACCAAAAATGAAAGTCATCACACTCTCGTATTAACCTTTACGCCTGATGAACACTGGGTGGCTTGTACCGGATGCGATTACACCGCCAAGCATACATCTCACGAGTTTGAAGTCAAGCATAGCGACACAAAGCATTGGATTGAATGCGCTTGCGGCTTGACAGCTTCTGTCGAAAATCATTCTATGAACACAATAACCGAAGGTAATTATTACTGGACGGAATGTAATTGCGGATTCAAGACCGCAAAGGTTGAAAAAGAAAACGAGTAAACTTTAAAATTCACAATTCTTAAAACCAAATGATTGAGCTTGCCCGAATTTCGCTAAAAGCGTTTTTCGGGTGAGGCTCACGGACTTTGAAGAAGCAAAATAATTTAGTGTTACATATTAAGGAGAAAGATTATGAAGGCAAAAAGAAGGTTCTTGCTTTGCATTCTTTGTCTTGCGGCTCTTTCCACGGCAGTTTTCGGACTAAGCTCGTGCGGCGAAGAGACACTTGAAGAATGTCCACACTCTTGGAACAGTTGGGAAACCGTAATTCCCCCCACCTGTCAGGCAGAAGGACTTGAAAGAAGAGCTTGCAAGCTCAATTCTACACATATAGAAGAAAGAACGGTTGTAAAACTCGACCATTCTTTCGAGAATTACGTTTCAAATAATGACGCAACCTGCGCAAAATACGGCACTAAGACTGCTTATTGCACAACTCTCGGTTGCACTGTTTCAAATACTGTTGACGATATCGGATCACAGCTCCCCCACGATTTCACAGAAAAGGTAATCAGTGACGATTATCTTTTGAGAGCGCCTTCCTGCACTAAGCCCGCGTCTTACTACTACTCCTGCTATTGCGGCGCTTGCGGCACGGAAACCTTCCAAAACGGTGATCCCGTACACAGCTTTGGCACTGAGCTTGTTTTCGACGAAGAAAGCCATTGGTACGAATGCTCACTTTGCGGTGAAAAGAATGAGCTTGCAGCTCACGAGTGGGATGAGGGCGAAGTCGTCAGCGAGGCAAATTGTACCGAAGACGGTAAAAAGGTTTACACATGCGAATGCGGAGCCACGAAAGAAGAGACAACTCCCGCGCATCACACTCTCACTTACGTTAAAGAAGTTTCCGCCACCTGTACTCTTGAAGGAAGCATTGCTTACTGGCAGTGCTCAGTAGAAGAATGTGGTAAGAAATTCTCTGATGAAAAGGCAGAGAATGAAATAACGGAGATTAAGACTCTTATCGTTGAACATAGCTACGCATTGTGGACTCACGATAAAGACGGTCATGCTAAGAAATGCATCTGGTGCGAAGAAACTATTGACGAAAAGGCTCACGAGTTTAAAGACGGATACGACGCAGGATATCATTTCACAAAATGCGAGTGCGGATACGTATCCTCATCTGAAGCTCACAATATTTCCGTTCATAAAAACGCAGACGCACACTGGAACGAGTGCACAAAATGCGATTACGTTTCCGCAAAAGCGGAGCACACCAACGAAACTCGCTCATCTTCAACTCAGCACTGGGAAGCTTGCACTTACTGTGACTGCGCGCTTGATAGATTCAATCACGAGTACGACGACGGTGTTGTAACGAAAGAGGCGAGCTGCACTGAATACGGAATTAAGACCTACACCTGCGCTTGCGGCGCAACCGTTACCGAAAAGATAGCTCCACATCACACGTATTCCGAGCTTATTCCTACGGTTGATTCGACCTGTACAGAAGAGGGCACAAAGGCTCATTACGTTTGTCTTGTATGCGAAAAGCGCTTCGTAAATACTCTCGGTATGACAGATAACTTAACCATAGCAATAAAAGAGCATAGCTGGGCTAAAAAACACGTTTCCGCCGAAGGTCACTTTAATGAATGCGTTGACTGCGGCGCGAAAGAGCTTAATGCACAGACTAATGAAGTGATAATTGTGCCTCACACCCTTGTTCCCTCTATGGGTGACGGAGAAGCGCATTACGATGTGTGCGAATGCTCTTACAAGGAAAACGTTGAAACTCACTTCTGGGGCGGCGGTATTGTAACCACCCCCGCAGATTGCTTCAATAACGGTGTAAAAACCTATACCTGCTATTGCTGCGGCAATACAAAGACCGAGATTGTTCCGTGCCATACCTTGACGTTTGTTGAGGCTAAGGCCGCTACCACATGCGAAGACGGCAATATTGCTTATCTCCGTTGCGACGTTTGCCAGAATGCTTATTATGCCCCTGGCGCAACTGCAGGCAATCACGACCATCTCACCGCGCCTGACGTTATAATCCCTGCTCCCCACGATTTTGTGGGCGGCGAGGTTAAATATGGCGATAACGGTCACTGGATCGTGTGCGTTCACTGCGATGAAACCTCCGCCGTAGTGCCTCACTCAACCGAAAGAACAGGTCCGGATGCAGACGGTTATTTCTGGATTGAGTGCAAGGATTGCGAACATAAAAAGAGAGAAAATTAAATACTAAAAACCAAAGGGCTTCCAAATTGGAAGCCCTTTTACTTAATATTGGGTTGTACCGATCAGCTTTATTATTAACAAAAAAGAGCCTTTTGAGCTCTTTTTTATTTACATATTTTATCTAAAATATTTTATTGCGCTTTATTTAAAATACATCTTTACGCCAAACCATTTTATTTACAACGCCCGTGTAGCTTTGAATTATTTTAACGACCTTTGTCGAAACGTTTTCTTCGACGTAATCTGGAACGGGAATGCCGAAATCGCCGTTTTCTGTCATTGAAACGGCAGTATCAACCGCCGTAAGAAGCGATTTTTCATCAATTCCCGCGAGGATAAAGCACGCCTTATCAAGCGCTTCGGGGCGTTCCGTTGAGGTTCTTATGCAAACCGCCGGAAATGGATTTCCGACGCTTGTAAAGAAGCTTGATTCCTCAGGAAGCGTTCCGCTATCCGAAACGACTGCAAATGCGTTCATTTGAAGCTTATTGTAATCGTGGAATCCCATAGGCTCGTGACGAATTACCCGTGTGTCAAGCTCAAATCCCGATGCATCAAGTCTGTTGCGGCTTCTCGGGTGGCAGGAATAAAGTATCGGCATATTATATTTTTCCGCCATTTTATTTATAGCGGTAAATAGTGATTTGAAATTCTTTTCCGTGTCAATATTCTCTTCCCTGTGAGCCGATAAAAGTATGTATTTTTTAGGCTCAAGTTCTAAGCGAGTGAGAATATCGCTCGCCTTGATTTCTTCTAAATTATTATGAAGCACCTCCGCCATAGGCGAGCCTGTTACGTAAGTGCGCTCCTTGGGAAGTCCGCACTCGTGAAGATAACGGCGCGCGTGCTCCGAATAAGCAAGATTAACGTCGGAGATTATATCAACGATTCTTCTGTTAGTTTCTTCGGGTAGACATTCATCCTTGCAACGGTTTCCTGCTTCCATATGGAAGATCGGGATGTGCAGTCTCTTTGCGGCGATCGCAGAAAGACAAGAATTAGTGTCACCGAGAATGAGAAGCGCATCGGGCTTTATTTGGCTCATCAGCTTATAGGAGCAGTTGATGATATTGCCCACCGTTGCGCCGAGATCATCGCCAACCGCATTCATATAGACTTCGGGATCGACAAGCTTCAAATCCTTGAAGAATACTCCGTTAAGGTTATAATCGTAGTTCTGCCCCGTGTGAGCTAAAATGCAATCAAAATACTGACGGCACTTATTTATTACGGCAGAAAGTCTTATGATTTCAGGGCGCGTGCCAACGATTATAAGAAGCTTTAATTTGCCGTTTTCTTTAAATTTTACATCGCTGTAATCGAGTTTTATATTCATTTCCATTATTCTACCACCTCATAGAATGTATCGGGATGCTTCGTGTCAAACTGCTCGTTTGCCCACATCACCGTTACAAGATTATCTGTTTCGGACAGATTGATGATATTGTGCGTATAGCCGGGAAGCATATGAACCGCTTCGATCTTGTCCCCCGAGACCTCAAAGTTCAGCACCTCATCCGAGCCGATCTTACGCTGTTGGATCAGTCCGTGACCGGAAACCACAATGAACAGCTCCCATTTGGTGTTATGCCAATGCTGCCCCTTGGTAATGCCGGGCTTTGAAATATTAACGCTGAACTGACCGCATTTTTCGGTACGGAGAAGCTCGGTAAAGCTGCCTCTGGCGTCTTCATTCATTTTCAGAGAAAATGATACCTTCTCTTTCGGAAGATAGCTGAGATACGTACTGTAAAGTTTCTTTGCGAAGCTGTTATACGGAATTTCGGGCATTACAAGAGTGCTTGTTTGTGCCTTGAATTGATCAAGCAAGTCCACGATCTCACCAAGTGTAACCTTGTGCGTGGTAGGTACGGCACAGAATTTTCCATCATTCGTAATAAGCGTTCGTATTCCGTCAAATTCGCATCTATGCTCTCTTCCGGAAAGAGCCAAAAGCATTTCTTCAACCAAGTCGTCTATGTAAAGAAGTTCGAGTTCTACTTTAGGATCATTAACAGTAATAGGCAAGTCGTTTGCAATGTTGTTGCAGAAGGTTGCTACCACCGAATTGTAATTAGGACGGCACCACTTGCCAAACAAGGTCGGGAAACGGTAAACAAGTACCTTTGCACCCGTTTCTTCCCCGTATGCAAAGATCAGCTCCTCGCCTGCCTTCTTGGAACGGCCGTAATCGCTGTCATAGCGTCCAATGCAGGTTGCCTGGATAGAGGACGAGATCATAACAGGACAAGTATTGCCATGCTTCTTCAAGGTGTCAAGAAGTGTGCTTGCAAATCCGAAATTGCCCGACATAAACTCTTCGGGATTTTCGGGGCGATTTACCCCTGCTAAATTGAAAACGAAGTCTGCCCTCTCGCAAGCCTCTTCCAAAAGCTCGTGCGAAGAATCAAGGTCGTAAAGATATATTTCGTCTATCGTGATTTCGGGATGCGTTCTGTCTTTTCCGTCTTTTACGTTATTTAAAGCGGCGGCGAGGTTTTTACCTACGAAGCCACGCGCTCCCGTAATAAGTATTTTCATATTTCTTAATACTTCCTTCCCATAGCATCAAGCTCACCTCTTATATATTCGAGCGTAAGAAGCTTTTTCTTTACGCCCTCAACGTCAAGAAGCTCTGTGTTGTGGGAATTGAATTCTGTCAAGGTATTTCTCTCGGTGTCACCGTCCTTGAAATACTTGTCGTAATTTAAGCCGCGCTTGTCGCAGGGCACGCGGTAGAAATTACCGAGGTCAATAGCGTTTGCACATTCCTCGTTCGTAAGGAGCGTTTCGTACATCTTCTCGCCGTGGCGTATGCCGATAACCTTGATAGCATTTTTATCGCCGCCAAAAAGCTCGCAAACGGCTTCTGCCTGTGTCTTTATCGTACAAGCAGGCGCTTTCTGAACGAGAATGTCACCGCTTTCACCGTTCTCGAATGCAAAAAGAACGAGGTCCACCGCTTCGTCAAGCGACATTATAAATCGCGTCATTTTTTCGTCCGTTACGGTAATAGCCTGTCCCGCCTTTATCTGCTCTATCCAAAGCGGAATAACCGAGCCGCGTGAGCACATAACGTTTCCGTAGCGCGTGCAGCAAATCTTAGTTTTTTCCGGTGACACGGTACGGGACTTCGCAACGATAACCTTTTCCATCATTGCCTTTGACGTTCCCATAGCGTTTACGGGGTATGCCGCCTTATCCGTCGAAAGACAAACCACGTTACGAACTCCAGCCTCGATTGCAGCGGTGAGTACGTTTTCCGTTCCGAGAACGTTTGTTTTAACGGCTTCTATTGGGAAAAATTCGCACGACGGAACCTGCTTCAACGCTGCCGCGTGGAAAATATAATCAACCCCGTGCATAGCGTTTTTAACGCTCGCAAGGTCGCGCACATCGCCTATGTAGAATTTAATTTTCTCAGAAACCTCAGGCATCTTCGCCTGGAACTCGTGGCGCATATCGTCCTGCTTCTTCTCGTCACGCGAGAAAATTCTGATTTCGCCTATATCAGTCTTCAAAAAGCGGTTTAAAACCGCATTTCCAAACGAGCCCGTTCCGCCCGTAATGAGTAGTGTTTTATTAGTGAAAAGTGACATTGCTTTAACCTCTTTTCAATTTTGACGATATTTTGTTTATTACATTTTTTCTTTCTTGTGAATCGATGCCTATTAAGAAAATGCTTAAACTGTAAACTGCTATTACAATCACTCCTTTTAAAATTAAGGAGCCCCATCCTGCATCTGCAATCATCTGATTCATTCCCCAGCCTAATCCAAGAGTGACTAAACTTGCAAGAGACATTCTTAAATAGCACTTTCGTATAAACTGCGGAATATCAAGCTTTAACACCTTATAACATACTATATTAGTAGCTACAGCCCTGAATGTGTACGCAACAAAGATTGATAATGCAGCACCTATCACTCCGAAGAAATACGAGAATACAAATGATAACGAAATATTAATGACACCCGCTGCCAAAGCTATTATTGCCTGGTATTTAACCTTTTTCTGAACTATTAGAGCCGTATTACCTATTTGCAAGGAATTAAAGAAAAGTCCCGGAATTGTTACAAGCAAGACACCCCAATACGCATCAATATAATCAATTCCCATCCAAAGCTCTACGAAAAGCTTTCCGACTATAGCAAAGCCAACAATGATTACACCATTTAAAGCGTATTGAAATTTTCCTACGCCGAGAAGCAAAGGTGTAAGATTTTTCTTTTCTTCCTCGCCGTTTGCGTATATACGCGATATCTTAGGCAAAAACATTCCGTTTATGGCATTGGTTATCGTATATACGTATCCTTCTATGGTTGTAATAACGCCAAAAACCGCTATCGCCGATGTGCTGGCAACTATTCCAAGCACGGAAGGAGTAATATTAAAAATCAATCTTTGTGCAAGCGTTGATACTGTAACCCATATAGAGAATTCAAAAATCCTCTTGTAAAGAGCCTTATCACTATATCCAAAATTAACTTTAACAGGCGTGAGTTTTTTTGCAAAAATAAACTTTAGAATTATTGTGATAATTCCTGCAATAGCATGAACGGAAACCAAGGAATAAAGACCTAAGCCTAAAATCAATGCGACGACTGTAAAACCGATAGTCATTACCTTGCACAAGAGGTCTGCTAATTTCAAAGGAACGAATTTCTCATACGAGGTCAGAATGCCATTCAATGTAAAAAACGGAAAATTCAAAACCGAGAAAGAAGCTGATATTATGTAAACAATTTTGAACTTTTCAAGTTCTGTCGGAGAAAGCTTTACATAAATTTCGTCCAACAAAAAGAACAGAACAAACAATACCAAAAAGATAACAGCATCTATTATAGCATAAAGCTTGTATATTGCTCCAAGGAAATTATTAACTTTTTCTTCATTGCCCTCAGCACGATATTTTGATACATACCTCGAAACTGCGCTTCCAAGGCCAAAATCCACCAAAAAAAGTGTAATCAACGAATTAGCAAGGGTGTATAATCCATAATCACTTTGCCCGATTTGTCCAATCATCCAAGGGGTATAAATTAAACCCGCTATTATATTAAAGGCAATAGCAAAATATGATATTATAGCGCCAATTCTTATTTGCTTTGAACTATTCATTTAAAATCCTTACTAAAAAAATTATCTTCTGATAAATTTCTTTACTGCTTTGACAACAAAGCGTCTTATAGGACTTCCTGCGGAGCATTTATAGACCAAATTGTCATAGTCCATATCACATACGCAAAAATCAGGATGCTTGAGAGGAAAATTCAACTCGTGCGTCGGTATAAAAACGAAATTTTTGTATTTTTTAAATTGCGATTTTTTCAGACTTGAGGCGTGAGTAGAGCTAACTCCTATACCAATATTATGTATAAGGTTATACTTCGGAACTATCACCAGCATATTTTGAGAATACTTGACAAATCCCCATTGAGCGTCCCAATAGGAAAGCTTTTCTCCTTTGTCAATTGACTGTTTTGCTCTCAAAATAGAAGAAGTCCGTGATTTAGCAATGTACTTGTTTGAAATTTGTTTATCTATAGTATTAAAAGTATAATCGTCGCCCGTGTTTTTTACATTATAATCATAATATTTATTCCACACTCTCGCCCAAGTAGCCCATCCCCATATAGCCCCGGTTTTTGTGAAGAAATAGTCGCTCTCTCCGCAATCCCAAGTTTCAAAATGATTAAGTCCGCTAATATAGCAAATACGATCGTCGTTTTTGTATCTTTCTAGATTTTCTTCACAATATTTAAAGAAGCTAATGCTCGGCACGCAATCGTCCTCAAGAATTATTAGCCTATCCACCTGTTTAAGGGCATTCGTAATTCCACTTTGCGGACGAACTCCACAACCGAGATTAACCTCGGAATAATCTTTTACAACCTCGCAGTCCCAATCTATATTTTCCGCAATTTTCCTACATTGCTCAATTTTGGGAAGATCGCTTTCATTTCTTGGTCCGTCTTGAACGAGAAAAAGTTTCCTTGGTTTAACCATTCTTACCTTTTCAAAAACTTTTTCAAATGTATCAGGGCGATTAAAAAATATTAATGCCACAGGAGTTTCGCAAACATAACTCATAAATTATCCTTTCAGCAAACGTTTTAAAAACCGTTTGCATTTATTTTTTATTTTTGTTGCTCGTGATACCTTAAAATATTTTTCATTTATTCCTTCATATCCGTAATTCAATACATCCGAAATATAATTTTCTCTGTTTGATGGTCTTTGTGGAGAAGTTAGCATAGGGACATTATATGCAATCGCTTCATCAAGAGAAGTCACTGGCCTGTGTTCAATTTTCAACTCATTGAACAATTTATTTGCTTTTGGTGAATTAACTATCACCAAGGAAACACCTTCATCAGCGTTTATACGAGGGAAAATGTTTTCAATTCCCCAGAAATCCGCGATAGTGAAATCACTTGCCCGAATCTTATTTCTAAAGGAACAACTATAACATGATGGTCTCAAGCAAAGATCTTTTAAAAATCCCTTCATATATATATCTTGTGTATGTGGCGTCGTTATGAGCTCATTGTTTTCTAAGCAAATATGAACACTAAATGCCTTCCAACCATTTTTTTTGTTTCTAAAAGAGAACTCTTTTACTCTTGAACCATTTTGCTTTTCGATGAAATTTAAATATTTACGCCAAACAGCAGGCGAAGGTGTTCCGTGACAAATTAAATCTTGCGTGATAAGATTGTCATAGTCTTTTTTTAAGTAAGAATAAAGACCGCCTATTTGACATGGTGTTCCGGAAAACAAAACGAGTCTTCCATCTTTTAAATAGTTCTCCGCCTGTTTATAAGTATTGCCTATCGAGCTTTGGACATATTTGGAACCTCGAAGCTTATATAGTTCTTCCGATTTTTCAACGCAAATATGCTTTACGTTAAAATCGCTGTCAAAAGCCGCGCCAAATACAACACCGCCTCGTTCTATCACCCACTCTGCGATTTCAGAAAACACACCACCTGATGAACTGTTTATTCTTATCTCATCATTTTTGCTGTACGCAGCATATACCGTGCAATCTTTCTCGGTTTTTTCATCTCTTATAGGCGAAGATATTGGGCAAACTTTTTGGCAAAGTCCGCAATCAATGCACGCTTCTTCATCAATAACAGGATACAAAAATCCCTCGTCATCCGCCTTCATATCTATGCACCCATTAGGACAAGCCGAAGCGCAGGCATAACAGCCGCTACAATTTATGGAATCTATAATTTCAATTCTTTTCTTTCTGCTTTCTTCCAAGTTTTCTAAATGCTTCTTTAAATAACTCAAGGAGCTCGACTTCATTTTTTTATACATTTCAAATTCCCTATTATAATCAATAGGCATAAGGGAGTTGATATAATCGAGATTTGTCCTATCTTCACTATTACAAAATCTGTCCGAAAGTTCAAATATCGAAAGCAAAGAAGAAATTCGTGATTCCATTCCTTTTTGCGAATCCCTTGAAAAAGCACAAAACTCTTTATTCAATATCAAAGAGAACGCTGTTATATGAAAGCTATCCGTAAATACGAATTTTGAATTATCAATAAGAGAAATCAACTGTTGAGGGGAAACAGAATAAAGCTTACAGTCACCAAAATTCCTGTCGCAATCTCTGAAAGCTCCAAGAAGATGAGGCAGAGTAACAATCTTTAAACCTTTTTGGGTAGCGTATTCTTGTGCTAATTTTCTTGATTCCTTATCATTACCAAGAAAATAGCAAAACACATAATTATCGCCAACATTCACAGGCAAGGCAAGTGTTCTCCAGTCCTCTGCATCAAGGAGCAGTGTTGGATCAAGAGACCATTCCACATCTCCTCGGTATAATTCTTTGATTAAAGGCGCTGCATCATTTTCCCTTACCGATATAGCATTGAAGGAAGCGAAAGCTTTCTTATATCTCAAAGCCACTTCATTAGATAAAGTCTTACAGGCAATGCTTGCCGCGTAAGATAACTTTATCTTATTAGAAGGTACAAAGCCAAGTAAATACTCATCGCAAACTGCATTAGGATGCCACACTTGGTCGCTTCCCGTTATAAAAGCGTCATACTCGTTAACGCATTTTTTTATACTCTTCGAAGAATACACATTTTGACTATGAGGCACGGTTTCTAAATTAAAAGAGGATATAGCTCTGCTTCTTTTATTCAAATTGCGTAAAATGCCACCTTGGGCGTTTTTGAGCTTCTTCTTTATGCCAGATAGGAAGAATTTGGCTTTTTTAGATTTTGCAAGATCTTTTCTGCGATCAAAAGAAATCTGCTCCGCACTATACCCAATTTTATTAAGCGCAATACATAACGCAAAAGCCTGAAGATTGCCGCCGTAATTCTCGCTCTTGTAATAATGTGATATTATACCAATTTTCATTTTGTATTCATACCCCAAAACAAAATTTTATCAGATGCTTTCCCAGAAAAAGTGATATGGATATGCCATTGCCCACGTAGAATTATAAATACAATACAAAGCAAATGTGCCAAAAGCCAGCTTAACTCCAATCCTGAAAATGAACCTGTCATTGTTGTATTTCAACTGTGAAACTAGCTTTGGTAAAAGTACTACGAGGAATATCATAAAATAATATCCAATTCTCATCGCTGTATTGTACACGCCACTGAACACCTGGCAAACGCAAGCAATATAGAACATATTCATATACCAATTGTATTCCTTGTCGTATGTGCCGGAAAACATGATACATATAATATAGATTCCAACGAAAACTAACAGCAAAGTGATTGCCCCTGTATCTTCTACGACCGCATCATCTTTAAATATTTTACTCAAAATATTGAAAATCCATAATCTGCAAATATAAATCAAGAATAAAATCGCTACAGATACCCATCTTGACGTTTTCCCTAAATTCAAATAATAAAGCGGTAGAGCCAGAATAAAAACAGTCGCAGAGCTATGAAAAGTGCTGGCTAATAAAACGATAATAATAAAGCAAACTATATCCTTCACTTTATTCTTTTCTTCTTTTAAAAACAGTAGTGCTAAAAAACAAAGCCCTATTGCTATTCCCTGCCTAATTCCGGAATATATTATCAAAAATGCAGGTACGCCCGTATATATAAACAACGACATAAATATATTTTCGCTTTTCTTGTAGGCGAACAAGAAAATAGGAAAAAGCGAAATAAAGGCAGATACAAACAGAAAGAATTGCTGATCATACCATATAGACGCTACCAATTTACAAAAAATTACAAATCCCCGTTCGTAATTAAGAAATTTTTCAATTTTAAGAACAGATGACCATGACATAGCTCCGATAATATCAAAAGAACCTAAATAACCGTGTGTCATACCATACTTTAAGTCATTTCCCATCGACGGGTGGCGAAGTCCGATAATCAGAACGAGAAGAGAAAAAGAAATGATACAAATAATCTTATTTACTTTCTCTTTGTTTTTTGAAACCGTGTTAAGCATTAAGGAAACACCAATTACAGCAGCATAAAACAAAAAATATACAGTCATTTTCCTTTCTCTCCTTTCATTTTATTCGATTTTAAATCGCACAAGTCAATTGTTTTTATAAAGTAAAACGTATTCATATACCATTTTATTTTTTGAATATTTTTTATGAGCAATTTCAGAAATTTCTTCTGTTTTAAGATTTGTTTCCAAAAAAGTTTTTAAGGTTTCACTTAAAGAATAGATATTCCCATACTCAACGAAATTGCTGAATTCAGAAATTGAAATCATTTCAGGACCACCGGCTTTAAAGCCGACAACCGGAGTTCCGCAACAGAGACTTTCTGCACATATCATAGAAAACGTTTCTCTCTTGCTTGCAATAACGGTAACGTCCGCTAAACTGTAGTATTCGGCAAGTTCGTTTTGATCCGAGATTCTACCAAGCAAAATCACGTTGGACGGAATTTCTCCCGATATATCATAAGGTCCTGCAATAAAAAATTTCACATTTCCCAAGCGTTTTGCAAGTTCCAATATGTAACAACCGCCCTTGAGATGATTTTGCGCATCAGAAAAATATGGTGTCGCGTGGAATACTATTTTTTCATCAGTAATACAATGTTTCTCTTTCAATCGTTGTATATTTCTAGGATAAAAAACATTCGTATCAAGACCGTTCATAATAACAACATGTTTTTTATCCACAAGGATTGGCGACATCTTTGCTCTTTCCATAAGCCAAGGAGAAACAGACGTAACAATTAAATTATCAAATCCGTCAAACGCCTTTTTCATTCTGCGCCACGAAGTTGCGGTTCTGTCAAAGAGAATGGATTTGGTTTCTTTTTTAAACACAGGGCACTTACCGCATCCCGTTTTCCATTTCTCACAGCCGTAAGCATGTCCGCAATTTGCAGTATGCATAAACTCTGCGTGGAGAGTTAAAACGGTTTTAATTCCACTTTTTTTAAGCCAAGATACAAGTCTGTAAATATTTACGAAATATCCGTTCAAACAGTGCAAATGCACAACGTCGGGCTTTTCTTTTTTTATTATCCTGATAAGCTTATTCGTTGAGAAAAAGCACCCGCCATACATAATTCCCGTTATGCGAGAAAGAAAGTTGTTAAGCTTTGAATATAATTCACTGCAAGTCTTGTAAACGCCATGCTCTTTTATTTTCGCTCCGCGGCCATAGCAAACGACAGATTCTATACCCGAAGCTTTAAGCTCGGTATGTATATCGTGTACTATTTTACCTGTACTTCCTTTTTTATAAACGCAGTTCACTTGCAAGACTTTCATACAAACTCCTTTCTCTGTCATATAGGATTATACAAATTTAAATTTCTTCAAAAAGCTTACGAACGTTCTGACTAACCGAATTAGCATCATGATAAGAGCGAGCGCAAGCTAAAGCATTTATAATCTTTTCTTTTCTAACGTTTTCATCATCAAAAGCTAAAAGCAGCTTATCATAAAGCTCATCTTTTGACGTTGCCGTAATGGCAGAATCGTTTTTCAGAAGATACCTAATTGACGCGACGTTCTCAGGGCCGTAAGCAAAAAGCGGAATACCGCTTGAAAGACTGTCTGCAATTTTAGTTGAAACAGAATGCTTGACAAGGTCGATGCTTTTTTCGTCAAAGGCTTCCGTATGCAAAAGAATATCGGACGACAGAAAGGCTTTATTAAATTCATCGCCCGTAACAAAACCGCAGAGCTTTATGGATTTTATACCGTCAAAATGAGATAAAATATCCGTGTCCTTTTCCGAAGTATAAATGCAAAGCTTGTAATCTGTATTGCGCTCGAAATTTATTTTATCAAGAGCGTTTCCTATTTCTGCAAGAGAATAAAATCTGTTGCAGCGTACATTACCGAAATAACTTATACTTTTCGGTTCTTTTATATCCCGTGGCTTTTCGGCAATGGGAAAACCTGCGCCCGTCATTACCGTTGTTGCAGGGACTGAAAATTCTTTAGAGTACGCTTCATTCAGCTCGTCGCATATTGTTATAACGTGCTGTGATTTTATCATAGTTTTTTTGATTTTTTTTCTAAGACTATCTCTGTTTAATTTAGCGAGAACCCCTTTGGGTTTCTTTACAAAATAATAATCATCACAAATATAAGTGACTATCGGGAGATTATGTTTCTTTGAGATTTTTAAAGCTACGTCATATATGAATTTAGCGTTTCCCGGAGCTAAAAATATGCACGTCGGCTTTTCCTTTTCAATCCAAGCTTCAAGCTCTTTATTATACCAACGAGAAAGCTTCCACATAAGGTCACGCAAAATTTTTCGTGATGCTTTTCTATTTGCTCGATTTCTGTAAAAAGCTTCATCATTAGGGTTTTCGTAAGAAGAATGCTGATTTAAGTCAGGCTCAACAACTTTTCCGCAAACGTGAAATTTATAATAAGACCTTAAAACGTCTTTATCTGTAATTCTATAGTAAGAGCTTGCTTTATCAGTGTCCGGAATTTGAGGATATATGTATAACTGGCACAATTCGAGAGGTGATACCTCAGAAAGCAGCGAAAGCAAGGTTTTTCCCATACTCTGTTGCGTATTCAATGAGTTATGACTTATTAAAAGAATTTTCATCTCTCAATCCCTTTCTCGTATTACCTTTTTTAAAGCAATTTTTTCTCGTCTGAAAAATCATTAACTTGTTTGCAATACTCACGGAAATCTTTATCCGTATCCCAAAACTTTGCGTGTTGCTCCCACTTAATTCTTTCAGGCGACGGCGGCTTCATATAATCACCAAAACGGAAGCTTAAAAAATCGTGCAGATTTTCGGGAATTTTAAGCTGCACCTTTTCAAACGGAGCATATACCGTCGGTTCAAACCAAGCTCTTTCATAAATCGCATTTTTGAAAACTGCTTTGCCCATAAAATTACACAAGCATTTTGTGTTTTTGTTTCGATATTTATATACCTGTTTCAATCCGTGCTTAACAAGAAAGCGATCGGGAAACAGCGCCATTATCTTCAAAGCAAATCCCAAGAACCCACGACGGCGCTTATATCCGCGCGCAGCCAAACCTTTCATTACAACATACTTTGCCCAAAGGCATTGATGCCATCTTGCAATTTTATTATTGGGGCAATTATGCAAAATGAAAATGTCAATATAAATACCGTGATGTATATCTTCGTTTTCCAAGAGTTCTTCTATATAAGTCGTACCGTTCATACGAATTTTTGAAATGGTGACCATACCGTTCGTTTCGCCCCACTCTTGAAGATAATACTTTTCGTGATTTCCACGTTCTTTAAAAGCGGCGCGAAATTTTTCATAATTATCAGGCGTCATAAAAATATCAAGATCATCATCCCAAGGTATAAATCCGCCGTGACGTTTTGCTCCCAAAGCAGAACCGCCCATTAAGCAATAGTCCACTTCGTTTTCAGCACAAAAACGATCAACGTCTACAGCGATTTCCAAAATTTTATCCTGTAACTTCAAAAACCCGTAGCTGTCATCCAGTTCATCTCGCATATAATCCATCAATTTATCCCCAACATCTTTTTCATTATCTTTCTTATGAAATTAGGCATTGCATAATACACTTTTTTGGTGTAAGATTTCGTTCCGTCCAAATATCTTTTTACTACAATGTCGAATGGCTCTTCCTGTAAGGCTTTTATAAATTCATCGCGATTTGCAGGCTTTTGAGTACCGCCTCGCATCAATTCTCTGTCGTCAAAAAGTACAGAAAAATCTAAAGTGTGATATATTGTGTTTCCGCAAACACCCTTCCACAAATCCATACCCTTTTCGGTATTTATACATACTGTAGAAACACCGTCGAATCTGTTGATACCCGAAATATATTTGTCAATTCCGTGAAAATCGCCAATAGTAATATCTGACACTCTGTTGCTATGCGAAAATTGACAATCATAGCAGCTGTCTCTCATTGTTATGTACTTCTGGAAGCCATTATAGAACAGCGAATCAACGTAAAGCTTTGTTTTTGTCTTCTTTTTGCCTTTTTTCAGATAGGTGAGTTTGTAGTAATGCGGTGTTGTGCCATTTTTCTTTTTCGCTCTAAACTGATAAGACAAGAACTTTATTTTATCTCTCTTTTCTTCATATTCTCTGCACTTATCGAAAAGCTTTTGAGAAGGAACACCGTGACAAACAAAGTCAACTGTATAAAGGTT
The DNA here is from genome assembly GCA_045629745.1 of Eubacteriales bacterium. GTDB lineage: Bacteria > Bacillota > Clostridia > Oscillospirales > CAG-272 > UBA1740. The sequence continues at coordinate 128,963 of JAZQRU010000042.1, forward strand.
TTCATAATCTTTTTTCAAAAACAACTGCAAGGCGAATACTTGGCAAGGTGTAGAAACAAACAGCACTTTCTTTCCATCTTCCAATTGTTTTTTTATGGCAAAAAATTGTCCGTTTAAATCACTTTGAATATACTTGGATTTATATAACGGCAATAAATCGCTTTTTGTTTCCGCCGATTTGCATTTCAATTGTAAATCTTCATCAAAGGCTGCGCCGTAAACAATTCCCTCGGAATTGATGATATTCTCCGCAAACAGACCAAACATACCGCCTGAGGATCCGTTATACCGAACGCTCGGATCTTTCGCATATACAGCAAAAACGCTATGCTCCATACATTCAGCATTAGCGTGATTTATAACAGGACAGGTTTTATTGCATAGATTACAATCAACGCACTTGTTGTAATCAAGGTTTGGAAAAACAAACCCGCATTCATCCTCTTCCATACGTATCGCGTTTTGAGGACAAATTATCGCACAATTGCCACATCCGCAGCACTGTGATTTTTGCTTGATATCAATCATTTTTTATCCTCTTGCAATTTTTGAGCAATCTCCGTAGAAGATGTGCCGTCTGTATGCGGCAAGAACACAACTTTGACGCCTACCTCTGCAAATTTATTTTCATAGTCGTCGTAAAGCTTAGAGCCTTTCCAATCGCTTCCGTGAAACAAGGCATCAAATTTCAGTTGCTTCCACGCTTCAAACTTGTCCATTGAGGTCTGCGGAACAACCTTATCAACGTATTTTATAGCGTCTACAATAGCTATTCTCTCGTGATATGGAATGATAGGTTTTTTATTTTTATACGTCTCAACAAGCTCATCAGTCGAAACGCCGACAATCAAAAAATCGCATTGCTCTTTGGCGCGACGAATTATGTTTAAATGTCCAATGTGAAAGAGGTCAAACACGCCTGTGGTGTATCCTATTTTATATTTCTTCATAACTTCAAGCTCTTTTCCTTGCGAATTTTTTGAAAACCCAACCGCGAAGCTTATTCGGCATCAAGACTTGAACGATAAAACGTTTAAGCACGTTGGAAACGTAGGTTGGATAGCCTATGATTTTTTCTTTAAGCATAAATTTCTGCAAGCGTTTTTCACTTTTGAAATATTTTAGTCCGCCGCGGCGCTGATACATTTCATTGCCGACTCTTACGTTTACAAGCATCTCGGGGACGTTTGCGAATTTCATATCTGCCAAAGTCATTCGCACCCAAAGATAATAGTCCTCTTCACAGTACCAGTCGATAAAACCGCCCGCGGCATTTACGGAAGATTTTTTGAACATTACGGTTACGAGATTCATAGGGCATCTTTTTTTAAGATATTCCTTTATCTCAGCGTCGCTCTCGGGAACTATTCTGCTGCCGACAATATTTTCAGGCTCTCCGACGAATTCCGTTATGTTTCCGCCGACGATATCAACGGAGTCATCACTCTCAAAAGCCTTTAATTGCACTTCAAATCTATCGGGGGCGCTTATATCGTCAGCGTCCATAATCGCAACAAGCTCATTCGTGCATTTTTCAAGGCCGAATCGTCTTGCTTTTCCGTGGCCCTTGTTTTCTTGGAAACGGTAAACCTTAAAAAAATCAAATTCCGCGTATTTTGAAATCACCGCATCAATTTCGTGCGGTACGGGGCCGTCAACGACTAAGATAACTTCCGAGGGCTTTACGCTCTGGTTTATAATACTGCCAACGGCAATATCAAAATGCTCGGGATTATTCTTACCGTAAACGCACATTGAAACGGAAAACTGCTTATAATCCATAACTTACACCCTCAAGAGTTCTTTAGCTTCGGTTTGAAGCTTTTCGTAGTCCTCGGCGGAAACCTCACCTTTTTCAAGCAAATAATCGCCGAAGTCAATGTCGCTCACCGTTCCCTCTCGAACAGTATCACTTCTTTTGAAAACCTTGCCGACGGTCATAAATATGATTTTAAGGTCGCCGAAAAAGGTTATTTTTTTTATGTACTCAAGGTCGCACTCAAATTTGTGCTCCCAGCTTATGTTGTTTCTTCCGCTAACCTGCGCAAGCCCCGTAAGTCCCGGGCGCACGCTGTGGCGAAGCCTTTGCTCTTCCGTCATAAATACCATATCGCGAACAAGCTGAGGGCGAGGACCGACTATTGACATTGTGCCGATTAGGATATTGATAAGCTCAGGTAATTCGTCAAGTGAGGTTGAACGAAGAAATTTTCCGTATTTATTGAGCCTTACGTCATCGGGCAACAGATTGCCGTCCTTATCCTTGGCATTGGACATAGTACGGAATTTTATAAGCTTAAAGATTTTTTCCTTGCCGTCCTTGCCGATTTTTCCCGGGCGGTATTGCGTGAAAAAAGGATTTCCGCGCATTGCAACAGCGCCGACTGTTATGAGCACAATAAAGATCGGGGATAAAGCAAGCAAAGCTATAAGCGAAAGAAAGAAATCTATCACCCGTTTAAAAAACCTCGCGTACATTATGTAAACCTCTCAAATTTTATTTGAAACAGCTTCTTATAATTTCGATAACCGCATCTTGCTCATCGGTGGTCATTTTATTATCACTTGGCAGACAAAGTCCGCGGTTGAATATATCCGCACCGACGTCAGCGCATCCGCCTGCGATATAGGCGTTCGTTTTGCAGCGTCCGCTTCCCTCTCTGGTAATAAAGTCATGCAAGCGGTACATGGGCTGCATATGCATAGGCTTCCAGATAGGTCTTCCCTCTGCATTATATTCCGCAAGCTTTTCAAGTATTTCGGTTGGACAGGTTTTTCCTGCTTCTTTCACATAAAGTGCCTCGTTATCGCTTCTCACCTGACGGCACATTGCATTCTCGTCGATAATCATACACGACAGCCAATAATTAGGCTCTGTGCCCTCTGTTATCGGGTTCATTTTTACGGGCAAATCCCTAAATGCCTTTTCATATCGTTCATAAACGGCTTTTTTGCCTGCGATATGCTCTTCAAGGTGAGGATACTGTCCGCGCACAACTCCCGCTATAACGTTACTCATTCTGTAGTTGTAGCCGACTTCCTCGTGCTGATACCAGGGCGCGTTTTCTCTTGCTTGAGTAGACCATTTACGAGCTTTATTTGCAACCTCTATATCGTTTGTCAAAAGGCAACCTCCCGACGAGCCTGTGATAATCTTGTTACCATTGTAGCTAACCGCGGAATAATCGCCGAATGAGCCGCACTGCTTACCGCCTATAGTTGCTCCCATAGCCTCAGCGGCATCTTCTATCAAAAGTGCGCCGTGTTTTTCGCATGTTTTTTTAATTAAGTCCATACGTCCAGGGAAGCCGTAAAGCTCCGCAGAAACGACGAGCTTAACATCCGGGTACATTTCAAAGGCCTTTTCAAGCGCTACGGGATCCATATTCCAAGAATCTCTTTCGGTATCAATGAACACGGGAACTCCACCCTCGTAAACAACGGGGTTAAGCGTTGCGTCAAAGGTCATATCTGAGCAAAAAACACGTTTTCCCTCGAGCGCGCCGTGGCTTACCGCGGGTTTTCCGTAAAGCGTTTCTCCCGCGTGCTTCACAGCAAGATGAAGCGCCGCAGTACAGCAGGAAAGACCTACCGCACACTTCATTTCCGCTTTCTCGGCGGCAATTCTTTCCACTTCGTTTATATTTTCGCCGACTGTACTCATCCAGTTGGTTTCATAGGCTTTTTTTACGTATTCCAGCTCTTCTCCGTGCATTGTCGGTGAGGCGAGCCAGACCTTTTTCTCAAATCGTGTCATAGTAAATTCCTCGGTTGATTTTGTCTATACGGTTGCGCACTCTTTTTTCTCTGCGCGGGTATCTATTGCGTAGGTTGAAACAAGCTTTTTGACAAGCTCCTTCATTTCGTCGCTTTCCGCGTGGGCGGCGGCGTAAAGCTCGTCAAGGTGAGCGAAAAGATTTTCTTCGTCGAAGGGGATGGGGCGGGCGACGCTGATAAGGCCATTCGCTGTTTTTTGAAGGCCCTCTTCTTCCATAAGGCGCTCTTCATATAGCTTTTCACCCGGGCGAAGCCCTGTGCATTTAATTTCGATATCAATATCGGGCTTAAGACCCGAGAGGATTATAAGATTTCTTGCGAGGTCGTAAATTCTGACGGGCTCACCCATATCGAGAACGAAAATCTGACCGCCCCTGGCGTATGCGCCCGCCTGCAAGACGAGGGAAACCGCCTCGGGAATTGTCATGAAATAGCGAATAATATCCTTATGCGTTACGGTGACGGGGCCGCCTTCTGCGATTTGACGCTTGAAAAGCGGAATAACTGAGCCGTTTGAGCCGAGAACGTTTCCAAAGCGCACGGCAACGAAGTTTGTATTCTTACTGTGCCTGCCTATCGTTTGGATAATCATTTCACAAATGCGCTTCGTCGCGCCCATAATGTTCGTCGGATTAACTGCTTTGTCAGTTGAAATCTGAACGAATGTTTCCGCGCCGAACTCGTCTGCCGCGCGAGCGACGTTAAGAGTGCCAAAAACGTTATTTTTAACAGCCTCGTTAGGACTCGTTTCCATAAGTGGAACGTGCTTGTGCGCCGCTGCATTGAATACGATATTCGGGCGGTAATCTTCAAATACTTTTCTTATCTTAAATTCGTCGCGCACACTCGCAATAAGTGTGAGAAGATTTACCTCAGGATAACGGCGCTTAAGCTCCTGCTCTATATCGTAGGCATTGTTTTCGTAAATATCGAGAATTATCAGAAGCTTCGGGTTATGGCTTGCTATCTGCCGGCAAAGCTCGCTTCCGATAGAGCCGCCACCACCCGTTACGAGAACCGTTTTATTCTCTATGTAGCCCATTATTTCGTCAAGGTTTACCTTGACTGGCTCTCTTCCGAGTAGGTCCTCTATTTCAACATGGCGAAGCTTTGAAACACTTACCTGACCGTCGGCAAGCTGATAAATACCGGGCAAAACCTTGACGGGAAGTGACGTTTCGTTTGCACGAGCCACAATATCTTTCATTATCTGCGAGGGAACCGATGGCATTGCGACAAGGATTTCCTCAACATCGAAAATGTTTGCGTAATGCGAAATGCTGTAGGTATCTCCGACGACGCGCACACCCATTATTGAGGTTCCTATCTTTTTAGGGCTATCGTCTATTATACAGACGGGATGGTATTTAATTTTATCAGTGTAAAGCATTTCGCGAACCAGGGAGCTTCCTGCATCACCCGCACCGATTATCATAACGCGTTTTCCGCCCTTTGTGTTACGGCGCAAGCTGTTTTTGACGGTTACGTAAATTCGTTTTGAGAAGCGCATACCGCCCGTGCTTAAAAATACAAACACCGTGAATACCACGACGGCTCTTAAGCCTAGGTCAAAAGTTTTGCCCCACAAAAGCGCAATGATAACGTTCACGCACCCAAGCGCCCAGACCGAAAGCGATATACGCATAGCGTCGAGAACGCTTATGTTGGAAAAGGAAAATGAATACATTCCGAAGAGGAGATAGAGCGCAAACAAAAAAGCGACATTTAAGAGTGCCCAAAAAAATTGAGGAAGAGACATTTTAAATTCTCCGCCCTGCACCCAAATTGCCAAGAATGCCGCTAAAAAAACAAAAAGAAAATCGAAAATCGGAATGAATATTCGCTTAGATTTAATGAGTCTTTTGATATTCATTTTTTGGTCCTACATTTCTTTTATTTATTATTTATAATTACATTATATAGCTTTTGACTAGTAAAGTCAAGGCAGGTGTCTAAAAACCGGAAGTTCGCACAAATATTTACAGAGTAATATGGCAAAATTAACGAAAAAATACCGCAAACTTCTTGACAAAATATCAAAAAGTGATAAAATATACGTATATTTGACACACGGGGTACGGTTTTATGGAAAGTAACGTTACGGAATACGCTTGTTCTCAGAAAAACGAGGGGAAGTGGCTTATCTATAAACTTCTTCTGCTTTTGCTATACGCAACTTATACTATAGTATATCTTTACGTTATAGTCAAAATCGGTTTTGTGCCCCTCGGAGCTCTGATACCAATAACGCTTTGGATTATGATTTATTTCACCTGGCGCTACACAAGTCCCGATTATAAGTATACGATAGATGCAGGTGATTTAACGTTTTACGTAAGCTACGGAAAGAAAACGCACAAAAAATTTAAGGCGCACATAAAAGATGTAATAGCAATAGCTCCCCGTGAAAAAATACGCGAACATTTAAACGGTATAAAACCAAAAAAGATTTACAATGCATTGTCCTCAAAACACGAAAGCGACGCCTATGCAATAGTCTTCAAAAAGGAAACTAAAGTTTGCATTTTTTATTTAAAAGCGACACGGGATACGGTTAAAGCTTTGCATTATTACAATAAAAACACAGTAATTCAACCTTCAGAAGATAGTTTATGATTCATCTCTAAAATTTTCCATATCCAAATGACACCTCTAAAACAACGCCCTATTGCCTTGATGCCTAACAGCTACATAAACACGTACGAGCTTCCCTCTTGCGTTGATAAAGATGCGATACTTAAAAAGTATAACGAATTCGGAATTCTCACATATCACACTATGGTAAATCACGTTCTGACTCTCTTGCCTAGGATACTCTCGGAATGTACTGAATTCCTAACGCTTACTATTCATTACATAAAAACTGATGGCACTTTATAGTTATTGACGGAAATTATTATAAGTAGCTCACGCCTTCGGTTAAGGCAAAAAATCACAAATGGATTAAATAAAATTACATCACACAAAAAACGAGGATGCTTTTTACATCCTCGTTTTTATATTTTGTTTCTTAAAGGTTTTTCGTCATTTCAGCTTAATCAAATTCGCCTGTATCCATAGCCGCGTCTATTACCAAAACTACGCAAAGCGCGGTAAGCTCGTCTGCGTACGGAGCTATTTCGATAGAATACGTATCTGCCCAGGAAAGCCACTCTTTTCTTACAGTTGCAACGGGAAGATTATTGTCGTAAACCGCATAATCGTGGTCAAAGAAATCGCCCTTCACTTCCCAGTTCGTGCCAAGTACGCTATAATGAGGATTAAAGAAGGTGAAGCGCTTAAGCACTTCCGCCACCTCTTTATCTCCGACAAAGATTTTATAGCGCGGCGAGAAGCTGAAAATTCTTTGCTTTATAAATGCGACTTCATTACCGTAAGAATCGCGCACGTGAAGGCGCTTGCCAAATGAAAACAATTCGCCCTCAACCGAGTATTTCTCTTTTCCCCACTCGTCGTAAACGAAGAATTTATCTTTAAAGGAAAACAGCTTTTGTTTTAAATAAAGCTTCATAAAAAAACTCCTATGCTTTAATTTCAAAAAGTTTATCGAGTATTTTTATCATAGCCTGTGCCATACTGAAAAATCCGAAGTCGTTGGGGTGACAACCGTCAACCGTTCCGTTGTCCTCGCAAAGCGCGAAAAGCTCTCTTGAGGATATAAAGTATACATTCTTGTCACCGTTTTCAACTGCGAAATTATAAGTATCCTTGATTATTCTGTTTCTGAGGTCGCGCTCATTCTGCTCCTTGGAGAAGAAACGGGGGCGCGCCATCATTATGATGGGAATATCGGGATTTGCGCGTCTTACCGCCTCGTAAATAGGCTTATGAGTTTCGCGAAGGTGGTCTGCGCTCGGCGTGTTGAAATCATAGTCATAGAGGAATGCCGACATAGGAAGCGTTGCAATATAGTCCTTCATTGCGACCTCGCCCTTTGCATTTCCTGAAAAGCCGAGGTTTATAAAATCGGCATCATATCGCCTTGAAATTACGGCTTGATAAGCATTGCCGGGGCGAGATGCACAACCGCCCTGCGTTATAGACGAGCCGTAGGAAACTATCGGGAGCTTTACTCTATAGTCAGGTGCGGACTTAATTGAGTAATCCGCGTTAATTCCTATGTAAACTTCATTTACCCCGTTGTAAAGCGGAAAATTTATCGTTATAAGTCTTTCCTTCTGCTCAGAGAAATCCACGACTCCGTCAAAAGTCTCGGCAGAGGTCGGAATGAAGCTCTTTGTGTAGCACTCGTGTCCGTCGTTGTTAACGTACATATCAAAGCCAGCAGAGCCTGAGCGCGGCATATGCGACATAAAGCCAACGTTTGGGTAAACCACCTTAAGAATAACGTAGGGGCTATCTGTTATAAAACGTATTCTTCCGCCTGCGGTAGACTTTGCAAGAGATATAAGTCCTTCACTCGTGTTTTCCGCAACGTCAACAGGAACGCGTCTGTAGCACTCACCGTCGTGCCACACACCGTAAAGATTTATCGGAGCTTCTTTTGCATCGTAAAACTTGATGTTTTCTCTTTCAATATTCGTTTCTATCACAAAATTTTTATCAATACTTGCAATATCCGACATATTTTTTCACCTCTGATGTTTTATTTATATGTTTGTAATTTTTCTTCATTTTGTTTTTGCTTCAAAAAGCTTATCTAACACTCTAATCATAGCCTGCGCCATACTGAAAAATCCAAGATCTGTGGGGTGGCATCCGTCAACAGTTCCATGGTCCTCACAAAGCGCCATAAGCTCGTGTGAGGGAATAAAATACACGTTATCGTCTCCGTTTGCTTTGGCAAAATCGTAGGTAGCCTTGACTATTTCATTACGGATTTCAATGTCACGGGTGTAGAAAAATTCAGGACGCGGTATCATAAGAATCGGAATATCGGGATGCGCGGCTCTCACAGCCTCATAGATAGGCTTATGAGTTGCTCTTAAGTCGTCAGGGGTCGTAGCATTATGGTCGTAATCTAAAATAAAACAAGACATAGGAAGTGAGGCAATGTAGTTTTTCATTACTTCCTCACCCTTAGCCCTTCCTGAAAATCCGAGATTTATAAAATCGGCATCGTATCTTCTTGAAATCACTGCCTGATAAGCATTCCCCGGGCGAGATGCGCAAGCGCCCTGCGTTATAGACGAGCCGTAGGAAACCATCGGAAGCTTTACCGAGTAATCGGGCGCGGGTTTAATTGAATAATCACCGTTAATTCCTACGTATACTTCGTTTACCTCGTTGTAAAGCGGGAAATTTATCGTTATAAGCCTTTCCTTTTTCTCAGAAAAATCCAGAATGCCGTCAAAAACCGTTTCACCCGTCGCAATAAAGCTTTTTGCGTAGCATTCTCTTCCGTCTTTGTTAACGTACATATCAAAGCCAGCAGAACCGGAACGTGGCATGTCCAACATGAGACCAACACTTGGATAAACAACCTTTAAAACAACGTACGGGCTATCGGTTATAAAGCGGAGTCTTCCTCCCGCAGTGTGACGCGAAAGTACTGCAACTCCGGAGCTTGTGCTTTCTGCAACGTCCGCGGGAACGCGTCTGTAGCACTCTCCGTCGTGCCATACGCCAAAAAGTCTTATCGGAGCTTCTTTTGCGTCGTAGAACTTAATGTTTTCTCTTTCAATATTGGTTTCAATTGTAAAATTCTTATCAATACTGCTAATATCGGACATATTTTTCACCTTCTAGATTAGTTTGTTTTATTTTATCACATAGTCTCACTAAAGTCAACAGAGTATTGACAAAAATAGAAAAAGATTATATAATTATTTCAACTCAAATTAAAGGAAAAAGCTATGCTTATCAATGAAAACGAATTCAAGTCGCAGCTTGCCAAGGTTTTTAAGCTCTGCGGTGTATCCTCGCTTTTAAATGCCGACAAAAGCAACAAATTCTTTAAGCTTACCGTAAGAATGCTTGAAGAAAATGAAAAATATAATCTTACCGCAATAACAGACGTTAATAAAATAATACTCAACCACTACGCCGACTGTGCCGTCCCGCTTTCAAAAATCAAAAAGGGCGCACGCATTATAGACATCGGCTGCGGTGCAGGATTTCCAACTCTTCCCTTTGCGATTTTAAGAGAGGACTTGAAAATCACCGCTATGGATTCGACGGCAAAAAGAGTAGCATACGTTGAGGAAAGCGCAAAGCTTTTGAACCTTAACAACGTCACCGCCATTACAATGAGAGCCGAAGACGGCGCAAGTCTTCCCGAATACAGAGAAAATTTCGACTACGCAACGGCGCGCGCCGTAGCAAATATGCAGGTGCTTACCGAGCTTTGCCTGCCATACGTTAAGGTCGGCGGCGAATTTCTCGCAATGAAAGGTAAAAATGCCGCGTTTGAGCTTCGAGATGCAAAACGCGCGATTGCAATTCTTGGCGGCGGGGCATCAAAAATCGAAGAGATAAAGCTCACAGACGGAGAACTTAAAGAGGAGCATCCTCTCGTAATAGTTGAGAAAAAAGCAAAAACCCCTGCGGCATATCCGCGCCCCTATGCAAAAATAGCAAAAAAGCCTTTATAACAAAAAATGCGAAGGATGCGTTAATCTTTCGCATTTTTTGCATCTTCCCACTTTTGACATAATATGCGCCCCGTTTGATGTAGAATAAAGACAAAGGACGGTGAAAATTTATGAATATGTTTGAAGAAGCAAGAGCAATATCGGGAATGCTTGCAATGAAAAAAATGACGCAAAACGAGATAGCAAAGCTTTTTGGCACGAGTCAATCTTACATAGCCAACAAAATAAGACTTCTTAAGCTTCCCGAAAGAGTGCAGAGTGAAATCTTAAGGAATGCTCTTTCGGAAAGGCACGCAAGAGCGCTTTTAAGGCTTGAAAATGAAACGGAAATATTAGCAACACTTGAAAAAATCGTTGCAATGAAGCTCTCAGTTGCACAGAGCGAGGCGCTTATTGATGCTCATATCGAAAAGTCATTGCCAAAAATGCTTGAGTTTGAAAGTCCCGCCTCGGGCATTGCAAGATTTGAAGAAATACTGAACAAATCAATGAAAAGCCTGAAAGGACTTGGACTAGACGTTGACGTAAGAACGAGCTTTTTCGGAAGAACCAAATACATAACCATTTCAATTCCCGAATAACGCAAACAATTGTTTGAAAAAACATAAAAACTCCCGAGCGACGTTTTAGTCAAAATCGGGAGTTTTTTTAACAAGGGTTATCACTCAAGCAAAACCTTTGTTATTCCGAGCTTGCTATGTCCGAGAACTCTTATTATATCGGCAAGAAGCTCGGATTCACTTTCGGGTATTTTAACGAATTCAAGTCTTACCATATAATTGTCTGGAATAGTCGCCTTTATTTTCATATAGACGTTTTCTTTGCCGAAATATTTAACCGTGGTTACTATTATGTCCTGTATACGCTTCGTTATGTTAGGATCTACGGGATGACGGAAGCTTATATCCGCAACCTTGCTAACGTAGCGCGCGGGTACAGATTTCTCGGGTTCGCTTTCCGCTTTCAAGGGAGAAGACTCTTCCTTGGGAGCTTCCTCGGCGGGAAGAGGCACTGCCTTTAAAACAGGCTCTTTGACTTTAGCGCTTTCCGCTTCCTCGGAATATACGGGCTTGTCCTCGTCGCCTTTTTGCAAAATTGCAAGCCTTGCCGCCTCGGCAAGTCTATCTCTTTCCTCGCGGCGCTTTGCAGCATCAAGATTTTCAATAAGGGTTGCGCGCTCGCGGCGAGCTTCCTCTATTTTCTTTTCATAGCTTGCTACAAGCTCCGAGAGTCTTTCCTTTTCCGCCTCTGCCTCGTTAAGCTTTTGTGAAAGCTCTTCATTGACTTGCTTAAGGCTTTCGATTTCGATTTCCCTCTCGCTAAGCTCGTCATAGGTCTCGCCAAGCGTAAAAATAGGAGGATTTGAAGAAAAGGCTTGTTCATACGAGCTTTCTTCGTAAGCCTCTTCACTCTCCACTTCGTTTACCATTTCTTCGATTTCTTCGGAAGCGAGCCCTTCTTCAAAAGCTGCTTCTTCGGTCTGTTCCGAATAAGACTCTTCGCTTTTCTCACAAGGCTCTTCGTCACTGTCTTCGCCTAAGTCTTCTTCTATATCAAAGGGCGGAACCTCGTCGCCATTTTCTTTCTCTTTGGGCAATAAATCTTCACCCGTAGTGCCGTTTTCTTCGCCATTTCCGGAAATAAGCGCGCGCAGAAGCTCGGTTATATCGGGGTTTATCTCCTCTTCTTCCTCTTCGCTTTCCTCGGGCAAATTCACGTTATAACCCTCAAGAACGCTTTGAAGCTTTAAGGATATTTCGCTATCAAAAGCATCTTCTTTTTCAGGCTCGGCAGCCTTAGGCATCTCGCTTGCAAGTTCTCTCGGCGGCTCTGCCGGCAATTCAACAAACTTTTGCGGGATATTCGTGCTTTCTGGTACGGTATTAACATTTTCGATAGGCTTCTCAAAAGGCGAAAGCTCAACAACCTCACCACGCTTGATAACGCGCTTCACAAGCTCGCGCCATTCCGTGAAATTCTTACGGCTCATAGCGTTTTTATATTCACCGTGTCCTGCCGTTCTTATAAGATATCTGTATTCTCTTTCTCGGATTTTATCGGGAACCACGTCGCAAAGCTCAAAAAGAACCTCACCCTCGCTAACGCGGCTTGAAACCGTATACGTACCTTTTCCGTCAAGACGTGTCCACTTGATCCAAAGGTCGCGCTTCGAGCAGGCGCTTGCGGAAATCAAAACTCTCCTGTAGCTTACGTTATCAACAACGTGCTCCATAAAGGTTTCGGGAAGAAATGCAAGAGCAATTTCAAGAGTGCTGTCCGCAATGCCCGAAATCCCGAATTCCTTTTCAAGAGCGTGCGTCAAGCCCTCCCTCATAAATTCAACGAAAGTCTGAGAATATCTACCCGAGAGAAACGTATTGCTCGGTGCTGCGGCTTCTATACTTAATTTAATAGAGTTTTTTGCAAAAAACGGCACCCGTCCCTTAAGTTTTTCCTCTATTGTCTCGGGAGCATTGTCAGATATTTCGATATTCAACGGCTCTTTGCCAAGATATGCGTAGGGGATGGAGCTTTCAAACCTTTTGGCGTCGCATCTCCAAGACGCGAAGACGCGCGAAAAGCATCCCTTTTCAATAAGCGTCAAGGGACAGTAAAAAATTCCGTTTGCCATAAGAGAATCCGAGAGATAGTCCTCGTAAATTACTACCTCGTCTGCATAGGGAAACTTCTCTAAAAGCTTAGGAAGTGCTATTTTGTTAAAGCTTTCAACAAAGCTCTCGCTTGCCGTTTCGGCAACGATTTTGTTATACAAAAGATTTGCGCGCACCGTTTATCCTCCGCAAAATACATTTATTCATTATCTATTTTATCACAGAGCTTTTAAAATTGCAAGAATTTTGTATAAATTTAAAGATTTTATTGAAAATGAGGAGCAACTATGGTAAAATACGAGAGAAAGGAGTGATTTTTTGAAAATAATTGCAAAAATCCATACCAGTTTTAAGGAAAAATTCGGCATTCCTCGCCAAAGCGGTCTTGCCGCTGCGAAAGGTAAGATAGTTTTTGAAAAGGCATATAGAAACCCCGATGCTCTTCGCGGAATCGAGGAATATTCGCATCTTTGGATTATATGGCAATTTTCCGAATCCATAAGAGAAAATTTCACTCCTACGGTACGTCCGCCAAGGCTCGGCGGAAACAAAAAGGTCGGTGTTTTTGCGACACGCTCCCCATTTAGACCTAATCCTATAGGGCTTTCTTCAGTTAAGCTTATCTCAGTAAAAGAAGAGGCGGGACTCGGCACGGTTATATATGTCGAGGGCGCAGATATGCTTGATGGCACTCCGATTTACGATATAAAGCCGTATATTACCTACACAGACTCTCACCCCGACGCAAAAAGCTCTTTTGCGGGAAGAGAGTTTGGAAAAAGGCTTGATGTTAATATCCCCGAGCCGCTTCTTGCAAAGCTTTCGAAAGAAGACGCGAAAGAGATTTCCGCGCTTCTCGAAGAGGATCCGCGTCCGTCTTATCAAGAAGACAGCTCACGCGAATACGGAATGATTTTCGGAAAAAGAGAAATCTTTTTTAAGGTTGATAAAAATAAGCTTTACGTTACGGGAATTAAATAAGCGCGTTTTTGCAAAATTCACAAATTGACGTTGACGAAAAACGGTTTTTATGGTATATATAAAACGTTTGCATAGATAAAACAATGAAAGCCTTTAGGAAATTTGCTATAATTTCTATGCTTTTCGCTATAATATTTTCCGCCATTTACTGTGGCGGCCCGCAAGAGCCTTGCGAGCATATTGACGACGACGTGGACAACTAAAAAAACGAATACGGAAAACAAAAAGGTAGAGGCTAAATTTAACCTCTACCTTTAAAATATTTTCAATCAAGTCACATAGTCGCTTATTGTCGGGGATTAACCCCTTCGCAAGCTCCTTGCTTTATTGACTTCGCATCGTAAAAACGTTACTTAATCGTTTTTTACTTGCTCACATTTCCTGCCTTGCCAAAACATCAAAGCCTCGGGCAAAGAGATTTTGAGAGACTTTTTTCGTTTTCCGAGCCGAAGCTGTATATAATACTGCAAGCGTGAGGAAACGGAAAAATCACAAAAATATCAAAGCCGATTAGTATTCTGCGTTGCCGACTGTGCGAGGATACGGTATTACGTCGCGTATGTTGGAAACACCCGTAAGGTACATAATGATACGCTCGAAGCCAAGACCGAAGCCTGCGTGCTTCGTTCCGCCAAACTTGCGGAGGTTCATATACCACCAGTAATCCTCTTTGTTAAGTCCGAGCTCTTCCATTCTTGCTTCAAGAAGCTCAATTCTCTCTTCTCTTTGCGAGCCGCCGATTATTTCGCCGACACCGGGAACGAGAAGGTCCATTGCGGCAACGGTTTTTCCGTCGTCATTCTGGCGCATATAGAAAGCCTTGATATTCTTGGGATAGTCAATAAGGAAGATAGGCTTCTTGTAAACCTGTTCGGTAAGATATCTTTCGTGCTCGGTCTGAAGGTCAACGCCCCAGTATACAGGGAATTTGAAGTCCGCGCCGGACTTTTCAAGTATCTCTATTGCTTCAGTGTAAGTTACCTTTGCATAGTCTGCGTCGCGGAGCGCGGTAAGGCGAGATAGAAGCTCTTTATCAACGAATTTGTTGAAGAACTCAAGCTCATGCGAGCAGTTATCCATTACGTGATTTATGATGTATTTTATCATATCCCACGCAAGCTCCATATCGTCGTTAAGGTCTGCGAATGCGATTTCGGGCTCTATCATCCAGAATTCTGCCGCGTGACGCGCGGTGTTGGAGTTTTCTGCGCGGAAGGTAGGGCCAAATGTATAAATATTACCGAAAGCCATTGCGTAGGTTTCGCCTTCAAGCTGTCCCGATACGGTAAGGTTCGTGCTCTTTCCGAAGAAGTCCTTGGAGTAATCTACGCTTCCGTCCTCGTTTCTCGGAGGATTATCAATGTCAAGCGTGGTTACGCGGAACATCTCTCCTGCACCCTCTGCGTCAGAGCCTGTAATTATAGGTGTATGAACGTATACGAAGCCGCGCTTATTGAAGAACGAGTGAATTGCGTAAGCAACCTCGCTTCTGACTCTGAAAACCGCGGAGAAGAGATTTGTTCTCGGGCGGAGATAAGCCTGCTCGCGAAGGAACTCGGGAGAGTGACGCTTAGGCTGGAGAGGATAGTCGGGAGTTGAGGTTCCCTCTACCTCAATTTTTGTCGCCTTGATTTCAAAGGGCTGCTTTGCTTCGGGGGTGAGAAGAACCGTACCCGTAACAACAAGCGC
The DNA here is from genome assembly GCA_045629745.1 of Eubacteriales bacterium. GTDB lineage: Bacteria > Bacillota > Clostridia > Oscillospirales > CAG-272 > UBA1740. Next base: position 144,576 of record JAZQRU010000042.1, read on the forward strand.
CGCGCCTACGTTCATTGAAGCTATCTCGTCATAATTATTTATAATTTCCCTCTCGAACACTACCTGCACGCTTTTGAAGCAGGAGCCGTCGTTAAGGTCGATAAATCCAAAAGCCTTGGAATCGCGGAGGTTTCTTACCCATCCGCCAAGAGTTACGGTTTTGCCGCTGAAGCCTTGCATATCACCGTAAATGTGTTTGATGAGTTCTCTTTTCATTTTAAAAAATCCTTTTGCTAAATATTGCTATAATGTAATAGTATATCACAGAAAAAGCATCTTTTCAATGCTTTTTAAAATTTTTTAATAAAAACTATACTCCGAGCAAGCTTTTTGCCACGACAAAGTACAGAATAAGAGAAAGCACGTCAACCAGCGTAGTTATAACGGGAGATGCCATAACAGCAGGGTCAAGACCGATTTTTTTGGCAACAAGCGGCAGACTCGCACCGACGAGCTTTGCCGTTACAACAACGGCGGCAAGCGACAGGGATACAACGATGGTAACCCCCTGTGTGATAGCCGGATTTTGCATCACGTATCTGTCAATAAGCATTAGCTTTAAAAAGGCGGCACCGCCTAAAACCGCGCCAACTAAAAGCGACAAACGAAACTCGCGAAAAATGACACGGGGTAGCTCTTTAAAGGAAATTTCGCCAAGAGATATTCCGCGTATAACCGTGACGGAGCTTTGCGCCCCCGCGTTACCGCCCGTTCCCATAAGCATAGGAGCGAAGAGCAAAAGGACCGCAGGAAGAACTCCCTCAAAGCGTCCGAGAATTGCGCTTGCAAAGCTTGAAGAAAGCATAAGGAGAAGAAGCCACGGTATTCTTGATTTAAAAAGCTTATAAAGCGGAGTTTTTAAATATGCCTCTTCCGTAGGAGTTATAGCCGCCATCTTTGCAAAATCCTCTTCCGCGGCATCTGAGATAACGCCTATAGCGTCGTCAAGGGTTATAATACCGACGAGGCGCATTTCCGCATCCACGACGGGAAGAGCAAGAAATCCGTGCTTCTCAAATCGCAGCGCAACGCTCTCTTTTTCTTCACCCGTACCTACGAAAATGACGTTTTCCTCCATTATTTCGTAAAGCTTTTGAGATAGCTCAGAGATAAGAAGCTCCTTTGCGGTTACAATACCTATAAGGCGTCTGTCGCTGTCGGTTACGTAACAGGTGTATATAGTTTCCTTATCTATCGCAACGCGCCTTATATGAAGAAGCGCATCTGCTACCGTCATTTCTCTTGTGAAGCGCACGTATTCCGTTGTCATAAGCGAGCCGGCGGAGTCCTTGGGATAACAAAGAAGCTTATTTATAACGTCTCTTTTCTCTTTGGTCGAAGCTCTTAAAATACGTTTAACGACATTTGCGGGCATTTCCTCAATAATATCAACCGTATCGTCGATGTAAAGCTCGGAAAGGACCTCGGAAAGCTCTCTGTCGGTGAACAAATTTACAAGCTCGTGTCTTTCCTCCGCGCCCATTTCAACGAAAACCTCTGCCGCCGCGTCCTTCGGCAAAAGACGGAAGAAAACCGCATATTTATCACGAGGCACGTTATACATCATTTCGGCAATATCCGCAGAGGGAATTCCGTCTATCATTTCACGGAAGCTTTTATATTCCCGTTTTTCTATAAGCTCCACGAACTTTTCCGCGTAATATTCTCTCTCCTCGAATACCGCAAGCTCGTGTCTTTCCTCAAAATCGTTTCTAAAATCATTCATTTTTTAGCACCCGCCTTTCTTGCTTTTTCTGAGCGAACAAATCAAACTCCTTCAAGCAGACGCAAAAAAAGCGCCCGCAATTGCGAGCGCAAAAGAGCTCCGAAATTTAGTCCTCGGAGATAAATGCGACCGCAAAAGGATATAAGTATTCAAAATTAAAACTTCGACTGCCCAATAACATTGCGGTCACCTCCATAAATCAATTTACAATTTATTCTAACACCGTTTTTGTCAAATGTCAATACCCGGCTTCTATAATTTTCCCCTTTACGCCTTCAAGGTTTGCGGCTCCCATTATTATTATAGCTCCGTCAAGCTCTTTTATTTCCTTTAAAATTTCTTCGTCGGGAAGAGCTTTTGCGCCATCACCTATTGCCCGTGCCAAATTTTCCGATGTTATTCCGTCGATTTTGTTTTCACGTATCGCATCTATTTCAGAAATAAATACTCTATCCGCAAGACCTAAGGAAATCGCAAAGGCATCAAATAGGTCGCGTGTTCTCGTATAGGTATGAGGCTTGAAAATTACGTTTATTTTGCCCTTATAGCAGTCCCTTGTGGCTAAAATGCCCGATTTTATTTCGCTTGGATGGTGAGCATAATCGTATATCACGGGAGCACCGTTTTTTCTTTTGTATAAAAGCTCAAGCCGTCTTTCAATTCCCGAAAACTCAGAAAGAGATTTTGCTATAAGGCTTGGTGAAATTCCAAGAGAATAAGCCGCCGAAAATGCGGCAAGCGCGTTATAAACCGAAAATCTGCCTAATACGGAAAGCGAGATTTTAGCAAGCAACTCGCTGCCGCGTATTACGGAAAAGGAATACCTGCCGCAGTCGCTTTTGAGATTTATCGCCTTGATTTCCGCATCATTTTCTATTCCGTAGCTATGGCAAGGCACGCCCGAGCACGCCGCCAAGGAATAAAGCTCAGCGTCGTCTTTATTCACGCACAAACGCTTGGCTCTTTTCATTGCGGACAAAAACGAACGCCCTATATCGTCAAAGCTATGAAAATAATCCGTGTGGTCAAGCTCCAAATTTAGAAAAACGGCTATATCGGGTGTGAATTTAAGGAACGAATCCTTATATTCGCAAGCTTCGAACACAAGATAACCCTTGTTATCATAAATATACGGCTCCCCTCCCTTGTTAAGATTTGCGCCCGATAGAGCGCTTGGAGAAAGTTTTGCGTCTGCAAGAATTTTTGTGAGCATTGACGTGACAGTGCTTTTTCCGTGAGAGCCAGACACAGAGATACGCGTTTTATATTCAATCGTAAGGTAAGCCATATATTCCGCTCGGGACACCGTGGGAATTCCAAGCTCCTCGCCAAGCCTTAATTCTTCGTCACTATCCGACACTGCAAGAGAATAAACCAAAAGGCTCGCACGGCGCACGGCTGCAAGGTTTTTCGGCACTTTAACGTCATAACCCTCATTTATGAGCTTATCGGTCCTTTCCGAGCGATTTTTGTCGCTTCCTGACACCCTCCCCCCCCCAAGACGTGTGAAATTAAACAAAGAATACATTGAAATTCCGCCTACCCCGACGAAGTGTACCGCAGCTCCGTTTTTAGATAATGAATCCTTGATTTTTTCAAAACCTTGAGAAGAATTAAATTTCGACAAACAATTACCTCTTTTTTCCATTTTTTAAAAAAAGTTCACACGCAATTTTCAATTTTTAACATATAATTTATATTTTACGTTATCGGAATGTGAATATTATTAATATTCTTATTGTAAAATATATGTATAAACTCAAAAAACGTACCAACAAAGGAAAGGATACCCACAATGCAAATCACAGACATTAAAATCAGAAAGTTTTTCGACGAAGGACCTATGAAGGCAATAGTTTCCGTAACGCTCGGAGATTGCCTCGCTCTTCACGACGTTAAGGTCATCTATGCCCGCGACAGATACTTTATCGTTATGCCCTCAAGAAAGAACCCCGACGGAACGTACAGAGATATCGTTCATCCTATAAACGCGGATTTCAGACGCGAGCTTGAGGAAGCCGTTATTGACGCATACCACGTTCAGCTCGTTGCAAACGAGCACGACGAGAGCGAAGACGGCGCGGTTATTCTTTAATCCGTTCTTTTATAAAGCTGAAAATTTAGGGCAGATTTTTGAAAAAACGAAAGCTGCCCAAAAGCATAAAAACGCAGAAGCTTTGGCTTAAGCCTTACTTCTGCGTTTTATTTTCATTATACGGGAGCTGCTTCTACTGTATGTTCTGCTATAGCTTCTGCCGTTTCTCTTTCTGTGCTCTCCGCGCCAATTGCTTCGGTGCTTTCTTCGGGCGAATCAAGAGTGGAATCCAAAATTTCAGGCTTTGCCGCCTCAGGCGGAGTTATTTTTTCAAGCTCGTTCCTCTCTTTTTTAGCCGAGGTTTTAGCTCCGAGTCTTTCGTTAAGCGCTTTCTGAGAGCGCGTAAGCTTCTTCTGGGCGAGAAGCGCCTCTCTTTGTATTTCGGTAAGCTCACTCTGGCGCTCTTCAAGGTTTTTCTGAAGCTCGAGAAGCTTATCGGCTGCCGTCATTGCGGTTTCAAGCGAATTTGCGACGTCGCTCTGCTTATCAAGGCTTGCTTTAAAGGCTTCAACGTTTGCGTTTGCGCCGTCAAGAAGACTTGCTATTTCATTTGATACCGCATTCTCAGCATCGCGAAGCTCTGCCTGACGCGAAAGCGCCACTGCCTGAGCCTCAACTATAATAGTCTGCTCCTCCGCAAGCTTCAACTGGTCACCGCCTATAACCTTCTGCGTTGCCTGTATTCCCTGAAGCTCGCGCGCGAGTGTTCTCTGCGTATCGGTTGCGTTCTTCATTGACTCCGTGAGTGTACGGGTTTTATCTTCAAGCTCTGAATACTTCGCGGTAAGCGCGGAAAGAGACGAAAGCATTGCGTCAATTTTTTCAAAAAGTGCGGAAAACTTTTCAAGCGCAAAGCTCTCGTCTTCAATTGCCTTATCAAGAGCCTCGCTTTCGACACCGCTTGTAGCACTGCGCTTCACTTCCGGGAATTCGTAATTTTCCGCGTACTCGCGAACCCTCTCGTCAAACGCCTTAGTAAAGCTATCGAAGAGAGAATCCACCGCAGAATTTACGTCTATTGATATAGGAGCTATATTAAAGCTCGGCATAGGCTGATAATACGCAGGGGGCATTCTGTAATCGTACCCGGGATAGTAAGGCGGATATGGCGGATACGGTGCTCCGTAAGGATTTGGACCGTAACGGTGCGCTCCCTCATCGCCTCTGCGTCTTGCTTCATCTCCGCGCGCATCCTTGCGTGGTGCGTCGGTCTTCAGCTTTTCTTCGCGCTCTTCAAAACCGTCACCCTCAATAGTTTCCTTAGCCAAAGCTATTTCCTCGCAAGAATCAAGCTTATTGTAAATCTGCAAAAGTTGTTTTCTCGAAAGCTTATCGAACTTTTCGCCGTCGGATATAGCGCGCTTAGCTTCCTTGCGCTTACCCTCGTAATTATAGTAGTCCGAAAGCTTGGAATAAAGCGAATCGATTTCATCAAGAGCTTTAGTAATAGAGGTGTAGCTCTGGTAGCATTTTCTGTATGCACTCTGATATTCAATTACAAAGCTTTCAAGCTTATCAAGCTTTTTTGAGCTTGCTCTTTTCTCGGTTTTAGATTTGATTGCCAGAAGCTTTTTATCCATTGAGCAAAAATCCAAAACCTGAGATCTGAATTGCTTGATAGCGTAGGGAATTTCGCCACTCATAGTTTCGATTCTTCTTACGATATCGAAATGACTCGCGCCTGTCTCACCCTTTTTTGCTGCAAAATCATTCATCAAAATTATCCTCCGTTAGTTGTTCCGAAGCCCTGAGCTTCTCGAAATCTATTGCCTTTGGAAAATTCCACTTAAAAACCGTGGCTAACATTCTTACAGAAAATACCAAAATCGCCGATATCAGCATCGCAGCTATTTCGTTAAGATTAAACTTCATCATTACCCAATAGCAAACGCTGCCAGAAAGCGCAGCGAAAGCATAAACGCGCTTCTTAAGTATAAAAGGAATTTCCCTTAAGCAAAACGCTCTTATCATACTTCCGCCGACACAGGTCAGCATACCCATAATCACGGCAATGAAAAAGCTGTCGTACCCAAGCTCCATCGTAATCTTAGTACCGGATACAGCGAACACTCCTATACCCATCGCGTCAAAAACGTTGTTTATCCTCTCAATAAGCGCTTCGTTTTCAACGAATTTGCTTTTGAATATTACCGCCATAGCAAAAACTGCAAGAGAAGATAAGACGCATACTATCAGAAGAAGATAGCTTGTAAAGAAATCGGGAACCTTATTTAGCATAACATCTCTTATAATACCGCCGCCAAAGGTAGTGGTTATAGCTAGGAATACTACGCCGAAAAGGTCGGTTTCCTTGTTTATCGCCTCAATTGCGCCTGTAACAGCAAAGGAAACGACTCCTATGATTTCAATGATAGTGAACACCGTCATAGTTTTTCAAGAAGGGCGTCGAGCGCACGTCTTCTGTGGCTCACCGCATTCTTCTCCTCCTCACTCATTTCGGCAACCGTCCTATTCTCTCCCTTGAGAACGAACAAGGGATCGTATCCGAAGCCACCGTTACCACGCGGTGAGGCGGTTATATCACCGTACATATATCCTTCCGAAAAAACGTGCGTGCCATCGGGATAAACGAGAGATATTGCGCAGGTATAGTGCGCGTCTCTTTCCGTTTTTCCCGAGAGCTTTTCAAGAACGAGGGCGTTATTTGCCTCGTCGTTTCCGTGCTCGCCCGCAAATCTTGCGCTGAATATTCCCGGCGCTCCGTCAAGGGCGTCAATACAAATTCCGCTATCGTCGGCAAGGCTTGCAGCTCCGGATATTTCCGCGATTTCGCGCGCCTTTTTATACGCATTCTCGGCAAATGTAGTTCCGTCTTCCACTGTTTCGTGGTCAATTCCCGCTTCGCGAAGCGAAACTATCTCCTCAAATTTTGAGCCGAGAATTTCTTTGATTTCTCTGATTTTATGCTTATTGTTTGACGCTATTATGAGCCTCATATATTTCCAAAAGCCGTAAGGCTTATTCCTTTTTTAGAAAAGTCCTGAAATTTTGCCGTTTTCGTCAACGTCAATTCTCTCTGCCGCGGGAATCTTGGGAAGCCCCGGCATAGTCATTATATCTCCCGTAAGAACTACGATAAAGCCTGCGCCTGCGGAAACCTTAACGTTCTTTATCGTTACCGTGAAGCCGTCTGGCGCTCCAAGCTTTGATGGATCGTCGGAGAAAGAATATTGCGTTTTTGCAATACAAACGGGAAGCTTTCCAAAGCCGAGAGCTTCAAGCGTTGCTATCTGCTTTTTCGCCTGAGGAGTTACCGCAATGCCCTCACCGCTGTAAATCTTTTTAACGACTGCCTCAATTTTTTTCTCTATAGGCAAATCAAGCTCGTAAGAATAGGTAAAATCTCCTTTTTCTTCCTCGCAAAGCCTTACGACCTCGCGCGCAAGGGCCTCGCCGCCGCGTCCGCCCTCTGCCCAGACGGTCGAAAGGACTACGTTAACTCCGAGCTTCTTGCACTCGTTTATGATAAACTCGATCTCGGCATCGGTATCAGTCGGAAATCTGTTGACGGCTACAACCGAGGGAAGCTTATATACGTTTTTGATGTTCGACACGTGGCGAAGAAGGTTGGGAATTCCTTTTTTGAGCGCCTCGAGATTTTCGTATCCAAGCTCGGTTTTTGCAAGACCACCGTGCATCTTAAGCGCTCTTACGGTTGCAACGATAACGACAGCAGAGGGCGTTAAGTCTGCCATACGGCACTTGATGTCAAGGAATTTCTCTGCGCCGAGATCCGCACCGAAGCCCGCTTCCGTAATTGCATAGTCCGCAATTTTAAGCGCGGTTTTAGTCGCGATAACGGAATTGCAGCCGTGTGCGATATTCGCGAAAGGTCCGCCGTGAACGAATGCGGGCGTGCCCTCGAGAGTCTGAACGAGATTAGGCTTTAATGCATCTTTAAGAAGCGCCGCCATAGCGCCTGCCGCCTTTAAGTCACCCGCAGTTACGGGCTTTTCGTCATAAGTATAGGCAACTATGATTCTTGCAAGGCGTTCCTTCAAGTCGGAAATCGAATTTGAAAGACAAATCACCGCCATTATTTCGGAGGCAACCGTTATATCGTAGCTATCCTCTCTGGGAACTCCGTTTACTCTGCCGCCAAGTCCGTCCGTCACGAAGCGGAGCTGACGGTCGTTCATATCTACGCATCTGTGCCAGGTTATTCTTCTGGGATCTATGTTAAGTGCGTTGCCTTGATAAATATGGTTATCAAGCATTGCGGCAAGAAGATTATTAGCCGCGCCTATTGCGTGGAAGTCACCCGTGAAATGAAGGTTTATATCCTCCATAGGAATTACCTGTGCCCATCCACCGCCCGCGGCGCCGCCCTTAACTCCAAAAACAGGACCTAACGATGGCTCGCGAAGCGCAACGGCAACGCTCTTACCGATTCTCTTCATTCCATCGGCAAGTCCTATCGTAGTCGTGGTTTTACCTTCGCCAGCAGGAGTCGGAGTTATAGCCGTTACCAAAACGAGTTTTCCCGTTTTTGCATTTTCTCTGTCTGAAATAAGCGAAAGATCAAGCTTCGCCTTGTTTCTTCCGTAAAGCTCAACGTACTTTTCTTCAATGCCTGCCGAAGACGCAATGTCCATAATATATTTAGGTGTGCAGGACTGAGCAATTTCAATATCGGTCATCATTATATAGACCTCCCGAAGTTAGTTTTTTTCCATTTTAATTATACAATATATAATCTTTAATGTCAATATTTTAAAAGATTTTATTTTCCGCGCGTGCGAAGGGAATAAAATATTTTTGAAAAAGCCCTTGACAACGCAAAAAAACAGTTGTATAATATAGTGTACGATTTTGGGGACTATAGCCTAAACTATGCCCAAACGTCGAAAAAGACTATTTTGTCCATAGTCGGGAGGTATTCCGTGAAGCTTGATTTAAGACCTTTGTTAAACGGTGAAAGACTGTTGACTTTTGGCTACGAGCTTATGGTTGATACCTGTCCCGAGGATACGACGAGCTTCCTTTATGGTGTGCGTTTTCCTTCTCCCATGAAGGTCTATGGCGACATTACCAACACAGCTGGTTATATGCGTATGCAGCTTCACATGTCGGTGGATTACGAAGCCGAATGTGCAAGATGTCTTGCGCCTGTTAACGGCAGTTTCGCACTTGACCTTGAGAAAACGGTAGCCACGAGGGATATGCTGGTCGGTCTTGACGAAGACAGACTGGATGACTACGCGATTATCGAAGACGGATTTCTTGATATGGACGAGCAGCTCCGCGAACAGATGGAGATTGAGTTCCCTATAAGATTCCTCTGCAAAGACGATTGCTTGGGTTTGTGTTCAAAATGCGGCAAAAATCTGAATGAGGGCGAATGCTCGTGCGAGAAAAAAGAAATTGATCCGCGCCTTTTACCGCTTCAGAAATTGCTCGAGGAAATGAAAAATAATAATAAAGATATATGAGTTGCATTTCGCAGACTCACGTAGGAGGAAATCACAATGGCAGTACCAAAGAGAAAGGTATCTCATTCGAGACAGAACAAAAGACGCTCCAGTGTTTGGAAGCTTGAAAACCCCACCAATATCGTAAAGTGCCCTCAGTGCGGCGAGTACAACAGAGCTTACCGTGTTTGCAAGGCTTGCGGTTACTACAAGGGTGTTGAGGTTGTTGCTAAAAATAACGCAACCAAATAATTAAGAAAATGGGCTGACTCGTTTAGTGAGTTGCCCATTTCTTTTTGCCTGTCAAAATATCAAAGCTTGCTTGACTTCCCGGCAGCACGGCTGCTGATCCTCATTAAAAAAAGCTGAATACGGCTTAAAAACATCCGTTTTATTTAACACGGGTATCTTGCAAGCAGATTAAAATACATAAAGAAGCGTGGCGCTCCGAAGAACGCCACGCCGTTTTTATTTGTCGTAAATTCGACCTTTAAACTGTTTCGCTTATGCTGCGGGTGCAGGATCCGGAGCAGGAGCGGGATCAACGTCGTTAACTATGAAATATCCTTTGGTAACGGTAGTGCTCTCGGGTGTTACAACAGTGGTAACGGTGTTAAGAATTACGTACTGTTCACCGTCAATTGTGCAAGTCTGGAAGTTATAAGTGTCAACACCTGCGCAGATAAGAGTATTGCTGCTACTGTATATGGAGTAGGTGTAGCCGATGATGCTCTGCTGCTGAGTATCAGGATCGGTAAAGATGGTGGGAACCTTTACTACGTAGTAATTAGAGCTCATACCGTACCAAACGATTTCCTTTGCAGAAGAATCATTAAAGAGAAGCACAGGAGCCTCAAGAGTGGTATTCCAGTAGTAAGTGTTGTAAACTACGGTTTCAACCTCTTCAACAGTGGTCTTAACTTCCTCAACGAGAATCATATAAGCACCGTTATTATATACGTTCTTGTACTTAGTAAGGTCAAGCTTAAGCTTGAGGTCGTAGGTGTAAACGCCCTTGCCGCCAAGAATAATGCAATCGTCAAATACTTCATAGCTCTCGGGGAGATAGTTAAGGAACTTGCCGTTTGCATCGTATACAGCTGTATAGTCTTCTCCGTTAAGATCTATGCTCTTAAGGTAAAGGCCGTCAGCAACGAGGGTGGACTCAAAGGCAGCGTCGAGATCGCAAACGATTTCAAGAGCATTGCTAACAGCAAGAGCTTTGTAGCTGTCGACGTCAACAGTGCCGTTAACTATAGGCATTACAACAAAGAGGTTTTCGAGTTTAGCGGTGATATCTTCCATCTCGCCATCGTTTGCCATTACTGTCAAAACAACGTAACCAAATTCGGTTTCCGTTACAGTTTTAGCTGCGGGATCAACAATGAAATAATCAAGGTCGTACTTTGCGTCTTCCCATTCAACGTCATAGTTTATTGCAGTGTAAGGAAGAGCCTTTGCAGTCTGAATAAATACGTTGCCATTCTGAAGAATAAACCAGTTAGCGTTCTGGCCGTATGTGAAGGAATAGGTGTAGGTGCACTCAAGCCACTTTGAAAGATCAAAGAAGGAGATCTTTTCGTCGTCCTCGATAATACCGAATGCGTCGGTAACGTAATCAAACTCGGGGCGATCAAGGAAGAATATTTCTTTCTCGGAGTGAATGATGTTACCCTCAGCGTCAATTACGTAAACGATTTCGTCATTGGTAAACTGGAAGGTTTCGTTGTTGCCTTCGCCTATGTATTCATAGATATCAGACGTTCCGTCGAGAGAAAGAGGCTTGGTGTTCAACTTAGTATAGTTCTCGGTATAGTAGTAATACTCATCACCGCCGAGCACAACCGCATACAAGCCGTCAAGGTTGTAGTAATTGAATGAGGGTGCCTCATCCCAATACTCGTTAACGTCAGTCGTCGAAGCGTTGTCCTCTACGAAATCGTAGGGCTCGGTGGTTATAAGCTCAATAGCCTTACCGGTTATATCGTTAATGAGAGTGTACGTATCCTTGCGGGTAGCATACTTAGACTCGTCAGTATCGGTAGTTGCGGGATCGTCAACAACGGGATCGCTAACCTTTACCGAGGTCTTGATAATGTAGTAGTGATTACCAAGCTCTTTAACGATATTAAGCTCAACGTTGGTCTCTGCGGGAGTGTATACGTGAGCGTAAAGGGTAAGAGTTCCGTTTACGTAATCAAGCTTTACGTAATCGCCGAGAACAGCGTCGGTGGGAACAGGTTTAACAACCATAGGAACGTACTCTTCCTTAGCAATAGGAACGAGAACTTCAACCTGATTCTCTATAGTGTTGGTGATTATAACGGTATCGCAGTTTTCAGTATCGCAAAGTCCGTCGCGGTTTGCATCCACGTGATTTGTACAGTTGGGTTCCTCGGGTTCGGGAAGCTGAACAACGTCCTCGCAGCCTTCGGTATCACAAATACCGTCACCGTCTGCGTCAAGGTGAGTCGTACATTCTTCCGAGCAGGAAACGAAGAGCACGCTTACGCAAAGCAATGCGATAAGCAACGAAATAAGTTTAATTTTCATCGTTTTTCTCCTTCTCTATCATTTAATAGTGGTGTAGCGAATATAGTCGCCTCTGTCATTCTTTTCGGAACGTGTTTCCAAAACAATTACGTCACCGTAATCTTCGAGTATATTAGTTACGTCATACTCGTCATAAGAATAAGTGTAGTAAGAGTAGGAATAATCGTCCGCATAGAAGCTTGCTACGCTTTCGCCCTTTACGTTGACGAAGTTCACGTAGTAGCGATCGTCTTCGCTGTTATAAGTGATTACGCGCTCAACTCTTCCGCTTAGGTAAGAGTCGGTTTGAACAATGCGGCCGTCATCGTCAGAAACGGTGCAAACGGTCTTCTTAACAACGGTGTCGTTCTCTGCGTTATAGTAGCAAACAGCAAGAGAGGTGTACTCGTCTTTTTCATTATAGCTTCGAACAAGCAAAGAAACGATGTCGCCACTTTCGTTGCACATATATTCTTCAATCATTACGAAGTCGCCGATAATTACCTTGCCGCTGTAATCGATAAGGTTACGGCAGGATTCGCCGTCTTCATTCTCAGCTTCAACTATGAGCATACCGGGATAGGAGGAGATTATCTTATAGTCGTATGCATAGAATTCTCCGTCAGTTACGCGGTAATAGAAGTTACTATCATTGTTCATAGTTGCGGGGATAAGCACCGTATCCGCATCGCGAATCTCTATAAGACTTTTCTGGTTGGGAATGATCTCGGGGAGTACTTCCTTAACGGTGAGATCCAAGTTAAGAGCAACGTAGGAAAGCTCGGAGGACACCATCTGTTTTTCAAACGTGAAAGCCTCGATAACTACGCAGTCACCCGCAAGCGCGGCGTTTCTGCTGCCCAAAGCATCGTACCATTCGGTAATGATATATGCAAATTCAATTTCGGAAACTTTTCCGCTAGCAACGTCAAACACCTTCGTAACAACGTCATACTTCGCGTTGGTTTCATAATCGTAAACGTCGTATGTCTTAGCGCCTTCGCTGACCTCGATTGCGTCCTGCATAAGAACGTTTCCGTTAGGAAGGAAAATTTCAACTTCGCTGTCGCAGTTATATTCGCAAACGTATTTTCCATTAAGATCGAAGATCAAAGCTCTATCTTCATTATGAAGGTCATATACGAAATAGTAGCTGCCGATCTTGTCTATTTCCGAAGAGCCGTAAGTTGCCTCAATGAAGGGATCCTCAGTGTAAAGCTCTTCTGCCACCTTCTTTATAAAATTGCCGTCGTTATCAAGAACGTAGGCAGTTCCGTTAAGAATAAAGGCGTTGGTAAATTCTGTGGTTTTCGTATCATAATCCCAGTAGTTCTCAGCCTCGCCGAGAAGAGTTCCGTCTGCAAGATAAAACTCGTAGTAGGTCTCCTTGAGAGTATAGCCGATTATTTCGGGAGTTTCGGTTGAACCCTCGGGAAGCTCCTCATAAACGGCATCCCAGTTTTCGTATTCTACACGGAATATACCGTAGAATATATCGGTATCTACGGATACAATAGTAGAATCGCTGAGAATTTCGCTCTCATCTTCAAGATTCATTAAATATGCGTTTTTATAAGAGAAGATGGGCTCGTCTTTGCCAAAAATGTTGTAAACTCTGATGGTTTCTTCAACTCTGGTCTTCCAAAGCTCTTCGAACTCGCCGTGGATCCGCTTTGTTTCGGTCTGAACCAAAACGCCGTAGGTATCAGCGCCGACGAAATTGTGAGTTTTGTCGTCAAGGCTTGCGGTGGAGTCTGAAGATGCTGCATCGAGTGATTTTACGTCATACTTGAGATACTTCTGCCAAACAGCAAGCTTGCCGGAGGCGGTAAGAGTATCAACTGAGGGAACGTCACTTGTTCCTGAGCTCGCATCATCGGTAAGGATAATGCCGTTTTCGTGTATGGGGTCGTTTGCAAGCACGTCGTTATCAGGAAGTGCTGCCGATCCGGTACACGAAGAAAGAGCCATCACTGCACAAAGCAGAGCAGAAACAAAAACAATAAGTTTTCTGTTTTTCATTTTTTTCTCCTTTTCAGTATCGGGTCATCGACCTGTTATTTAATAAAGTAGGTGCGTCCTACACCCTTGATTACAGTTGTCATCTCGTATGCATCAAGATAATCGTTGAATTCCATCTTAATTTTGTTCATACTGATAAACAAAAGCTCGAAGTTACGGTTGTAAAGCTCGTAGGTTTCGTCTTCGCCGTTGTAGAGAATGATGTAATCGGAGCGGTTCTCTTCTACGTCTTCAATATCTTCAAGCTCGGACTTTTTAATAACGTAGACAGGCTTCGTTTCTTCCTCGTCCTCACCGTCTTCTTCGTTTGATTTGTTCTGAGTAGATTCCTCGAGAGTCAAGCGATAGAACGTAAGCTTTTCTTCATTATAGATAGTATCGGGGTTATCCTCGATTTCTTCTTTCATAATGATACTGTCGCCGATATAAGCTGCTACAGACTCGCCCTCGTCGAACTCGTAGAGGCACTCGAAATTGTAATCGAAGATTCCGTAGCTATTGACGATAAAATCGTTTCTGAGCACGTTATCGGAATCAAGATATCTTACGAAGTTGCCTTCGGGATCATAAAGAGCTATGTAATTGTTAAGTGAAACATTTACGTAGCTATATCCGTTATCAAGCTTTTCAAATCCGAAATCACCCGAAATCGGAACGATTTCCTCGGGAACGTACTGAACTTTAAGATCGTTGTCAACAAATACCATCAAATCATCCTCGTCGGAAGGCATAACGATGGCTCTATCCACAATCTTTAATCCGTAAGCAAGGTTAACAAGCTTATCGCCTATTACAAAGTCGGAATCGCTCGCAAGGTCTTTAAGAGAGCTTGCACCGACAATGCTCAAAAAGATGTAGTCAACCTCAACGGGAGTTTCAAGAGCCTTGAATACACCGTTCTCATTCGTGAACTGCACGGTATAGCTGTCAAGCATATACGTTTCGCCATTGAGGTGGAAATCATAAGCTTCGCCTGCGTATGCTTCGCGAACCTCCTGAATGAATATCTTGCCGTCTTCAAGAACGTTAACGCTAGCTTCTTCACCGTATACCTTATGGTAAACAAGCTTTCCGCTTGCCTTTTCATAAACCTGGATAGCATAATTTTCATAATGCGCAGCTCTGAGATAGTATCCGTAGATTTCATTCTCGTAGTCATAACCGAAGTGTGCAAGAGAGGTTGCTTCAAACGCACCATCATACTTGCCATCCTTATCCAAGAGGTAGCAATAGCCGTCGTGAGCATAGATAACGTAAGCAACGTAAGACTCTGCAGCAAAAAGCGCCGAATTGTTTGACGGAATAGCGTAGAAGCCTACAAAATCCTCGTCAAGACCTGCCTGCTTGTTTTCAAATACGCTATTGCCGTGAAGGTCATATACGCTGTAATTCACGGATTCAACGTAGAATCTGTCTTCGTTTTCGATGTAATAGCTTTCATCTCTCATCTCGTCGGTTATCTGAGCGTACTTAACGTCCATAACCACGATAACAGCCGCATCGTTTGTTTCGTCAGCGCCAAGAGCGTCAGGATTCAAAAACGAAACGTAAATTTCACGGTCAGGATTTGCCTGATCTAAGGTATGCTTCCATTTTTTATAGCTTTCGCCCGTCTCTATGTTAACAACCTCGTAGCTGTAAGTCATCTGATTATTTGAATCAACAGAGCTTTCATACATAAGATAGAAGTTTTCATAAACGTCAACAACTCCCTCGGGAGCATCCTCAACGGTAGTGTAAACCTTATCTCTATCTATAAATTCAATGAAATCAGAGAACGTAAGCGGCTCGGTTCCTTCAACTCCAACGTTGGACGATCCGGTCGTGTCAGAAAGGGATGGAATCGTTCCTGCCGTACCCGACAAGGAGTCAACGCCGTTCGTTTCGGGAATAACCGCTGAATCAGCACAGGAAACGAACATAACAACGACACAGAGCAACGCGGCGAGAAGCTTAATTATATTAGAGCTTTTCACTTTCTGTTTTCTCCTTTTTTAATTATGTGGTGTTTTGTCAATCAATAACAAAATTATGCTTTACTGTTTTTTCAACCATATAGTCGTAGTAGCTAACGGTAACGTAAAGAGAATTGTTATGCTCTTCTACATCAATGCAGCCTCTTGAGCTCTCAAGAAGAAGAGTTCCCTCAGCATTGTAGATAGAGTGCACACAGGCGTTGCAATCGAGCTTAGCGCAATCGCTTCTGAATGTGCAATATTCATCTCTGCAATTGCTAAGCTCGCATTCATCGTAATGCGCCTTGCACTGATCACAGAATTCGCAAAGAACGTAGTAGCTATTACCTATATCGCATACAATTGCATTGAGATTGTCCTGAAGCACCTTCAATTCGCCGCTTGCGGGATCAAGAAGAGCTAAGTCGGATTCACCATCGTGATTGAAATCGTATTCTACACAAATCTTATTGTTGATAAATACTTTTCCGCTCTCTTCCTCGAAGAACAAGAGATTGTTCTCGGATGCAACGTATATAAGATTGAAATCAAGGTCATATACAACACCGTCGCAAACGATGTACTTATCGCTGATATACTCAATCTGAGGAACGCATTTTACAACGTTTCCGTAATAGTCAAACGCATAGTCAATCGAGCCGTACTGTCCGAAAAGACCTGCAACTATGTACTTATCGCCGATAGCGTAAGCCTCGTATGCAAGAGAGTCAACGTCAAGGTTGGGCTCTATTATCGGGAATACGAACTCAACGTTAAGGTCGTTGTCGATTACAACGTACTGTCCGTTATCGTCGTCACCGTCTTTATCGAAGCGATATATAACAGCCTGGTTCTGCTTACCCTCTACAAGCTCAAACGAGAAGTCTGTGCCGTGCTTTTCTGCGGAATACGCGGATTCAAGATCGGAGATCCAGAAATCAACGCTTGCCGTTTTGTCGGTAAGAGCGCCCGTCTTGTAGTTCATAATGTTAGTTGTGGTCTTTATTCTGGTACCGTCACCGTAGATGTAGTTGAAGTCAGCCTCTGCGCTCATATCAAGAACAACAAGGTCTTCCTGAATTACAACGTTGCCGTTGTTAAGGAAGCTGAAGCTGCTCCATTTAGAGTTAGCGGGAGAGTTGTACTCAACCACGCACGCACCGTCTTTGTCGTAAATATAAAGTGATTTATCACCTGCAAAGTAGAGGTATCCGCCGTACTCATATCCATAAGCGAAGCCCTTGTCGTAATAGAAATCGCTGCTCATTTCAAATACAGTTTGATTTTCGGAGCCGTACCATCTGACGATTTCTGTTCCAACAACGACAGTAAGGTTACCGATAACCTTGTACTCCACTACGTCAGTTCCGTCATAAAGCTTAGTGGGAGCCGCAGTATCGCTGTACTGATAGTAAGAACGTGAGTAAGTCGTTTCACCGTCAGTGTAATCGAGGCTTGCTACCTCAAAAATAAGAATGCCGTCGTCGAAATAAAGATCAACTTTCTTCTCAACGTTCTCACTAAGAGAATAGCTTACCTTGGGGAATTCGTACAAAACCGCACCGTTTCTGTAAAGCTTAACCTCGATAACGTCGTTGTTGAAGTGATCAACGTCCTCGGCAACCGTAGCCATAAGCTCAGTTCCATCGGGGGTTTCAACCCATATAATGTCCCCTTCAATCGCCTCTGCATTTGTGAAAAGCTTGTTCTCCACGTAGTAATCATTGTCCGTGGAGTCTATCACAAAATAGCTGAGAAGATCGGGAAGCTTGGGTTCTTCCGGAGTTTCATCGGGCGTGGGATCGGGATCGGGATTTTCATTTCCCGTTAAGTTGCATCCCGTCAAAAGCATCGACACACACAACGAAACTACCACAAACAAAAATAAAAGTTTGTGTTTTCTCATTGTCTTCTCCTTTGTTTATTTTGGTTTTTGCGAAAAACAATTTCAATCCGCAACGCACATTCTGCGCACGCAGCTGACGGATCTGCGATAGCATATGTTCGCGTCATACGCACGCGAGTGCGCACACGGTTTGTAAGATAATTATAGATTTTATTCGGTTCAAAGTCAATAGAAAAAGCAAATTAAATAGCAAAAAAAATATTTTTTAGAATTTTATGTAAAATTTCTCGCCGCCTTTTTGTGCACTATAAACAGTTATGTTCATTTGATCAAGATAAATGAAAAATCGACGCGGCTCTCCATATAATATATGTAGGAAACTATTTTCGATTACAAAAATTCGCGCAAAAAGGCGAGGGCTCCTTTCGGAATACACTCGCCGTTCAGTCAAACGTTGCAATTCGTTATTGAAGAATATCAGCTCTTAAAGAGCATCACAGAAGCAGACGCAAGGCTTCATCTGGGCTCTCAGCGATCAAAGTAAAGCCCGCGCCTAAAATTTCTTCGCGGCTTCCGTGGCCGTAAAGCACGCCAAGGCTGTCTATTCCGACGAGTCTTGCCCCCTCGGCATCGAAAATTCTGTCACCGACCAGAATACACCCTGACTTTTCGGGAGAGCGGACTGATTTTAAAGCATAGTCAAGAACCTCGCATTTTTTGTCGCGTTTTTTGTCTATCGTGGCAGTGCTTATAAAATCAAAGTATTTTGCCAAATCAAAAAGTGTGAGAACCTTGTTTGCGACTCTTTCGGGCTTTGAGGTTGCGACAACGAGCGTCTTTCCCGAAGCCTTTAGCTTAGCGAGCATTTCGGATACTCCGTTGTAGAGGTCGTTTTCGCGCCAACCGTAAACGTCGTAAAATTCACGAAAGACTCTAAGCGCTTCGTTGCACTCACCGTCGGAAAGACCGAAGCATTTTTTCCACTCGTCAAACAGAGGCGGGCCTATAAAGCGCTTTAAGCTCTCGAGACTCTCGTATTTTATTCCGAGCTTGTCAAAAGCGTATCTGAATCCGGCAACGAGTCCGCGCTCGGGATTCGTGAGAGTTCCGTCAAGGTCGAAGGCAATTGTATCGTATTTTTTCACACGTATCCCCTCCTATTCGTAATTTTTCGCCGTTTCCCGAAGCAAAGAAGCAAGTTCCTGTCGCACGCCCACGGGGCTAAGTATTCTTAAATCACTTCCAAAGCCAAGCACCCAAGCAAAGAAATTCGGGCTTATAAGCAGCCGAATCGTAAACTTAAAGCCAAAATCCGTCTTGGTGAATAGCGGCTCCGAACCAAAGCGGTCTATCATAACTCCTGCCAACTTTTCTTTACATTCAAGAGTTACGAGCTCTTCTTTTCCGCCATACATACCGAAAATCTTTCTCGAGTAATCCGCGGGGTTGAAATTCGACACCCGTGTGTCGTTTTTTGCCATTTCTGATAGTAATTTTGTGCCTTGCATTTTATCAACGCGGAAGTTTTTTATTGCATCAGCCTTCTCGTCAAGCGCAACGAGATAATAATTCTCGTCATTCCACAAAAGTGCCGTAGGAGTCACTATATAAGGCTCACCGTCATTTTTTAAAACTCTATTTTTATTTATATCATAGTAAAAATACTTGAATGAAAGCTTTTTCTTTTCGTTAATCGCTGCGTGTATTGCGTCAATGCTATATAAGCTCGCGTTATTTTGCGTTTTCACTCTGTCCTCAACGTAAACTTGACGGGAAAGCTCTCTTGAGCGATGTGCGCCTGCAAAGCTTTCGAGCTTTGATATTATTTCCCGACTTTTCCTTGTGGTTATGAATTTTGAGGACTCTACCGCATCAACGAGCATCTTAAGCTCGGGAAGCTCGAAAATTCTGTTTTCAAGGGTATATTTTGGCGGTCTTGTAGGAAGCTTGTGCACCGAAAATCCCAACTCACCGAGAACCGCAAAATCGTCGTATATTCCCTTTCTCTCAGCTTTTATACTCATTTCAGCAAGACGCTCTATAATTTCATTGATAGAAAGACCGTGAGCTTCGTCTGTTTGTTTCATAAGCATTTCAAGAATTCTGAAAAGCTTTTGCTTCTGTTTTTCACTCTTTGCCATTTTACCCTCCGTTTTAACTGTACGATAATGCGTACTCCAAAATTAGTATATTACAAAATAGTTAAAATGTCAAGAAAATAAAAAAGGACTGCGGAAAAGAGCATCACAACAGTCCGATAAGGCAAAAATTAAACCTATTTGCCTTTGTTATATGAGTTCCATATTTTTCTTCTTTCTGAAAGAAAAGAATCCACAGTTTTTATGGAGTATTTTTCAGTATTGCCATCGCGGGAATTGTTAAGGTCGGCAAGAAATTCAATCCAATTATAGCCCCACTCGCGTTTGTCTTTTTCCCAACCGCAAGACCGGACTGCGTGTCTGAAAAGGAAGTCCTTAGCCTCATTATACAGGCGCTTATAGTCGGCTTGTTCAAGCAATTCTTTATGTTCTCTTAATGCGTTGAAGATGTGTCTTATATAATAGTAGTCGCTACCCAAATGTTTCATTGAGGCAGCAGTAAGTTCTATAGGTACATTATCTGCTTTTATCATTGTTATGCCCTCAAATTTCTTTGCCTGATATATTAAACAGGGGTTTCTTTTTGCGCCTTGCGTATCTGTACGTTTGGTAAGCTCCGCCCCATTTGTGAATTATATAAGCGATTAAACAATCGGCTTGTTCAACCATCCATTTGTTACGGTAGAAAATAGCAAATTTTAACGGCCTATCTTCCAAGCTCGGATAGAGAACTTCGTCATATAAATCCTTGTTATAATCTAAATGATTTTTTTGATAATCTACCGTGATATATGGTGTTACGAAAATTAATCTTGTATTAGGGTGCGTTTTCTGATACTTCTTTCCGCATTTCAGGGCAAACGCATCAAAAGAACCGTAACCGCCCAAATAGAGCTCAGCGTGACGGTCTCCAATAATCTCTGTCAAAAGAGATATGATTTTTTCCTCGTCTTCTCCCGTTTCTGTGTATTGAGCGTGTCCGCAAAAGGTGACAACCATA
>JAZQRU010000043.1:0-43681 GCA_045629745.1 Eubacteriales bacterium
GAATGGGGCGGTTCGCTTACGGAGTAAAACCAAGGAATATCCTAGTATATGCCGACTTGCGTCGGATGATATGCCAAGCCTGCGGCTTGGATAAAAAAACCTCGTTCCGAAGAACGAGGTTTTTTGGTGGGGGAAGCTGGATTCGGACCAGCGAAGTCAGTGACAACAGATTTACAGTCTGCCCCCTTTGGCCACTCGGGAATTCCCCCATTGAAATATGGAGCTGGTGAACGGAGTCGAACCATCAACCTGCTGATTACAAATCAGCTGCTCTGCCATTGAGCCACACCAGCGTGACGCATTATATTATAGCAGAACAAATTTCGTTTGTCAATAGGTTTTAGAAAAATTTTTCAGCAAAAATGTACTTAATAAGCTCTTCTGACCAGAACATTCCTCTGTGGCAATATGAACGACGAAGATTGATTTTCTTTTGTGCGGTATGCGGGTAATATTTAGGTATGTCATACGTGTGAGTGCAATTTCTGCGAAGCTCTCTTGACACCGTTCTAACATTTCTTTCATATAATTTTGCATTTTTTGTAACTGTAACCTTTTTTGTAAAATTCCCGTAGACAACAGCATTCTTCTAGGGTAAAATGGTGTTAGCTCATATTGTTTCCTCCTCCGCCTTGAAGCTGGCTTTTTCCTCTTTCGTGGCAAAAAAACTTGAGTGCAATGGTTGCATTTTAAATTTAACTGTGATTTTTTTCATTTTTGGGGAAATCAATATTGACATGTTTAAAGAAGTGTGTTATAATACTTAGGTATCAATTTTAGGGGTATAGCCAAGCGGTAAGGCAAAGGACTTTGACTCCTTCATTCGCTGGTTCAAATCCAGCTACCCCTGCCAACAAAAAGAGCCAACCCGAGAGGTTGGCTCTTTTTGTTGATAGAGGTAGTTACACTTTTGGCAAGGGCGCGAAAAGTTGAGTGCCGCTGGTACACATTCGCCATTCGCAGATCGAAAAGCTTGCTTTTTTGGCGAAGAGTGTGCGAATCTTCACCGCAGGCGAATACCCAGCTGTCCTAATGCCAACCCGAGAGGTTGGCTCTTTTTGTATTGCCTTGACAGAGCTTTGCGATTATGCTAAAATTATAAAAAGAAAAGGAGCTTTGGATAGTATGGAAAAAAGAATGAATTTGCCCGAAGACGTAAAATATATTACATCAAAGCTTCTTGAAGCGGGATATGAGGCCTTTGTTGTTGGCGGTGCCGTGCGCGATTTTCTTCTCGGAAAAGTACCCGGTGATTACGATATAACCACTTCCGCGAAGCCTAGCGAGGTAAAGGAAGTGTTTAAAAACGAAAAAACCGTGGATACGGGTATCAAGCACGGAACAGTATCCGTAGTTCTAAATCATAAAGCATACGAGATAACCACTTACCGTATCGACGGTGAGTATATTGACGCGCGCCATCCCGAAAGTGTTTCTTTTACAAGAAATATTCAAGACGACCTTTCGCGCCGTGATTTCACGGTAAATGCAATGGCTTATAACGAAGTGACGGGGCTTGTTGATTTGTTTTCGGGCGGAGAGGATTTGGAACGCGGCATAATCCGCGCGGTAGGATTTGCGGAAAAGAGATTTGAAGAGGATGCCTTGCGTATTCTCAGAGCGCTTCGATTTGCTTCAAGGCTTGATTTTAAAATAGAGGAAAATACCTCGCGCGCAATTTTTGAAAAAGCTCCCATTCTTAAAAAGGTGGCAAAGGAGCGCATCTATGGCGAGTGGATAAAGCTTCTTTCGGGTAAGGGCGCGTATAGAATTATAAACCAATACCGCGACGTCGTGAAAATTTTTATACCGGAGCTTTCTAAAATTTCACTTCCCGACGAGGAAAGCTTTTTGAAAGCCGACGGCACGTTGCGCTTTATATCTCTCTTTGCCAATAAAGACAGCGGCGCGTGGCTTTCGGCACTTGACTCGTTGCACGCAGATAATAAAACTAAAATGCTCGGGAAAATTCTTCTTGAAAACCTCGACGCGCCTCTAACTTCCGAATATAAAATAAAGCTTATGCTTTCAAAAATAGGCGAAGAAAATACTAAAAAGCTCATAGAATTCAGGAAAGCTTTAAAGAAAAACGTGAGCGAGGAATACGGTATTTTTGAAAAAATTATTGAAAGCGGAGCTTGCTTCCGCCTTTCCGATATGGCTATCTCGGGAAAGGAGCTTGGCGAAATAGGAATAACAGGAAGAAAAACGGGCGAAATTCTCTCAAAAGCCCTTGATGCCGTTATGAGTGGCAAAGTGCAAAACGAGAGGGAGGCGCTTCTTGCGTTTGTTGTCAAGCTTTCCGAAAAAGAATAAACTGATAGTGGGTAAAATTTGCTCACTATCTTTTTATTTTACGGTTAAAATGAAATATTCTTTATTCTCAGTTATGGAATATCGCTTCGGCATATTTCCGCCGAGTGCGCCCGAAAAAATCAATGTAGAAAATTTTGATTTTGAGCCGATTTTTCTCTTAGCAAGTCCTGATTCCGATTTTGAAATAAAGCTTCGAGCTGAAAAAAGCTCCGACGAATTTTACGTCAGTTTAGCCATTGCGGCGCTTGGAGCTTATTTCTTTGAAATACGCGGGCTTCCGCTCGAAGAAATTAAAATATCCCACTCCGTGTCAAATTTCATAATAAAAAATACGAAAAAAATCCTTTCAAATCCGTCAAAATGTAAATATAAGTTCTCAAAAAGAACTTCCGAAATAAACGGTGCGAGAGTTGAATATACCACCGTAGCGAACAGCTTGATTTTTTCTGCGGAAAATATTTGCGATTTTGACGAAAACGTGCTTGCATTAGCGCAAATTAAAGAAAGAGATACGTATTACGCGGCTCTAGTATATTCGCTTAGTGAGGGAGACGCTTATATCAAAAAGCGTGGCAAGCTTTCTATGCTGGAATCCGCGCTTATGATTTCGCGGCTTCTTATGATTGATGGGCGCTTCGGAATAGGCGAGGAAATAAATTTTCACTTTGATTGCGGGCAAAAAATTAAAATTAAAAATCTTGGCGATTTGCTTCTTGAAATCGGCATAGAAGCCGAGTTCCTTGGATTTTTTGAATAGTCTTAAGTCAAGTATGCGCTTTCTGCATACTTGACTATTTTTATATTTTATGCTATTATAATTTTTAAGTTTTAAGGCAGTTTTAAGAAAGGAGAGAATTATGGCTTTTGATGCTTGTATGATGCGCGCCGTGCTATCCGAGTTTTCGCGCGACTTTCCCGATGCGAAGATAGAAAAGGTGCTCGAGCCGCAAAACGACGAAATAGACCTCGTAATTCATTCGGGACGTGTCTCTAAAAGGCTCGTTTTTAACGTAGGCCCCAATGCGCCGCGTCTTCAGCTTTCCGATATTGCAAAGGAAAATCCGAAGCAAGCCCCCGTATTCTGTATGCAGCTTCGCAAGCATTTGGTAGGCGCGCGTATCATTTCCGTTTCACAACCGAATTTTGACAGAATTGCAGTATTCACTCTCTCCTGCTACGATGAAATGGGTTTTAAGTCCGAGAAAAAGCTTATCTGTGAGATAATGGGAAAATACGCAAACCTCATTCTCACCGATTCCGCCGACAAAATAATCACGGCAATGAAGCTTATCGACTTTGCGGCAAGCTCCGTGCGTCAGGTTTTGCCGGGACTTAAATATACGCTCCCCGAAAAGCAGGACAAGCTCTCTACGTTAGACGTTGACCGCGCGGCGTTTTTTTCCCGTCTTGCCGAATTTCCGTCTGAAAGAACTCTTGAAAAATTTATAACCTCTACTTATTCGGGAATTGCAACGCGCATAGCGCGTGAAATTGCTTACAGAGCATCCGGAAGGCTTGATGCACCCGTGTCGAGTGCTTCTTCCGAAGAATTCTACAAGGCATTTTCCGCTTGGCAAAACGAGCTTATATCCGAGAGCTATACCCCCACCGCCGTAATAGGTGCCGACGGAAAGCCGATAGATTATTCCTACACACCCTTGACGCATTTTGAGGGTGGCGCGAGTATTAAATTCTACTCAAGCTTCCGCGAGCTTTTCGACGCGTATTTTGCCGAAAAGGACAGAGCCGAGAGAATACATCAGAGAGCCGTCGATCTTATAAGACTGATATCGGGCGCGATTTCACGCACTGAAAAAAAGCTCTCGCTTCAACGCGAAGCCTTAAGAGATAGCGAAAAGGGCGAGGAATACAAAAGATGTGGCGACCTTATAACCGCCAATATTTATAAGCTTCGGCGCGGTATGGAAAGCTTCATTGCCACGGATTATTACAGCGAGGACTGTCCCGAGCTTGAAATAAAGCTAGATTCGCGCCTTGATCCCTCGAAAAACGCGCAGAGAATGTATAAGCTCTACAATAAATGCAAAAATGCAAAAGCCGTACTCACCGAGCAGATAAAAATTTGGGAAACGGAGCTTAAATATCTTGAAACCGTTTCCGCATTCCTAGAAAAAGCGGAGTGCGAGGAGGACCTATCCGAAATCCGCGAGGAGCTTTATTCCTCGGGCTATGCTTCGCGCCTTAAGGGCTACAGGCCTGATAAAAAGCGCAAAAACCGCTATTCCGAGTACAAAACATCGGGTGGCTATACCGTTCTTGTCGGCAAAAACAACACGCAAAACGATTATCTAACCCATCGCGTTGCAGAGAAGCACGATATATGGTTTCACGTTAAGGATATCCCCGGCTCTCACGTAATTCTCGTAACGGGCGGAGAAGAGCCTTCAAGTGAGGATTATACGGAAGCCGCGCAAATCGCCGCGTACTTTTCAAAAGCGGGCGCGGCAAGCGTTGCCGTAGATTATACTGAGGTAAGAAATATCAAAAAGCCTCAGGGCGCAAAGCCGGGCTTCGTAACGTATAAAACCAATTACACGGCGTACGTCGTGCCAAAAAATCCCGAGAATAACGGAGTTTGAAATGCTTGATTTAAAGGAAATGCATAAATATTTCATAAAAAAGCGTCTTTCTGAGGGCGGAGTTGCCGTTGACTTCACAATGGGAAACGGAAACGATACGCTTTTTCTCTCCGAAGCCGTGGGAAATAGCGGGAAAGTATACGCCTTTGATATACAGGACTCGGCGCTTGCTTCAACGGAAGAAAGACTTAAAGCGGCGGGCGCTCCCGAGAATTATACGCTTATCTGCGCTTCGCACCACCTTGTCCGTAACTACGTAAAAGAGCCGATAGACGCAGGAATGTTCAATCTCGGTTATCTTCCCGGCAGCGGCAAAAAGGCTCTTACGACGATGCGTGAAACGACTATGCCGGCGGTTATCGCGGCAATAGAGCTTCTAAAGCCCGACGGCGCGCTTATAATAGCGGTTTACCCGGGGCACGAGGAGGGGGCGCTTGAGGGAGAAATGCTCCGTGAATATTTCAAAACGACGTCAAGATTTAATATCTGCCCGACGGAAATTCATATCGTTAATTCACCGACCTCGCCGTATTTCTTTCTCGTAGAGAAAAATCCCCGAGCACAAATGCCCGAAATAAAATAATTTGCGAGGGCTTATGAAGAAAATACTGAAAATATCGCTTTTAAGTCTTATCTCGGCAGTCGTCGTCGTTTTGACGACCTTCTTCGTAAAATGGCAAAGCTATAAAGCAATAGTTGATACAGGGCTTCCGAGAATCGACGTTTATACGGAAAATAAAGAGAAAATCGTATCGCGCGAGGAGTACGTGAATTGCTCGGTATCTCTCTCGGGCGCGGGTGCGGAATTTTCCTTTGAAAATCTCGAAGCCGGAATACGTGGCAGAGGCAACAGTACCTGGACCGCTTGTCCCAAAAAGCCCTACAGAATAAAATTTGATGAAAAAATATCAATGTTTGGCGAAGCGGCAAATAAAAGCTGGGTTCTTCTCGCTCTTTATAACGATTTTTCGTTAACTAAGGATAGGCTCGCCTTTACAATTGCCGACTCCCTCGGCACGGATAATTTCGTTCCTTCTTACAACTACGTCGAGCTTTATATTAACGGAAAATATAACGGAATTTATCTTTTAACCGACCAGGTTGACGAAAACGAAGGTCGTGCTGAGGTTAAAGAGGATTTTACGGAGGCTGACGTTGAAGTGCCGTTTCTCGTTGAGCTTGACGCTTATTCCTCAGAGGAGGGCGAAATTGACGTCGCTTGGTTCAGGATAGGAAGACACGACTTTACCATAAAATATCCGGAGGAAGAGGAGCGACATACCGAAGCTCAGTTCAGCTACATTAAAAACTATATTTCGGAGTTTGACGCCCTTACAAGAAAGCCGGACGTTACCCTCGTCGAGCTTTCGGAATACGTGGATATAGAGAGCTTTATCGACTTCTTTATAGTCCAAGAGCTTATGGGACAAATGGAAGTTAATAACAAGTCTGTTTATATGCACAAAGCCGTTGGCAAGAAGATGAAGATGGGACCCGTGTGGGATTTCGACTGGTCTGCGCACGGAACCGACGCTTTTTTAAGGCAAAGAAATATTTACAAAAACAATTATTCCGGGCTTCGCTCAACAGACAATTGGTTCTCATATCTTTATTCCGGCTCGCCTGAATTCCGAGGGGCTCTTGCCGAGCGTTACAGTGAAGTAAGAGAGAATATTCTCAATGCTATTGAAAGTGTTGAAGCTTCCAAGCCGTATGCAAAAAGGGGCGCGGAGAAGGACTGGGCAAGATGGCACCCGTTTCGCATTTACGGTGGTTACGACAAGCGCTTTGACGAGCTTATTTCATGGTGCAAGAACCGCCTTTTGTGGCTCGACGGAGCATTTGCTTATCAGTAATAATTTGTAAACATAGACTTTTTTTCAAAAAACTATTTACTTTTTAGAAAGTTTATGTTATAATACCGTTTAGCCTAAGCCTAAGTAATGCGTATGGCCATACTCCGTTTGGACTTTTTCCTTGCGTGGTATCGGCATTTCACCCGCGCTTTACCTGGACTTTGGAGAAAAATATTAAGAAAGGTGAAGACAAAATGATTTCTAAGGAAACCAAGACTCAAATCATCGAAGAGTACAAAATCAATGAAAGAGACACCGGCTCCCCTGAGGTTCAGGTTGCTATCCTTACCGATAGAATCAACTCCCTCACCGAGCATATGAAGAAGAATCCTAAGGATTTCCATTCTCAGAGAGGTCTCTCCAAGATGGTTGGTCACAGAAAGCAGCTCCTTAATTACCTTGCTAAGAAGGATATCGAAAGATACAGAAGCGTAATTAAGAGACTCGGACTCAGAAAGTAATACTTTCTATCCCACAAAAGAAATACGGGAACGGGGCTATGTTTCGTTCCCGCATTTTGTGAGGAGCACAACAAGGAAAAAACAAAATTAAAATATGAGTGGCGAAAGTAGCAGTTAAATATGTGTTTCGGCGCGAAGCGGATATTTAAGTGCTATGTTCGACGCTCACAAGGAGGAAAAATGGTAGAAAATTTCAAAACCTTTGAAAATTACAAGGTGTATAACTACGAATTCGCAGGCAGACCTCTTGTAATTGAAACCGGTAAAGTTGCAGGCCTTGCAAACGGCTCTGTAATGATCCACTACGGTGAAACCACCGTTCTTGCGTGCGTAACCGCATCTGCATCCCCCCGTGAGGGCATTGATTTCTTGCCCCTCTCCGTTGACTACGACGAGAAAATGTACGCGGTTGGTAAAATCCCCGGTGGCTTCTTGAAGCGCGAGGGCAAGCCCACCGAAAAGGCAGTTCTTGCAGGACGTGTTATCGACCGTCCTATCCGTCCTCTCTTCCCGAAGGACCTTCGTAATGACGTATCCATTCTTCTCACGGTTATGTCCGTTGATCCCGACTGTTCTCCCGAAATCACCGCTATGATAGGTGCATCCGTTGCCCTTTCTATTTCTGATATTCCGTGGAACGGCCCTATCGGCGGCGTATTTATGGGTATGGTAGACGGCAAGCTTGTCGTTAACCCCACCGCAGAGGAAAGAGCTAAGAGCGACCTTGAGCTTACCGTTGCGGCTTCCGAAAAGAAAGTCGTAATGATAGAAGCAGGCGCTAACGAGGTTGCTGACGACGATATGTTCGCGGCAATTATGATGGCTCACGACGAAATCAAGAAGCTTCTTGTTTTCATAAATGGAATTATCGCAGAAATCGGCAAGCCCAAGTTTGACTATGCATCGGGCGAGCTTGACCACGATATGTTTGATGAAATATTCGCATATTGCGAAAAGGACGTTATGTTTGCTCTCGATACTGACGACAAAACTGTAAGAGATGCAAGAATGCAGCCCATTATGGACGGCATCGTAGCAGAGTTTGAGGAAAAATATCCCGATATCAAGACAATTCTTCCCGAGCTTATATACAAAATACAGAAGAAGATAGTTCGCCGTTGGCTTCTCGTTGACAAAAAGCGTGTTGACGGAAGAAGAATGGATGAAATCAGACCTCTTGCGGCAGAGGTAGGACTTCTCCCGAGAGTTCACGGCTCAGGTCTTTTCACCAGAGGACAGACTCAGGTTCTCACTATCGCAACGCTTGGTACTCTTTCTGATGCTCAGCGCCTTGAAGGGCTTGACGACGAAGATACCAAGAGATATATGCACCACTACAATATGCCCGGTTATTCTACCGGTGAAGCTAAGGCTCAGAGAAGCCCCGGCCGACGCGAAATCGGACACGGTGCACTTGCAGAGCGCTCGCTCGTTCCCGTTCTTCCTTCGGAAGAAGAATTCCCATACGCTATCCGCCTTGTTTCCGAGGTTGTAAGCTCTAACGGCTCTACCTCTCAGGGCTCGGTATGCGGTTCTACCCTTGCTCTTATGGACGCAGGTGTTCCGATTAAGGCTCCCGTTGCAGGTATTTCCTGCGGTCTTATCACTGCAGAAGACGGAAGCTGGGATACTATGATAGACATTCAGGGACTTGAAGACTTCTACGGCGATATGGACTTCAAGGTAGCAGGTACTCACAAGGGTATCACCTCTATTCAGATGGACCTTAAAATCGACGGTCTTACTCCCGAAATTATCAAGCGCGCACTTGAAACCACCCACCAGGGAAGAGATGAAATTATCGACAAGATTCTTCTTGCCGCTATCCCCGCACCCAGAGCTGAGGTTTCCAAGTATGCTCCTAAGATGATAACTATGAAGATTAACCCCGACAAGATACGTGAGGTTATCGGCTCTGGCGGAAAGGTTATTCAGAAGATAGTTGCGGACACAGGCGCAAAGATTGACATCAACGATGACGGAACCGTATTTATCGCAGCCGTTAACCGTGACAGTGCGGATATGGCTAAGGCGGTTATCGACGCTATCGTGTTCGAGCCTGAGGTAGGCGTAACCTACGAGGGTGTTGTAACCAGCACAACCGAGTTTGGCGCATTCGTTGAGTATGCTCCCGGCAAGGAAGGAATGGTTCACATTTCCAAGCTTCAGAAGGCAAGAACAGAGAAGGTTGAAGACGTTGTTAAGATTGGCGACACCGTTCGCATCAAATACATCGGTCTTGACAAGAAGGGCAGACCTGACTTCTCTATGAAGGATGCCGACTGATTACGTAAAAAAACCTAATACAAAAAGAAAAACCGACTTTAACGTCGGTTTTTCTTTGTTTTTTACCATAAAGGAATGCTTTTTAAAGGCTTTGAGTTGTTGGTGAAGATATCTCTAAGCCACGTTTCCGTCGTGAGATTTGTAGAAATATGCGCCAAGCGCCGCGTAGTGAAGCTCGTTGAGAATATTTTTGAAATCTCTCTTTTCAAATGGCGAGGAAAGTCCGTTAAGCTTCAATGTTTCTTCAAAGGAAAGCCTTGCCTCCCCGTCGCGTGCAAGAAGCGCGTTATAGGTTTTAAAGCCCTCTCCCTCGGCTTTTGCTTCGAGGGTATAGATTTCAATTGCCGCCGCGGCGGAGGTAGCGTAAGACTGAACGTAGAATGGGTAGAGAAAAATATGAGGTATAGCAACGAATTCAACACTGTTGCAGTTAGAAGAAAGGCCGAAGCTTTTTGCCGTTTTGCTAACCAATTGATTAAGATTTTCGAGAGTTATATCATCATAATCAAGCTCGTAAGCACTGATTTCAAAGCTTGCATAAAAGCTTTGGAAAATGACAGTCGAGATGATTTCGTCAAGCTTTAAATAGAGAATATAATGATAATCCTTTTCGTCGAGGATTTCGTCAAGCTTCGTGAGAGTCAGAAGCTCAAGCGCTTGACTTGAAATTTCAAGAGTATCAAGAGAAGCATTTGCGTCATTGTTAATATATCCGTCTGCAAAATGCCCGAATTCGTGCGCAAGCGTCAGATAATCGAGAATCGAATTATCAAGGGTCACGAAGAGAAAAGGTGATGCGTTTGTGTCAATATACGTAGTAAATGAGCCTTTAAAGCGGTTTTGAGAGCTTTCCTCAACGTCGTAAAGAGAGTGCTGTAGCATATACGAATATATCTCTCCGAGCTTCGTGTCCGACTCGGTGTAAACGTCGTAAAGTGTATTGATAATCTCTGCCTTTTCGGTTTTGTATCCGTTAACGGTTTTTTCGTAATCGTAAACGTACGGGGAAAAAAGCTCTCTTGAAAGATTCAGATAAACGGGAATTACGTATTCCGTAACCGCGTCTATAAAATCCTGCATTTTCCGAGGCTCGTAATCGTGATAAAGCGTGTCGTAAGCAAATTGCTCGTAGCTTTCGTAGCCAAGCGCATCGCTTATCTGTTTTCGCGCCCTTATAAGCTCAACGAGAAGATTTGCTTCAAGCTTTGATACTTCTGCTTGGTAAAGTGAATCGCAAAGCATTTTTGCTTTTAAATATTCTGTGCTTCCCTCACTGTATTTTTCTTTATAAAAAGATAAAACGGCATCGTAGCTGTCGGTTATTCCTTCGTAGCTTATCGTGACGTTTGAGGAAGATATAGAAGAATATTCGGTTTCAAGCTCTGCCTCGCGCTTCATAAGCTCGACAACGGTGTCTGTGTAAATGCCGCCGTATTTATACTCTTCAAGTCCCTCACCGAAGAAATCCTTTTCAAAGCTCTCAGCGTGAGGAGAATTTGCCGCACTGACGAAAAGAGCTTCAACCCCCTGAGAAAAGCTCGGGTAATTCGTGGTTATATAATGATATTCCGCAAGCCAGAATTCGTTTGAGCTATCTTTATAATTGTATATCGTCGCAAGTGAATTCATAGTTTTGACGTTTTTGTAAACGGCGCTTGCTTCGTCAAGCTTTTTTAATTGCTCCTCATAGGGAAGAGCATTTTCCGAAATCATTTCGGAAAGCGAGTTGAGAAGAGTTATGGCACCGCTTATATCGGGGCGCGAATAAACAAGCTCGTCAAAGTTTTTCGTTCCTCTTAAATAGTCTTTGTACTCAGGCACTTTGATTTCTGCGTCTTTTTGCGGTGTGCTATCCTGTATTTTTTCACCGCAAGAGTCGCAATAGCCGTTTTGGTTTCCGTCGTTATGAGAAAAGCAAGTTTTTGGCGGATTTTCTTCGTTGCCTCCCTTGCAGGAGACGGTGAAGATGATATTGATGGTAAAAATCAAGAGCGCAAGGCTCAGGGAAATTGTTTTCTTCATACCTTCTCCTTTCGAGTGAATACTTATATATTTTATCTGTTTTTTACGCGTTCTTCAATAATAAAGCTTAAATTATTTGCAAAAAAATTGTAAATTCGCAGAGAAAAAGCTATGAATTCACAGAAAATTAACATTTGCAAGTGTTTCGCCTATTGCAAAATACACGAAAATGGTATACAATAGCTATGGTAAAAAAATAAAAGGAATTTTAAGTCGAATGGCAAGATTTGTATATGCGGACAATGCCGCAACGACTCCCGTAAAAAAAGAAGTTATTGAAGCTATGGCTCCCGTCTTTGCAAGCTCTTGGGGAAACCCCTCAAGCCAACACGCAAAGGGCAGAGAAGCGGCGTCGCTTCTTAGTGATGCGAGAGAAAGAATTGCAAAGGTATTTAACTGCAACTCACAGGAAATTTATTTCACTTCCTGCGGAACCGAGTCTGATAACTGGGCTATAAAGGGCGCCGCGCGCAGAATGAAGCGCAAGGGAAGAACACATATAGTAACAAGTGCTATCGAGCATCACGCGGTGCTTAATACCTGCGAGTCGCTTGAAAAGGAAGGCTTTACAGTAACTTACGTCGGAGTTGACGAAAACGGAGTTGTAAAGCTTGACGAGCTTCGCGAGGCGGTTAACGAAAAAACAGCTCTCGTTGCGATAATGTATGCGAATAACGAGGTGGGAACCGTTGAGCCTATTGAGGAAATTACGGAAATTGCTCATAAGGCAGGTGCGCTTATGTTCACCGATGCCGTTCAGGCGGTTGGAAGCGTTGATATCGACCTCTCTAAGCTTCCCGTTGATATGCTCGCCCTTTCGGGACATAAGATAGGAGCGCCGAAGGGAATTGGTATGCTTTTTATCCGTCGCGGAATCGTTATCGAGAAGCTTATTGACGGTGGCGGACAGGAGAGAAGACAGCGCGGAGGAACGGAGAATCTTCCTTACATTGTCGGACTTGCAAAAGCTCTTGAAATCGCCAAGGAAAAGCTCCCCGACCTACCCCGTGTCGCGAAAATGCGTGATAAGCTTATAGAAGAATTAACTAAAATCCCGTATTCAAAGCTCAACGGCCACAGGGAAAATCGCCTTGCGGGCAACGTTAATATCGGCTTTGAATTTATTGAGGGCGAGAGTATGCTTCTCTGGCTCGATATTTCGGGAATTTGCGCGTCAACGGGCTCTGCCTGCTCGTCTGCATCTCTTGAAGCCTCGCACGTGCTTTTGGCAATGGGCGTGCCTCACGAAAAGGCTCACGGCTCGCTCAGGCTTTCGCTTTCGCACGAAACTACGGAAGAGGACGTTGATTATATTATAGCAACCCTTCCCTGCATAGTTAAAAAGCTCAGGGAAATGAGTCCCCTTTGGGAAGAAGTAAAGGATAAATAAGAAAGAGGTAAAATATGCAATACAGCGATAAGGTAATGGATCATTTCGCAAACCCCCGTAACGTTGGCGAAATCGAGGATGCCGACGGTGTTGGCGTAGTAGGCAATGCGAAGTGCGGCGATATAATGAAAATATATCTCAAAATAGACGAGAACGACGTAATTTCGGACTGTAAATTTAAAACCTTTGGATGCGGCGCCGCAATTGCAACGTCGTCTATGGCAACCGAACTTATAAAGGGCAAAAAGGTTGAAGATGCTTTGAAGCTTACCAACAGTGCCGTTGTTGAAGCTCTTGAGGGATTGCCGCCCGTAAAGATACATTGCTCCGTTCTTGCGGAGGAGGCGGTTAAAACTGCCGTTGCCGATTATTACAATAAAATCGGAAAACCTGTTGATTTTGAAATTGAAACCGACAGAGAAGACGAGCATCACTAAAATTTAAGGGGCGGACTGCGCCCCTTTTTTGCCTATTTAATTGAAGAAAGGAGAGCTTTATGAAGGTTTTGCTTGGAATGAGCGGCGGTGTTGACAGTACCTATGCCGTACACGAGCTAAAACGTATGGGCTGCGAGGTTTTTGGCGCTGTTGTCAAAATGCACTCTTATACCGAAACGGAAGAAGCGAGGCTTTCTGCGGAAGCTCTCGGCATTCCCCTTTACGTAATTGACGGAACGGGGCTTTTTGAAAAAAAGGTCGTATCTTCATTCATAAATGAATATCGCGCGGGAAGAACGCCGAACCCTTGCATAATATGCAACAGGGAAGTGAAATTCAAGCTTCTTCTTGATTTTGCGCTCGAAAACGGCTTTGACAAAATCGCGACGGGACATTATGCGGATATTGTGGAAATATCCGACGGAAACGGAGTCCGATACGCGCTTAAACGCTCCGAGGACGAGAAAAAGGACCAGACGTATATGCTCTGGCGGCTTCCAGAGGAAGTTTTATCGCATCTTGTTTTTCCGCTTTCGGGAATAACTAAGGAAACGGTAAAAAGGGAAGCGGAAAAAATGGAGCTTCGTGCGGCGTATCGCGGGGAAAGTCAGGAAATATGCTTTATTCCCAACGGAGATTACGCAGGCTTTATCGAACAGCGAGCAGGAAAATGCCCTGAGGGTAATTTCGTTGACAAAACCGGAAAAATCCTTGGTCGGCACAAGGGAATTATTCATTATACCGTAGGGCAGAGAAAGGGACTTGGAATAGCCCTTGGTGAAAGAGCGTTTATAACCGATATAAACCCCGAAAGAAATGATATAACTCTCAGCACAAGAGATAGCTATTCCGAAAGCTTCTTTATTTCCGATATAATTTTTTCGGGACTCGCCGAGGCGAAATGCGGTGATACGGTTGAGCTTTTCGTAAAGCACCGCTATTTAGCACCCCTCTCAAAAGCGCGCGTTACGTTCCTTGAGGGCGGGAGGGCAAAGGTGGAGCTTTTAACTCCCATAAGAGCCGTAACTCCGGGGCAGTCTGCGGTTTTTTATGAAAACGGTGTGCTTATGATGGGCGGAATTATCGAATAAAACAATATGCTCGCATATACGCATATATAATATAAGGTAAAAAGACGAAAACGAGAGTGAAAAACTCGCGTTTCCGTCTTTTTTCTGTTTTTCGACAAGTAGAAAAAAAACAACTTTTTTTGTTCATTTTGCACATGGCTAAAAAATGCTTTCGGCATAGTGTACAAAAGATTTATTTGCTCGCAATATAGTAAAAATAATTTACACTTAAGGAAACAAAGCTTTAAAAATCATTAAAAACGTTAAATTTTAAGGTAAAAACAATTTACCCAAAAATATTTTTTCGCCCAACTCTCGAAAATCGAGACAACTAATATTTACATTTTGAAAAAAGTTCTGCCAACAAAAGCCGAAAATTCTTTTTAAAACAAAATATACCTTATTTTTCAAGTATTGACTTTCGCGGTCGCATATGCTATAATTCTAATCGTACTAATGCGCGTATTGCGCCCTTTTGCAGTATCGCGAGTACCAGTATGAAATTTTTGGAGGAAATCATTTCATGAAGAGAAAGTTGTTTCAGAAAGCAATATGTCTTCTTCTTTCTGTGACACTCTTGTTCGGTGTTGTGGGTGTGAGCGTATTCGCTAGCGAAAAAATCGGCGAAACCTACTACGGCTCTAACCGCGACACTGCCGCATCGCTTGACGAAATGAAGCAGCTCGTCGGCATAATGTCGTACGAGGAGTATCTTCAGGCGAACGGCGAAGCTACCGTTAAACCGGGGCTTGATACGCTTTCCGTTGACATCTTAAATTACAACGGAAGCGGCGAGATTGTCAAAGAAAGCCAGGCTTGTCTTGAGTCTTTTTATAAGGATCAGACTCTCTGGCAGGGCTTTGAAGAGGCAGATTGGGGAAGCTCGGTGTATCTTCCCGCAACGGGTGCTACCACCTGGACCTTCAACGTTCCCGATGGAGCTGAGGGTTATTATTACATCAAAATTCAGTACTACAGCTGTAGCACGAAGGAGAGCAGTGTAAGCTCAATTGAGCGTAAGCTTCAGATTGACGGAAGCGCGCCCTTCGACGAAGCCAGCTACATAACGCTTAATAAAAACTGGAGCTATACGTATTCAACCACCTACGATCCAGTTCCTACCGATAAGGAGGATGGTGTAACGGTTTCCTATCCTATTCGTGCCGACGGCTACTATAAGGTTGTGTCTAACGTTAAGGATGGCTATGAAACCGTAACGGAGTACAAAATAGGTCAGGATATCAACGGCAACTCAATGGCGCCTGCGATTAACCAGACTCCTGCTTGGAATACCTATTTCTGCCAGGACTCTACAGGCTTCTACGACGGCTATTTCCGTTTTTACTTCACTGACGACGACCATAAGATAACTCTCTCCGCAGAGCGCGAGCCGGTTATTATTAAGTCCATAGAGCTCGTTCCTTACGAGCCTCTTGTAAACGACCTTCCCTCGTACAGTGACGTATATCAGGGATACGTTGATAAGGGTTATCAGCCAGCAGGCGGAAGCGTTACCGTAATTGAAGCGGAGTTCCCGGACTTCGTATCCGACTCTTCGGTATCCGCAACTTGCGATAACAGCTCGGTTGGAACCTATCCTTCCGTTTCCAAGTCGCAGGTTTACAACGTAATAGGCGAAAAGAGCTATAATGCACTTGGTCAGTGGGCGGCTTACAAGTTCATCGTAAACGAAACGGGACTTTACAAGCTTTCAATGAGATATCTTCAGTCCACTCTTCAGGGTATGTACGTTTGCCGTTCTATCAAGCTTGCAGGCGGTATCTACGGCCTTGACGACGGAACTCCCGCAGTTCCCTTCAAGGAAGCTTACGACACGCAGTTCAACTACAACAAGGAATGGGTGTCCGACTACGTAGGGGATAGCGACGGTAACGTGTTTGAGTTCTACTTTGAGGAAGGCGTTGAATATACGCTTTATCTTGAGTGCTCGCTTGGTTCTCTTAAGGACCTTATTCAAAGAGTTGAGAACACAATGAACTCAGTAAACGAATGTTACCTTAAGATTCTTCAGCTCACGGGCTCATCTCCCGACGAATATCGCGACTATAAGTTCGACGTGATTTTGCCCGAGGTTCTTATCGAGTTTCTCGTTCAGGCTATTGAGCTTTCTTCTGTAAAAGACGAGCTCGAGGACCTTTGCGGAACCAACGGTGCGCATATCGCAACGCTTGAAACTGTTGCAATGCTTCTTGACACGATGGGCTCTGATGACGGTGACAATATTGCCGCTAATATGTCAAGCCTTAAGTCTTATCTCGGTACTCTCGGTTCTTGGATAAACGACTCCAAGAAGGGAACTATCATTCTTGACTCTATAGCCGTTGTGCCTTCGGGCGCTGACTCAAATGCGCTTAAAGCGGTTCCCGCGGCAGACGTAGGCTTCTTTAAATCTTTATGGTTTGAAATTACCTCCTTTGTATATTCATTCTTCACCAATTACGAGGCAATGGGACTTACCGTTGAACCCGATCCCAACACCCCCGCAGTTGACGTGTGGCTTGCATCCGGACGTGACCAGTCTAATATCTGGCGTTCTATGATAGACGCTCACGGAGGATTTACGGGAAATACGGGCACCGCGGTAACCCTTAAGCTTGTTACGGGCGGAACTCTTTTGCCTTCAATTCTTTCGGGCAAAGGCCCTGACGTTTACATAGGTCTTGGCTCGGCAGACGTTATTAACTACGCAATTCGTGAGGCGGTGGTAGGCGTAAGCGGTAATGACGCGCATCTTTCGGATGCCGACAACGCCGTATTCAAAAATACTTACTACACCTTCAAGGATACGGCAGAAGGAAAGTTCTACACGATAAGTAAAGCAGACTACGAAAATGAAGCGGACTTCATTGCGCAGTTTAACGATTACAGCTCAAAATACGAGCTCACCTTCACGTCTGAGGACTTTAAAACAAACGTGTCGGGAAATTACGTACCTGCTGCAATGGACACCGTA
The DNA here is from genome assembly GCA_045629745.1 of Eubacteriales bacterium. Classification (GTDB taxonomy): domain Bacteria; phylum Bacillota; class Clostridia; order Oscillospirales; family CAG-272; genus UBA1740. Next base: position 17,413 of record JAZQRU010000043.1, read on the forward strand.
ACGCTTCTTGACGTGGCTTACGGAATACCCCAGACTATGTCGTTCGCAATGCTCTTCTACCGTATGGACGTTCTTGCGGAGCTCAATCAGGAAATTCCTGAAACGTGGGATGATATTCTTTCAATGCTTCCCGCGCTTCAAACAAATAATATGTCGATGGGTATCGACTACGTATCAGCGCTTGACTTTATGATGTATCAGCGCGGCGGTAATATGTGGCAATACACCGATATTCCCGAATACGCAGGCGCTAAGATAAACCTTGACTCGAAGATTGCTCTTGAAGCGTTTGACTTCGTTTGCAGTCTTTACAGTGACTATTCATTCCCCATCTCTTACGATGCGGCAAACCGTTTCAGAACGGGTGAAATGCCCATAATCGTCGGTGGATACATAGGCCTTTACAACACGTTGACGGTTTATGCAACTGAAATCGACGGCTTGTGGTCCTTCTGTCCGCTTCCCGGAAGCAAGCTTGAGGACGGCACCATCAACTACAACTCGCTTGCAGGTATCACCGCAACGGTAATTCTTCACGGATGTGACAAGATGCTTTCGTCATGGCAGTTTATGCAGTGGCAGTCCAGCGCCGAGATTCAGGCGAAGTACGGTAACCAGATGGTTGCCCTTATCGGACCTTCGGCAAAGTATGAGGCAGCTAACGTAAATGCTATTAAGGACCTTTCGTGGACGGCAACCGAGAGAGCCGCAATCGAAGACCAGATGCAGAATCTTTCTTCGATAGTTAACTATCCCGGCTCGTATATCATTACAAGATATATGAAGTTTGCATTCCTTGATGCAGTTAACGACGGTGTGGAGCCCAACGATGCAATGATGAACTATATTGACGCTATTAACGACGAAATCACGCGCAAGCGTGAGGAGTTCAAGGATTCGGGACTTAAAACTCTCGGCCCGGGCGAAACTCCCGAAACGGTAGTTGACCAGTAAGCAATAGCATCAAGAAATTAGTAAGGAGAAAAATAATGTCACAGACAAATGCAGAGACAAAACGTCCTGTAAAGCGTAACGAAGTGTCGAAGCTGCGTTGGACTTGGCAAGAAATGAAGAATAACAAAACGGCATACTTTATGATAGCACCGTTCCTTATTCTTTTCATTATATTTACAGTCCTTCCGGTTTTCCTTTCGATAATTCTTAGCCTTACAGACTTTAATATGTTGCAGATGCCGGGTTGGAAGGGTATTACGAACTACACAAGACTCTTCCTCAATGATGAAATATTCATTCTCGCGTGTCAGAACACCCTTGTATTCGCGGCTATCACAGGTCCCGTTTCGTACTTGCTCTCACTTTTGATAGCTTGGTTTATAAACGAGCTTCCTCCCAAGATTCGTGCGGTTGTAACGCTCGTATTCTACGCGCCTTCCATTTCAGGTCAGGTTTACCTCATTTGGAAAACGCTCTTCTCGTCTGACTCTCACGGTTGGGCGAACGCGACACTGATGGACCTCGGATTTATAACTTCACCGATTCTTTGGTTTGATAATGCGGCCTACGTAATGCCTCTTTGTATAATGGTTGCGCTCTGGACCTCGCTCGGAACTGCATTCCTTTCGTTCATAGCAGGTCTTCAGACTATAGACCGTTCAATGTACGAGGCAGCAGCGGTTGACGGAATTAAGAACCGTTGGCAGGAGCTTTGGTTCATAACGCTTCCTACGATGCGTCCTCAGCTTATGTTCGGTGCGGTGCTTGCAATAACTCAGTCCTTCGGCTTCGGTGCCGTAGTTGACGCGCTTTGCGGCTTCCCCTCGGTTGACTATGCAGCGCATACGATAATGCACCACCTTAGTGACTACGGAGGATCGCGTTATGAAATAGGTTATGCATCGGCGATAGCGGTTGTGCTCTTCGTGATAATGTTCGGATGTAACATAGTCATTAAGAAAGCACTCTCGAAGGTAGGTGAGTAATATGTCAAAGAAGTTAAGAACCAGAGGCCATAAGGTCGTTCTCAACCGTTCTGCCGGCGGTGATACCGGTATCACAATAGTACTCACTCTTCTTGGCTTGTTTATGTTCCTACCTATGTATTACGTAGTAATTCAGTCACTCAAGCCTCTTGACGAGCTCTTTATGTTCCCCCCTCGCTTCTACGTTATAAACCCAACCTTTGATAACTTCAAGGATCTTGTAACGCTTATGGGCGACTCGTGGGTCCCCTTCTCAAGATACATATTCAACACAGTGTTCATAACTGTTTGCGGTACAGCAGGAAACCTTATTATCGCGTCTATGGCGGCTTACGCGCTTGCAAAGCTCCGCTTCCCCGGAAGAAACGCGATATTCCAGATTATAGTTATGTCACTTATGTTCCACTCAACCGTTAACCAGGTAACTCACTTTATTATTCTTTCCTCGTTCGGTTGGGTTGACACGTATCTTTCCGTAATAGTTCCGTCACTTGCTGGAACTATGGGACTTTATCTTATGAAGCAGTTTATGGAAAGCTCGGTTCCCGACACGGTTCTTGAGTCTGCAAGACTTGACGGTGCGAGCGAATTCAGAACCTTCCTTATAATTGCGATGCCCATGGTTAAGCCTGCTTGGCTGACGCTTATTATCGAGTCCTTCAAGGGACTTTGGAATATGGGTGCTTCCGTATATATTCATTCGGAAGAGCTTAAAACCTTCAACTATGCTATTCAGCAGATAATAACGGGTGGTATTGCCCGTTCAGGCGCAGGCGCTGCGGCAACGGTTATTATGATGATCGTTCCCATTTCGGTATTCGTCCTTAACCAGAGCAAGATCATTGAAACGATGGGCTCGTCCGGTATGAAAGACTAAACAAGGAGGAAAATATGAAAAAACTAACAAAAATATTGGTTTTTGCGCTTGTTCTCGTTATGATTTTCGGAACAGTATATTCCTCCGCATACGAGCCTTACGATACTTACACGTACTCAATTGGCGGCGTTCCTATGAAATCTCCTACGGCGTACTCCGCAGAAGCGGTTTACGATACGATAGATATGGAGATTGAAAAGCTTGATCCCGCAAAGCCCGATATGAATCTTCCCAGCGACATCGTAACGGATGACAAGGGAAACGTCTACGTTGCGGATAAGGGTAATGACCGTATTGTAGTTCTTGATAAGTATTTCAAAGCACAAAGACTTATTACAAGCTACGTAGATGCAACGGGTACTACCCGTACGCTTAAAGCTCCTCAAGGTCTTTTCATCACTGATGCAAGCAAGACTGCGAGCGGCGAAAGCTATATCTACGTATGTGACACAGGCAATAAGCAGGTTGTCGTATTCACAAGAGATTTTGAATACGTCAGAACGATCAAAAAGCCTAAGACCAACCTTCTTGACGAGGCTTCATTCGAGCCTCAGGCAATTGCGGTTGACCTTTACGGAAGAATATTTATCACTTCAACCCGTTGCTACGAGGGTGTAATCGTTCTTTCCGCAGATGGTGAGTTCACGGGCTTTATAGGCGCTCAGACAGTATCTAAGAGCTTTATAGAAATTATCTGGAGCCGCATCAATAAAGAAGGTGGCGAAAACAAGTACGCCGATCCTTATAACAACATTACCGTTGACGACAACGGCTTCGTTTACGTTACTACGGAATATAAAGGCGCCGACGAGCTTCGTGAACAGCTTTCGACTCTTGCATCCAAAGCTTCCGGTACATCTCCCGTTAAGAAGCTTAACTCCGCAGGACAGGAAATTATGAAGCGTAACGGCTTCTTTGACCCCTCGGGTGAAGTTGCGGTAACGAAGCCCAGCGAAGTTTCCACGATAGTTGACGTAGCGGTAGGTCCCGAAGGCTCTTGGACTATTCTTGACCAGAAGAGATCAAGACTTTTCACCTACGACGATAACGGTAACCTTCTCTTCGCATTAGGAGATATGGGTGACCAGATGGGACACGGCGAAACCTTCGTTGGTATAACTTATCAGGTTATCGGCGATACCTGGTACATTCTCGCGCTTGACAACTCTTCTCCCACAAAGAGAATAACCGTTTTCGCTCCTACGCCTTATCACGCAACGATAATTAAGGCGCTTCATAATCAGAATAACCACAACTATGAAGCATCTATCGAATACTGGCAGCAGGTTCTTACGAAGAATAACAACTTCGACCTTGCCTATATCGGTATCGGTAAAGCACTTTATAATCAGGGTAAATATAAAGAAGCGCAAGATATGCTCGCAAATGCATACGAAGTAGATAACTACTCCAAGGCATTCAACGAGCTTCGTAAGCAAATAATTTCAAAGTGGCTTCTTCCTTTGGTTATTGCAGCTATAGTTCTTATCGTTCTCGTACTCAAGTTCTTGGGTTATACTAAGAGAAAGAACAAGGCGGTAACTCTCAAGGTAGGACGCAAGTCATACTGGGAGGAGCTTATCTACGCATTCTACCTCGTATTCCACCCGTTCGACGGATTCTGGGATCTTAAGCACGAAAAACGCGGTTCTGTCCGCGGAGCATTGACCTTTATCGGTCTTACCATTGCTGCTTTCTTCTACCAGGCTATAGGACAGGGATACACCTTTAATCCCCGTCAGGACTATTCAACGATTTTCATTCAGATATCCGCAGTTTTAGTTCCCGTAGTTCTTTGGTGTGTATCCAACTGGTGTCTTACGACACTCTTCGACGGCGAAGGAAGCTTCAAGGACGTTGTTGTAGCAACGGGCTACTCACTCGCGCCACTTCCCCTTTTCGTCATAATTTCAACCATTCTCACTAACGTTCTTACTGCATCGCAGGGCTCTATGGTAAACTTGCTTGTAGGTATAGGATACGTCTGGGTAGGTTTGCTCTTGTTCTTCGGTATGCTCGTAACTCACGACTATACTCTTAATAAGAACTTCGTAACCACGCTTGGAACAATACTTGCGATGGTTGTCATAATGTTCATAATCATACTCTTCTTCAGCCTTTTAGCAAAGATGGTTGCATTTATCATTGCTATCATAACTGAAGTTTCGGCCCGACTATAGTAAGGAGGTAAACAGTAATGAAAATTAAAAGAATATTATCATCGTTTTTGCTCCTTGCGGTAGTCTTCACAAGTCTTGTTGTTGCATTCCCGATTTCCGCATCTGCCGCTTATTCAAGCGAGAGCGTTTCTTCGGGAACAACAGCAACGGCAAACCTTGCCGGTGACGAGCTTAAATCGTATCTTAGCGATTATATAGTTTACAACTATTCCACAGCTGAGGAAATGCTCGCAGATGAGCTTGAGGCGGGATATCTTTATTCCGTAAATTCGGCAGATAATCTTTACTCGCTCTTCGTCAACAAGTACACCGGTTTCGTTTTCTATAAAAACAACGTAACGGGACAGATACTTACGAGTAATCCCGTTGACCCTGGTTACCTTAATGCGGGCGGTTCAGTTGCGGTTCAGGATACTGCGCGTCAGAATTTGATGAGCCAGATAGAAATAAAGTTCTATGAAACCGAAAACTCAACTATTCCGAAAACCTATAATAGCTACAGCTGGGCGGCACTTCGCTCACAGATTTCCGTAAGCCCCATTGCAAACGGCTTGCGAGTAAATTACATCCTCGGTGATACAACTCCGAGATTTCTTCTTCCCGGTGCTATTACCGTTGAGAAGTTTGACCAAAACATTCTCACACCTCTTATCAACGCATACATATCTATCTTAACCGAAGTATGCGAATCTAAGGGATATACAGATTACGACTTCAACTTCTTTGAAAATGAGGACTATGAACCCTACGACGAGTTTGGTTACATAAACACTCTTGAAGAGGACGGTGTTCTTGACTTTGTTTCAGACACTAACAAAATTGCCCTTCAAGCTTGCGGCGGAAGCACGGCTTCAAAGGAATACAAGTCAGTATCGGAGATTGGCTCTGCGGTTTCCAAGATGGCTCGCGCTTACTCTATGGAAAACCCCGAGTATTATAATCCCGATAGCGATCTTTACACACAGATGGTTGAAAAGTATCCCATCTTCGGAAAGGGAGTTGCGATTTACATTTGTAACGTTGTTATCGATGACACCGCGACGAGAAGACAGCTTGGTAACTATATCAAGGCTTACTGTCCCGATTATTCATTTGCTGATATGTATCGTGATGAGCAGGAGTGCGGTTACGTTAACGAGGTAGTTCAAAAGCCCGTATTCAGATGCGCTCTTGAATATTCCTTCAACAGCGACCACTCTCTTTCCGTTAAGCTTCCCGCAAGCTCCATAACCTTCGACGAAACGGTATATACCCTTGAGCACATAAGACCTCTTCAATTCTTTGGTTGTGCAGATGCGGCAAACTCGGGATACATCTTCTTCCCCGACGGAAGCGGTACCATCGTAGACTTCAAGGATTTCTACAGACATGGATCGTCAACTAACCCCAACCTTTCGCTTAGTACCAGTATTTACGGCACCGACTACGCATATTCGACAATAGACCTTAAGAATGCATATCGCCAGCAGGTTACGATGCCTGTGTACGGTGTTGTAAACGAGGTTCCTGCAAACGCTCTTACAAACTCTCTTTATGGTAAGGAAACCGTAACAAACGGCTACTTTGCAATTCTTGAAGAGGGTTCGACGCTTGCAACTCTTTGGATAAACTCCGATTTCCCCTCATATAAGTACGGAACCGTTTTTGCATCCTATAGCCCCTATCCCATTGACACATTCGACCTTTCCGAATCTTCGGCAACCGGTGAAACGGGTATCTTTAAAATGGCATCTCCCTTCAAGTATACCGGCACTTACGCAACTAGATTTGTAATGCTCACCGACGAAGAAATCGGAGAAGCGGTTTACGGTGAGGATTCATATTACGAATCCAGCTACGTCGGAATGGCGTCTTATTACAAGAACTATCTTAAGAACAACGGCACTTTTGCAACTCTTGAGATGGTAAATGAGAATCTTCCTCTTTATATCGAGGCTCTCGGTGCTATGGATATCACCGCAAAGGTTCTCTCATTCCCCGTAACGAAATCTATTCCCCTTACAAGATTTGAAGACGTTGTTACAATGCAGAAAGAGCTTGCGAGCGCTAAGGATATAGCTCTCGCTAAGGCGGCAGAAAACGAGCAGCTCGCTCTGGCAACCGAAGACGAAGCTCTTAAGGCTTCCTATACGGCTCTTGCAGAGGAGTACCGCGCATTCGCAGAGCTAGCGCAGAATATCACCAACATTAACGTAAGGCTTACGGGCTTTGCTAACGGCGGTGTAAAATCCACCTATCCTACCAAAGCAAGATGGGAGCGCTCGTGCGGAGGAGCTGACGGATTTGCAGCTCTTCTTGCAGAGTCAAACGCAGTATCGGCAAATGCGGGTATGAACTTCGGCGTATATCCCGATTTCGATTTTATGTATATCAATAACACTGCGATGTTTGACGGTATCCGCAATAAAGGTAACGTTTCCAAGATGGTTGACAACCGTTACGCATCAATGCAGCTTTATAACTCGTCGCTCAGAGAGTTTGAGTCTCTCTTCGACCTTGTTATAAGCTCTGACGTTCTTGATAAATTCTACACTAAATTTGAAAAGAGCTTCAGGGAAAACGGCACTAACAAAATTTCCGTTTCAACTCTCGGCTCTGCTCTTAACTCAAATTTTGACGAAGATAATTACATTTCCCGCGAGAATGCAATCGAAGACGTTGACGCGCTTCTTTCGAGGATGACCGCTATCGACGGATATGAGCTTATGCTTGACGCAGGTAACGTTTATTCGCTTAAGTATGCGACTCACCTTCTTAACGTTGCAACCGACTCAAGCCATTTCAGATATTCTTCGTACACGGTTCCTTTCACAGGCCTTGTTATTCATAGCTATGTAAATTATGCAGGCTCGCCCCTTAACTACTCGGGCAACGTTCAGTATGAAATACTTAAGTCTATTGAGAACGGCGCAGCTCCTTATTACATTCTTTGCTATCAGAATACCTCAAAGCTTAAGGAAGACAAAGAGCTTAACGATTACTACGGAGTATCCTACCAGAACTGGTACAACGATATTGTAACCACTTATGCGGTTCTCAACGATGCTATAGGTTCTCTTCAGGATTACGAGATTTACGATCATAACGTAATCGTTTGCGAGCGTGTTATTGAAGACGAGGAAATGAAGGCGAACTACGTTCTTCTTCAGAACGAAATAGTAGAGCTCTTGAAAGAACAGCTTACAGTATGCGTTGACAATGCTTATGCAGAGCTCAAGGCGGGAGGCGAAGCAAACTATGCTAAGCGTCTTATGCTTGCAATAGATAAAAACGCGCTTCTTATTCAGTTCTCTGAAATACTCAACGTTCCTGTAAACGAGCTTGACAGTGGCTTCGTCGCTGCTGTTGATGCGATTATTACGAATTACTCGACTGAATATTCAGGCGCTGAAAGTGCAGAAAACTCTTACGTTGTAAGCTTTAGCGCAATAGAGTATAGCTCTAAGTACAGCTACATTACGGACTCTGCGGCATTTGACAAGGATTACGTAAGAACTGACTACACCATAGATAACGGAAACGTAACTATGGTAACCTACCGTAAGGGCAATGATAAGGTAAGCTTCCTTATCAATTACAACAACTTCTCTGTAACGATAAGACTTGACGCTAATACTGTTATCACTCTTGATAAGCTTTCGTTCAAAAAATTAGGATAAGGAGGGCACACAATGACAAGTGAAGTAAAAATTCCTAAAAGACGCCGTCGCAGAGCAGCGTCACTCGATAAGAGAAAAGCAAGGAGTGGTTATTTATTCGTAGCCCCCTTTATCCTTGGAATTATTCTTATCTACATTCCTATCCTTCTTGACTCACTTTGGCTTACGTTCTTCAAAACCGATACGGATTTCGTAACGGGTATAACAACTATTAAGCCACTCGGTCTTGAAATTTACAAGAAAGCCCTCATTGACGATCCCGAATACGTAACAAGCCTTATAGCAGGACTTCAGCAGATACTTTTCCAGGTTCCCGCAATTATCATTTTCTCGCTCTTTATAGCTGTTGTTCTTAACCAGAAAATGCTTGGAAGAGCTGCATTCCGTGCTATCTTCTTCGTTCCCGTTATTATATCAACGGGTCTTATGGACTCGATAAACGCGAGCGATATGTTGACCAGTACCGATAACGTTGCGGGCGATGACGGCTCAGGCGGTGGCTCAAACCAGATTATTTCCGTTCTCGACGTTGAAAAGCTTTTCGGAACTATGAAGGTCGGCGGCCAGCTCGTTACCTACGTAGTTCAGCTTGTAAACGATATTTACAACATTATCAACTACTCGGGCGTTCAGATGCTTATATTCCTTGCAGGTCTTCAGTCTATCTCACCCTCGATTTACGAGGCGTGCCGTATAGACGGTGCAACCGGTTGGGAAACCTTCTGGAAAGTAACGTTCCCGATGATATCTCCAATGATTCTCGTAAACGCGGTTTATACTACTATCGACGCATTTACAAGATCAACCAACCCGACGATGAAGGAAATTAACGATACGTTTATAATACCGGATTTCTCGCTTGCAACAGCAATGTCGTGGATTTACTTTATAGTGGTTATTTTGATAATTGCCGTAGTTGCGGGTATAGCTTCATCGTTTATATTCTATCAACGAAAGGATTAAGGAGGGTTGAATATGGATTCTAATACTACAGTAACAAAAGAAACAAAGAATAAAATCCGTGTTGACTACGAAGGTAAGCTCTCCTTTAAAGAAAGATTACAGGCTAAGCTTAAAGCTTCTAACACCTGGATTAAGGCAGCCGTAACGGTTGTTCGTTTCATCCTTATGCTTGGTGTATCCTACGTAATTCTTTACCCCTTCTTTGCGAGAATTGCGAACTCGTTTATGTCGAGAGAGGATATCTTAAATTCAACGGTAACCTTTATTCCCAGACATTTCACACTTGATATATACAAATATATCATAATTGAAAACCACTATTTAGAAGCCCTTTTAAATACCTTGCTTCTTTCGCTTGCGTGCGCGCTTATTCAAATGTTCGTATCGTGTCTTATCGGATACGGTCTTGCAAAGTTTAAGTTCAAGGGTAATAAGCTCATAATGATAGCAGTCGTTATAACGATGGTTATTCCTCATATGACGCTTAAGTACTCGCTCATTCAGCACTTTACGGAGTTTGATCTCTTTAAGGTTATAGGACTTGGTTATAAGGGACCTATCGAGCTTATTTTGGGAGATTCTTTAAGACTTTCCAACACCTTCTGGCCCCTCATCATACTTTCAATATCGGGCCTTGCATTTAAGAACGGACTTTATATTTACCTTATGCGTCAGTTCTTCAAGGGCGTACCCGATGAGCTTGAAGAGTCAGCTTACGTTGACGGTGCGAATACTATGCGTACCTTCTTCCAGATAATTCTTCCCCTTGCCGTACCTATGATGATAACGGTATTCCTGTTCTCATTCTCATGGCAGTGGACTGATGAATTCTACACGAGAATATTCTTCACGAATCTCTATGACGAAGCATCAAAGGTTTATCTTATGCCCGATATTTACACCAACATTCCCGAAGCACTTATAGATCCCAACAATCCCCTTATCGGTAACGCGCAGTATAAAACTGCTATTCAGAATACCGCAGGCTTGTTGATTATCGCGCCCCTTGTAATACTTTATCTCTTCTGTCAGAGATATCTTGTTCAGGGTATCGAGCGTTCCGGTCTTGTAGGTTAAACTCGGTAAAACCGAAAACAAAACAAAATCCCGAAGCGGAAATTCCGCTTCGGGATTTTTATGTAAACAAAGCTTAGAAGCTTAAAACGTTCATTATGACGAGTCCGATAAACGTAAGTATTATACCTATAATACATTTCGGTTTTATCTTTTCTCCGAAGAAAATCGCAGACATAAACGCGGAAAGAATTAAGAGCGTACCCTGGTATAAGGGATAAAGCTCCGCTGCCGAAAGATGCTTTGCCGCAAGAGTCTTGAAATACGAGGTTGCAAAAAGCGCTATTGCCATTATAATAATGTAGACGTAGCTTTTTTTAACCGCCTCGACGCTTTCTTTTATTCCTTTTTTCTTGTCAATGCAAAGCGCAAAAACAATGATTAACGTGAGGGCAGAGAAAACGTAAGTGTAAAAATTGAAGCTCGAAGCGAGCGCTCCGTCTGCCTCTTTTATAAAAAGCTTCTGCGAAAAATCAGCAAGTCCGTTTGAAAGGCCCGTTAAAACGAGAAGAAGAAAGGTTGAAAAAGTTAATTTCGTCTTTATCTGGTTATTGTAAGAGCACATTATAAACGTTGCGGAAAAGAGAATTACAAGTCCTATTATCTGGTTTAAGCGTATTTCTTCATTGAATAATAAGCTTGATAAAATGATAGGCACAGTAACTCCGAGAGTTATAAAAACGTCAACCATCATATAAGCTCCGCGCCTTACGGAAAGAAGCCAGCTGATAACGAGAAGTGACGTCATAACGCCGGAGAGAGCTGAAATCAAAAGCGTTTTTCCTGTAACGCGGAAGGCGGAAAATCCGCCGTCAACCAAAACGAAAATCGCTCCGATTGCAATGCAAATCAGCATTCTCAAAGAATTTGAGAGCATAGCGCTTCTGTATTCTTTCGTATATGCGCTTATCTTTTTACCGCAAAAGCCCTTTGTAGTGCAGGCAAACACCGAAATTAGTGAAAATAAGTATCCCATATTATTATCCTATAGTGTATCTGTAAATTTCCGATTTAGGCAGAGCTCTGTCCTTGGCAACCGCCTTTATCGCATCTTTTTTTGAAAGCCCCGATTTTACGTAGTATTCAATATGCTCAGGGACCGTTAGGTTTGAAAGTCCGTTTCCTTCTTCCTTTAAGCTTCCTTCAACAACGAGAACGTACTCGCCGCGAGGCTCTTTTTCTAAAAAGTGTGCAAGGGCTTCGGAGAGTGTAGTTCTTAAGGTTTCTTCGTTGAGCTTCGTGAGCTCGCGCGAAAGGGAGATTTTTCTCTCCTTACCGAATACGTCACACATATCCTCAAGAGTTTTTAAAAGCTTATGAGGAGCTTCGTAGAATATCATAGTGCGGCGCTCGTATTCAAGCTTTTCAAGCTCCTTTAGTCTTTCGCCCTTTGCAGCGGGAAGAAAGCCCTCAAAGGTAAATTTTCCGGTAGGAAGTGCAGAAAGCGCAAGTGCAGAAACCGCAGCGCAAGCACCGGGTACTATAGCAACCGTAATACCTGCCTCAGCGCAAAGTCTTACGATATCTTCGCCGGGGTCGCTTATTGCAGGCATGCCGGCATCTGTCACAAGCGCGCAGGACTCTCCGTTAAGAAGCCTTGCAATAATTCGTTCTCCGCTTGACTTTTTGTTATGCTCGAAATAACTCACAAGCTCATTTTTTATTCCGTAAGCAGATATAAGCTTCAAGGAATTTCTCGTGTCCTCAGCAGCAATAAAATCAACCTCGGAAAGCACCTTCTTCGCCCTTTCCGAAATATCGAGAAGATTGCCTATAGGTGTCGCCACGAGATAAAGCGTGGACGGCATAATCTTGTTTTTTTCAATATTACTCAATTTAAGTTTTCCTTTTCGAGTTGCTTATATTAAATTCCTCGGGGAATATGCCCTCATTCATAATATAATTCATATCGTTTGAGTAGCTTTTATGCGTTGGGTTACTGTAAATCAAAAGCGGCTTCGTGAGCTTTAAGGCAGGCTTTCCTTCACGCCGCCCCTCGACAAGCACCATAGAAGCTTCGCTCTTCTCACACGCGTGAACGAAGGTTGCGCGCTTCGGCTCAATTCCGCATTCTCTCATAGCCGAGATCAAATCAACGAGCCTGTCGGGTCTGTAAACCGCGTAAAACGCACCGCCAAACTTAAGCATTCTTTTAGCAGAAAGCAAAAAGTCGCGAATATCACCGAAAACCTCGTGACGCGCAATGCTTTTTGCATCGTTCTCGCAAAGCTTTCCGCTCGTCGTTTTCATATAAGGCGGATTTGTAAAAATTATATCGGCATCCTTCGGGGGAGTATAATCTCTGATGTCAGAGAATACGGAGCGAAGCCTTCCGTCAAGAGAATTTAATTTCGCGTTTCTCTGGGTAAGGCTCGCATACTCCTCTTGCGCCTCTACCGTGTCGCAAAGCGAGAGTTTTCCGCGAGAGAGAAGAAGCATTGAGATTATTCCTGAGCCGCCACCGAATTCTATTCCGAAATCGTATTTTCCTGCAACGTAGCCGGCAAGCAAAAGCGCATCGGTCCCGAAAAGTAAGCCGTCCTGCTTTTGTATTAGTGAAAGGTCGTCGTTGACCTTGTCGATTCTTTCGTTTTCAAAAAGCCTTGTAAGCACTTTTTACCTCGTTTGTTAAAGAATAAACCGAGCGAATATCGCTCGGCTTAAGCTTTTCGCAATATGTATTTGCGAAGTTTATAGATTAGTCTTCAACGGGAGCATCAACGGGACAAGCGTCTTTGCAGCTTCCGCAGCTAACGCACTCATCAGCGTTGATAACGTACTTGCCGTCGCCCTCAGAGATGCAGCCGGTGGGGCAAGCATCAGCACAAGCGCCGCAAGAAATGCAAGCGTCAGTAATCTTGAATGCCATTTTGGATACCTCCGTAAAATTTTGCTATAACTATTTTATCACAATATAATAAAAAATCAAGGGGTTTTTGCAAAAAACTATGTGTTTAACAAAAATATACGTAAAATATTGGTGAAAGCAACGAATGAAAAACTTAATTTTCCTCGTTATTTACGTCTTCTTCGTCTTTTTGCTTCTTGGGTGTCTTAAGAACCTGAACGTCGCGTATTTTATAGGTTTTCTCAGCGTCCTTTTCTCTGTCGTTTAAGCGAACCTTGATTTCTTCTGCCAAGGGTTTCGTTTCAATAACTGCGCCGACGCCGTCTTGCGTTTTGACTGTGGAGTTTACGGGAGGCGTGCGCTTAATAGCCTCCTCATACGTTTCGTGCTCGTAACGAAGGCAGCACATAAGTCTTCCGCAAGCGCCCGAAACCTTAGCCGAATTTAAGGAGAAATTCTGTTCCTTTGCCATTTTAATTGAAACCTGAACGAAATCGGTAAGGAAGCCCGCACAGCAGAATTTTCTTCCGCAAATGCCGAGTCCGCCCATCATTTTTGCCTCATCTCTTATTCCTATCTGGCGAAGCTCAATTTTCGTTCTGTACGTTGTTGCAAGGTCTTTAACAAGCTCTCTGAAGTCAACGCGAGACTCGCAGGTAAAGTAGAAAATGAGTTTGGAGTTATCAAAAGTATATTCAACGGCAACTAGGCTCATCTCAAGCCCGTGAGATGCGATTTTCTTCTTGCAGATAAGTGCCGATTCAAACTCAAGCTCGCGGTTTTTCGCATCACGCTTGAGATCGTCTTGAGTTGCAATTCTTGTTATTTCTTTGAGAGGGGAAACCGTTTCGGAAACGGGAACCTTTTTGTTGGGGATTTTAACGGTTCCTATCTCAATGCCTCTTGCGGTTTCCACTATAACCTTGTCACCGAGATTTGCGCGAAGCTTTCCCGGGGAGAAGTAATATATTTTTCCTGCCTCGCGGAAATTTATTCCAACGATTTCAACGAGAGCTTCCTTTGCTTCTTCGATTGCAGCTTCGTTTGTCTTTATATCTTCCATTATTTTTCCTTTCTAAATAAGCTTTATTTGAGCGGCAAGATTTGCAATAGCCGCGCCGATGTTTGCGTTTTTAGCATTATCCTCAAGTGTCTTTTTGAGAACGTCGTAAATTCCAAAAAGTCTTTTGGTATTCATTTTTCCCGAAATTTCCCGCGCAGACTCGTGTGAGGTGAAGAAAACCAAGGGCGCGTTTCTGTCATATTTTACGAGAATCAAATCCCGAAGCGCTAAAAGCAGCTCCTCAAGCGCTTCCTTGAATTCAACTCTGCCCGTCGGAAGCTCCTTCGTCGCAAGGAATAGCTCGGAGAAGGGAGTATTTTGCCCGAACTTTTGGACAAGCCCAAGCGCCATTTCGCGCCTCTCCGTTATTTCAAGCGATGCGCGCGTGTCGTCGATAAGAGCAAGCGCTTGTCCGATTCTTCCGTCTGCCGCAATGAGCAAGCCCGAAAGCTTTTCCTCGTCTGTAATTTCCAAAGTTCTCGCTTTGTCGCTCTTTTCCTTTAAAAATCCAAGAAGCTCTGAGCTTGAAAATCTTTGCATAGCAATGCTTTGCGTTCGGCTTTTTATAGTCGTGAGGATTTTGTCCGCTTCGCTTGCCAAAAGCAAAATGACGACTCCGGCAGGAGGCTCTTCAAGTATCGTGAGCATTGCATTCTGCGCCTGAGGCGTGATTTTTTCGGCTTCGTCTATAACGTAAATTCTATAGTCGGATTCGTTTGCGGAAAGTATCATATCGTCGCGCATTTTGTGAATTTCCTCAACGCCTATAGACATTTTTTTGGAGTCGCGCTTTACAAAATGAAGGTCTGCGAAAAGATTTTCTCTTATACGTCTGCAGGTATTGCATTCGTGGCAGGGAAGAGCGTAGTTTTCGTTATTACGGTTTTCGCAGTTAAGCGCGGCGGCAAGCTCAAGCGCTAGCGTTTTCTTGCCCGAGCCGTAAGAGCCGACGACTAAAAATGCGTGTGGGAGCGTATTTTTGAGAATTGCGCCGCATAAGCGTTTTTTTGTATCAAGATTGCCAAGAAGTCTTGGAAAATATTTTCTCATTCGGCGCTCCTTCAAAAATATTTTAAATAATATACCATTATATATTTTAACATCTTTTCAGGCGAATGTCAATATTTCAGGGTAAATCCAATTTCTTTCATTAAAAATTTTGAAAAAACTTGCAATTATAAGTTAATTGTGATAAAATATAGTATTAGAATACGCGCGAGTTTCATTCGCTCGCAGTAGGCAAGAGTAAATAATCCGAATTCGCTCTAAATCCTTGATTTTCAGCGCTTTCGGCACTTATCGCTCTTGCAAAGTCCGCACTTGGCGGCGAGCGCCAAGCACCAAAATCATCTAAAAATAAAGGTTTAGAGTTCCACGAATTTTAAAGAGAACGAATTTTTTGTTAGACGAGGCGAAAATTTGAAATAATATGCGGATATTATAAAAATTTTTGCTGATGTATAACGTATAATTCGCGTCTTCAAAACGAGTTCGGATTATTTGCTCTTGCCTAAGGAGAAAACTAATGGAAAAATTTTACGTAACAACCGCCATAGCCTACGCTTCGAGAAAGCCTCATTTTGGCAATACCTATGAAATCATAATGGCAGATGCCTTCGCAAGATTTCAAAGAAGCTTAGGACGTGACGTTTATCTTTGCACGGGTACCGACGAGCACGGCCAAAAAATAGAAAATCTTGCTAAAGAAGCAGGCATCTCCCCCCAGGCATACGTCGATAACGTAGCAGGCGAAATTAAGGATATATGGGACAAGCTCAACGTAAAATACGACCGCTTTATAAGAACAACAGAGCCCTATCACGAAAAATGCGTGCAGAAAATCTTTAAGAAATTCTACGACAAGGGCGATATATACAAGGGCTATTACGAGGGCTGGTATTGCACCCCCTGCGAGTCCTTCTTCACGGAAACCCAGGTTGTTGACGGCAAATGCCCCGATTGCGGAAGAGAAGTAACTCAGGCACGCGAGGAAGCATATTTCTTCAAAATGACGAAATACGTAGACCGTCTTATCAAGCATATCGAGGATAACCCCGATTTTATCGAGCCCGAGAGTCGTAAAAAGGAAATGGTTAACAACTTCCTCAAGGCAGGACTTCAGGACCTCTGCGTTTCAAGAACCTCGTTTAAATGGGGAATTCCCGTTGATTTTGACGATAAGCACGTCGTTTACGTATGGCTTGACGCGCTTACAAACTATATAACCGCAATAGGCTACGATCCCGATAAATCGTTTGACGGGCAGTGCGAGCTTTTCAAGAAAAACTGGCCCTGTGACGTTCATATTATCGGTAAGGATATACTTCGCTTCCACACGATTTATTGGCCCATCTTCCTTATGGCGCTCGACCTTCCGCTTCCTAAAAAGGTTTTCGGCCACCCCTGGTTTAATTTCGCTAACGACAAAATGTCGAAGTCAAAGGGTAACGTCGTATTTGCTGACGAGCTTGCAGAAACCTTCGGTATTGACGGTGTGCGTTATTACGCTCTTGCCGAAATGCCTTATAACTCCGACGGCTCTATAACTCACGAAAGCGTTGTTTCAAGATATAATAACGACCTTGCGAACAACCTCGGAAACCTCGTTAGCAGAACGCACGCTATGACGAAAAAATATTTCGGCGGCTTAGTGCCCGCGCCCACAGAGGAAACAGAGCTTGACCGCGAGCTTAAAAGTGCGGCAAAGCTTGCAATAGAAAAATCGGTAAGTCTTATGTCGGAATATCGCGTAGCGGATTCTCTTGACGAGATTTTCTCGCTTCTTCGCCGCGCGAATAAGTATATTGACGAAACTACCCCTTGGATTCTTGCAAAATCGGAAGAAACTATGCCTCGTTTGGCAAGCGTAATTTATAATCTTCTTGAAGTTATAAGAGTTGGCGCAGTTCTTCTTAAGCCCTATATCCCCGCAACCGCAGATGCTATTTTTGGGCAGCTTGCAACGGATAAATGCGATTTTGAAAGCATAAAAAGCTTTGGCTCGCTTGAGGCGGGCAAGGCTCTTGGCGAAGCCTTCGTTCTTTTCGCAAGAGTTGACGAAAAGAAATATCTTGAAGAGGTAGAGGCTAAAAAAGCCGCACTCGCAAAGGAAAATGAAGAAAATTCCGAGCCTGAGCACGAGGAAGAGATAGGAATTGAAAGCTTTGCGGCAGTTGAGATTCGCGTTGCCGAAATTCTTGAATGCGAGCCTGTGCCGAAGGCTAAGAAGCTTCTTCGTCTTATCGTTGACCTCGGATATGAAAAGCGCCAGATAGTTTCGGGCATTGCAAAATTCTATACTCCCGACGAGCTTATAGGCAAAAAGGTTGCCGTTATAGCAAATCTTAAGCCAGCAAAGCTCTGCGGTGTTGAAAGCCGCGGAATGCTTCTTGCCTCTGGTGAAGAAGACGTTAAGGTCGTATTCCTTGACAAGACAGCTAAGAATGGAGATAGAATCCACTAATGAAGTATTTTGATTCCCACGCGCACTATTACGACGAGCGCTTCAGTGAGGAGCTTAAGACGGGCGCCGATGTACTCATCGGCGCTCTTCTTTCGGACTCCGTGTCATATATTATAAACGTGGGCACCTCGCCCGAAACCTCGCGCCTTGCGATAGCGCAAGCTAAACAACACGAAAATATGTATACCGCAATAGGTATACACCCAACTGACGCGCAATATCTTAACGTATCACTCGAAGAAGCCCTTTCGGATATTGAAGAGCTCATACTTGACAAAAGCAATAAATGCGTGGCACTAGGGGAGGTAGGACTTGATTATCACTATCCCGATACGGATAAAGAAATACAAATGAAGTATTTTGAAGCGCAAATGTCACTTGCTGAAAAGCTCTCCCTTCCCGTCGTTATTCACGATAGAGATGCGCACGGCGATATTGTAGACGTAATAAGACGCTATCCTCGGGTGCGCGGTGTCTTACATAGCTTTTCGGGAAGTGCCGAAATGGCACAGGAGCTTGTCCGCCTCGGCTATATGATTTCCTTTTCGGGCACGCTTAGCTTTAAAAACGCAAGACGTCCGCGTGAGGTTGCCGTCATAGTCCCAAAGGAAAAAATACTTATTGAAACCGACGCTCCGTATCTTGCGCCGCATCCCGAAAGAGGAACGCTCAACCATTCGGGCAAGCTCGTTTACACGAACAGAGTCTTAGCCGAGCTTCTCTCGCTTTCGGAAGAGGAGGCGGCGCGCTTAACGGAAGATAACGCAAGGAGATTTTTCGGAATATGAAAAAAGGAATGTGTATAGCATACGAGGTAGGCTTGGGGCTTTATATAAATATTACCAACAGGTGCTCAAACCGTTGCTCCTTCTGTATACGTAATAACGGTGACGGCGCGTACGGCTCAGATAGCCTTTGGCTTCTAAGAGAGCCGAGCCTTGAGGAAATATTTGAGGCGGTTTTCGCACGCGACCTCTCTCGCTACGACGAAATAGTTTTCTGCGGCTACGGCGAGCCGAGCTATAGGCTTTCCGACAGCACAGCGCTTGCAAAGGAAATCAAAACCCGCTACCCGAAGCTTAAAACAAGAATAAACACCAACGGCCAGTCGGACTTGATTTTGGCTTGCAACACCGCCCCGCTTTACAAAGATGCCTTTGATACGGTTTCAATAAGCCTCAATACCTCAAGTGCGGAAAAATACAACGAAATGTGCCGACCCGTGTATAAATTAGAAGCCTTTGATGCAATTCTCAAGTTTGCGGAAAATGTAAAGAAATATGTGCAAAACGTTACGTTTTCCGTCGTTCGCGAAAGCCTTACGGAAGAGGAGCTTCAGGAATGCTTCAAAATCTCGGAAAAGCTCAATGTTCCTCTTCGCGTAAGAACTTACGTAGGCCCTTAAGTCCTGTCGCGGCAGGAGTTTTCCGCCACGCTTGACGCTTTTTCCGCGTGAAAAAGGGAATTAAATGCCATAAGACTTGATATGGGACTTCTTTTAATATCAAAGCTTACCCCCATAAAGCCAAGCTCGCCCAAAAGCTCGAGCTTGGCTTTTGTATTTTCGGGAGTGGGGAAATGCGCGGAAATTTCCTTATTTTGCCCGCCCGAATATCGCTTCATTCTAAAGCTTCCGGTTTTTGATTTTTCGCAGTAAGCCGCCTCAATTCCGCGGGAGATTATGAGCTTTTCAATTTCTTGAAAATCCACCGCTTCATCTCCGAGATAGCTGGGCGAAAAAACGTCAAGCAAGGTTTTTCTGCTCTCGCAGATAGAAGAATAGCTATTTAATAAAGCTTCCTCGCACGATGCGAAATCCATGTCTAAGCTTCTCTCATCTCTATCAAAATTAAGAAGCACGACGTCTGCCGTTTCCGAAAGGTCTTTATATGGCTCAACACTCGCGTTTCCGTCAAGCTCCAGGTGAAGCTCAAGCTCCGATTTTTTTAATTCGTTTCGGAATTCCCGTAAAAATTCACCGAAGCCATCTTCTTTTACGCATCCGCCCGAGAATGAAACTCCCTGAAATCCGTCGGATTTTGCCCGTGAAATTATTTGCTTTGAAAAATTCTCCATCTCCTTTTGCAGCTCGCATAAGGCGCTCCCGGTATAAACTCTCATTACGGGAAGCGCTCCCTCGCTTTTGCTTAGCTTAAGTGCGTCATCATAGTTAAAAAGGCGGCAAAGCTCGCCGTTTTCCCACTTATGCGAGGCAATGGTGACGTAAGTGAGATAAGGCAGATATAAGGATAGCCTATCCTTAGTGCAATCTCTTGAATAATAGCCGTTTACGACGGCATTTCCGTATTCCTTTTCTCCGTATTTTACCGCAAGAATTTGACCCGGATAAATCCTGTCGCCCCCCATAAGCGAGGGGTTATTTCTTTTTAACTCCTGTGTGTCCACACCGAATCGCAGAGCAATTGACTTGAGTGTGTCACCGCCTCTAACGGTGTATGTCCTCGTTGGAGTTAAAATAACGAGCTTTTGCCCGGGATAAAGTCTGTCGGGGGCAACGATGGCATTGTTTTCAATGATTTTTGCAGGAGGCGTCGAGTAGCTTCTCGCAATTTTGAAAACAGTATCCCCCTCTTTAACTGTGTGAATTCTCATAAAAAATCCTTTCCTAGCCGTAAGAGAGTCGAACTCATAAGGTTTTAAAAGATAGATTTTCCCCTATACTTCGCCGCTTTTTTCTTGAATATCGTATATTCTTAAAAAAAACGACTCGTCTATGAAAAAATCTATTCTTTTAAAACTGCATTCGCATCTTACGGCGAATAAATTTTTTTGTGGATTTTGTTGTAATGAGCCGCAGTAAAGTAGAACTTTACAAGACTCGGTACGACGAAAGACACCAAAATTTATCGTCGCAAGGCTTTTTAGTTCGATTCTCTTACGGCTAAGATATTATATTCTATTCAGAGTACTATTTTTTGTTAAGTGTGCAAATAATATGTTTATATAATTTTGAAAGGTGGTAAGCAATGGTCGAAATTAAAGAAATAAAAGCTATGGAAATCCTTGATTCGCGAGGAAATCCGACGGTTTTTTCGGAAGTAGTGCTATCTGACGGCACAGTGGGCGAAGCCTCCGTTCCCTCGGGCGCATCACGCGGAAAAAACGAAGCACTGGAAAAGCGCGATAACGATAGCGCGCGCTATTTCGGGCACGGAGTTTTATCGGCGATAAAAGGCGTAAACGACGTAATTTTTCCAGCCCTTGTCGGTATCTCGCCCTTTGAAAACGAGGAAGCCGATTCCGTAATGATAGCTCTTGACGGTGAGTACGATAAATCGAATCTCGGAGCAAACGCAATTCTTTCGGTATCTTTAGCGATAGCGCGCGCCGCGGCACGCTCCTTAGGTATTCCGCTTTACCGCTATCTTGGCGGTGCGCTTGTAAAAAAAATGCCGATTCCTATGATGAACGTTTTAAACGGCGGCGCGCACGCGGGAAACAACGTTGAAATCCAGGAATTTATGCTAGTTCCCATTGGTGCTGAGAGCTTTTGCGAGGCGGTGAGAATATGCTCGGAAATATACGGGGTATTAAAGAAGATTTTAAAAACGAAGAATTTGTCCACGGCGGTTGGCGACGAAGGCGGCTTCGCGCCAAATTTGTCCTCTGACGAGGAAGCCGTCGAGCTTCTTATAAAGGCTATCAAGGAGTGCGGATACTCGCCCGAGAGCGAGGTGAAAATCGCGCTTGACGCCGCCGCTAGCGAATGGTACGACGGAAAAAATTATTATCTCAGAAAGCGCGAAAAAATATACACCTCCGACGAGCTTATAAATTATTTTATATCCCTTGCCGAGCGCTATCCCGTAATGAGCATTGAGGATGCCTTGGCAGACAGCGATTTTCGCGGATGGGAGAGAATTACGGAAAAACTCTCAGGGCGTGGAATTATGCTCGTCGGTGACGACCTTTTTACGACGAGCAGTGAAAGAATTTTAGACGGATTTTCAAGAAAAATCGCAAATTCCGTTCTTATAAAGCCAAATCAGATAGGAACTCTTACCGAAACCTATGAGGCGGTATCAATATCAAAGGAGCTCGGCTATAAAACGATAATGTCTCACAGAAGCGGAGAAACTGAGGACTCTTTTATCGCAGACCTTGCCGTAGCGCTCTCTTGTGACTTTGTCAAAATGGGCGCGCCCGCGCGAAGTGAAAGAACCTCCAAATATAATAGACTTATGAAAATCGAGAGCGAAATATTCGCCCCGAGATACGGTTTTTCGTAAAATTGAATATTGGGGGCGAATTTTCGCCCCCAATACTTGCAAATAGGGTTTGTTTATGCTATAATTATACTGTATAAGTATAATTTTGGAGTGTTTTTATGAAAATCAAATCCGGCTTTGTTCTTGAAAAGGTTGGCTCATCATATCTTGCCGTTGCGACGGGAGATGCAGCTAAAAGCTTTCAGGGACTTGTAAGAATGAATGAAACAGGCGCTTTTATGTGGAATATCGTAAAGGACTCCGATAAAAGCTGTGAGGAGCTTGTCGAGGCTCTCGAAAAGGAATACGATGCTCCGCGCGAGCTTTTGCTTCGCGATGCAAAATCCTTTGAAAGGCAGCTTCGTGACGCGGGAATTATTGAGTAATGGCGGTTTTTTTTGAAAGCACTGTAGAAAACGAGCTAAAAGAGCATGGAAGCTTTGCCGCTTGCGCCGTAGGCGAAAGTATGCGCCCTCAGCTTCGCGGCGGACGCGATATGGCAGTTATCGAGTCACTTTCAGGCAAGCCCCGCAAATACGACGTTATTCTATTTAAAGACAAAGCCTCGCGCTACGTTTTGCATAGAGTCGTAAAAATCAAAAACGGAGTCTATATAACGCGCGGAGATAACACGTATTTCACGGAAACGGTAGCTCCCGAGTCGATACTCGGAATCTTGACGAAATACAATAAAAACGGAAAAAGCTACGATGTGAATTCGCTTTCCGTAAGGCTTTACGCACGTAGCCGCGTATTCTTTTACCCTTTGCGAAAGCTTTATTTTGGGATAAGAAAACGTCTTTTCGCGCTTGTCCGTAAAATTATTAAAAAGAGGAAGCAATGACTTACCAAGAAAAAATAAAAACGGCAAGGTATCTTGCCCGCGTTTTCTTTGAATATGAAGAGGGACTTAAGATTTCCGAAAAGCCCGAGGAGCTGCCTTGGGATTTTGTTTACGGAATGGCAAAAAGGCACTCTATTGAAGCCTTAATGTTTGAAGCTCTCGGAGATATGGCAAAAATAAATGCCCCCGCGGCACTTTATTCCGACTTTAGCCGCGATGCAGCCGTTGCAGGCGCAAAGCATATAACTCAAAAGCTCGAGCTTGAAAGGCTTTCCCGTCTTTTTTCCGAAAATGAAATTTCATATCTTCTCTTAAAGGGCTTTCTTATAAAAGAGCTTTATAAAACCCCGAGCCTGCGTCAGATGACGGATATTGATATTTTCATAGGTAGTGAAAATTTTGAAAAGGCTAAATCGCTTTTAATTGAATCGGGTTATCAGCTTGACATATCATTAGAGGTTCACGACTGCTTTAAAAAGCCGCCTTTCCTTGAAATAGAATTACATAGAATTCTGCATTTCGATATGCGCGCCTTTTCTATGGAACACACAATTGAAAAAGGGGATAACCGGTATCACCGTTTAATGACGGAAGAGGACTTCCTCGTATTTCTTCTTCACCACGCAAAAAAGCATGACGAAACGGGTGGCGCGGGAATACGCACAGTATTCGATTTTTACCTTGTGTTTAAAAACAAGGAATATGACGAAAAGAAGCTTTGTGAAAGACTTCGTGAAGAAAATCTTTTAGATTTTTACAAAAACATCAAGGCTCTAATAGGGCTTTGGTTTGAGGAAAAAGAAGAAACTCCCGAGCTTTTGGAGTTTGAGCTTTACACAGTAACGGGCGGCACCTACGGCACGCTTGAAAACGCGTATTTGCGCAAAAGAAAAAAGAAAAGCGGCGCGGCTATTATGTTTGAACGCCTTTTTCCGCCGTATAGCCTTATGGCAAACCGCTACCCCGTGTTAAAAAAATGCCCCTTGCTTTTGCCCGTCTTTTACCCCGTGCGCTTTATCTCCTCTCTTTTTAACGGAAGAGCCAGGAAAAACTTAACGGCAATGAAAGGCTCGTCAAAAAAGAAAAAAGAGCTTGAAAGGCTCTCACAAAAAAATACCGACAAATCCTGATTTAAGAAAGGACCTTTTTATGAACGCAAAAGAAAAATTTATAGAGCTTTATAAAAATACGATAAAGCGAGAGGGCGCAAAGGAGCTGCTCGACTTTCTCACCTCTCCGGCATCTGACTTTTTTGAAGCGCCAGCAAGCGCAAGATTTCATTTATCAAAGGAAGGCGGACTTTGCGAGCATTCCCTCAACGTATACGAATGCTTAAAAAGCTATCTTGAAGCACCCAGAACAAAGGAAATTATCGGCACGGAATATACCGACGAAAGCATTGCTATCGTTGCGCTTCTTCACGACCTTTGCAAAATAAACGTCTATAAAAAAGGCTTCCGCAACGTAAAAGACGAAAAGGGTGCGTGGCAAAGAGTTGACACATTTGAATATGACGACAAAATGCCATACGGCCACGGTGAAAAGAGCGTCTATATGATAACCGCCTATATGAAGCTTACCCGCGAAGAAGCTTTCGCTATCCGCTATCATATGGGCTATTCTTCAACTGAGGACCCCCGCAATATCTCAGCCGCCTTTGAAATGTTTCCTTTAGCCTTCGCCCTCTCCACCGCAGACAGCGAAGCAACCTACTTTATCGAAAGCGACAAAAACAAATAGTTTTAAATTCAGAACTCGGTATTTAATCCGAGTTCTTTTTTTGCAAAATTCAGTATTCTTTTCAAGATTTAATTTTGTGCTTCAAAAATAAGTTTGAAAGATATAAAAACGGATTAAAAATATAATTCAGAAATTTTGAAATTTAATTGTATTTAGTGATTTATAAAAAACGGAGATGCCGAAGCATCTCCGTTTTCTTTGTAGCTTATTAGTTCTCGTACTTCTTACGTGCAACGTAAGAGGTGTGAAGTGCCTCGTGAGCTGCGTGGCAACCGTAACCGCCCTTGAAGTAGTTATCGTAAACTTCCTTGATAATGGGGTTAAGGTGAGATTTACGCATTTCCATAGCTTCGTCCTGGTCGTAAAGAGCCTTAGCTCTTACAGCCTTAAGGTCTACGGTATCACGAACGTACTGAGGCTGGATAGGCTGACCGCCGCCGTTTACGCAACCGCCGGGGCATCCCATAATTTCAACGAAGGTCCAGTCAGCTTCACCGGAAGCGATTTTTTCCATAACACGCTTTGCGTTTGCGGTGCCGGAAGCAACGCAAACCTTGATTTCCTTGCCTGCAATGTTGTAAGTAGCTTCCTTAAGTCCCTCGGTTCCGCGAACCTCAGAGAATACAAGCTCCTTGTTATCCTTGCCGGTAAGAACGTCGTTAGCAGTTCTGGGAGCTGCTTCCATAACGCCGCCCGTTGCGCCGAAGATAACTGCCGCACCGGTGTCAACACCGAGGGCCGTGTCAAATTCTTCGTCGGGAAGAGCAGTAAACTTAATGCCTGCTCTCGAAATCATTTTAGCAAGCTCACGGGTGGTGAGAGCTACGTCAACGTCGCAGATTCCGTTGCCAGCCGCGGACATATCGTCACGTCCTACCTCGAACTTCTTAGCGGTACAAGGCATAATGGAAACAACGAAAATATCCTCGGGCTTGTAACCCATCTTATCTGCCCAGTAGGTCTTGATAAGAGCGCCGCCCATCTGCTGAGGGGACTTGCAGGAAGAAAGGTGAGCAAGATATTCGGGATAGTAGTATTCGCAATACTTAATCCATCCGGGTGAGCAAGAGGTAATCATAGGAAGAACTCCGCCGTTGTTTACGCGCTCAAGAAGCTCGGTAGCCTCTTCAACGATGGTGAAGTCTGCCGCGGTGTTGGTATCAAATACCTTCTCGAAGCCAAGTCTTCTGAGAGCCGCAACCATCTTACCCTCAACGTTAGTGCCGATAGGCATATCGAAGCACTCACCGAGAGTAGCTCTGATAGAAGGAGCAGTCTGAACTACAACGTGCTTTGTAGGATCAGCAAGAGCAGCCCAAACCTTGTCAGTATCGTCCTTTTCAACAAGAGCGCCTGTGGGACATACTGCTGTACACTGACCACAAGAGA
>JAZQRU010000044.1:0-71293 GCA_045629745.1 Eubacteriales bacterium
AATAAGATATAGCGATAGCTCTTTACGAGTTGTCGCTATATCTTTTTTTGAGGATTTTTATGAAAAAAGAAAAAATCACATCGGAACCAGCTATCGTTACAACAAGACGGAGAGTAGTTGTCATATCCGTATGCTTTCTTGTATTCGCGGCATATCTTTTGACAAATCTTTTTAAATTGCAATACTTCTCCTACGAATATTACAAAAACAAAGTTTATGAGCAAGTAACGACAAGCTCGACCTTAAAGGCAAACCGCGGTACAATCTACGACAGTTCAATGAATATTCTCTCAACTACCGAAACGAAATGGAGAATTTTCATATCTTCAAGAGATATTAAGACGGCAGAAAAGCTAAACGGATATGATTATTCGGAAAAAATCGCAAGAGGCTTATCAGAGATATTAAGCCTTGACTATAATTCCCTTTTGAAAAAAATCAAGAATACAAACGTACTTGACGTAACGGTGAAAAAGATAACGGAAGAGGAAGAATACCAAAAGCTTTTGACATTCATAAAAGAAAACGGCTTACATAATTTGATTTTCACCGAGGCTCAAAGCTCGCGCTATTACCCAAATGGAACGCTTGCCGCGCACGTCTTGGGATTTTGCGGAAGCGACAATCAAGGGCTTTACGGACTTGAATACTATTACGACGAGCTTCTCCGAGGAAAAGACGGATATTATCTTTATGCAAAGGATGCCAACGGAAACGCGCTTGATACTGAATACTCAAGCTATTACCCCGCAGAAGACGGATACAGTATAGTTACAACCCTTGACGGCTATCTTCAACAAACGCTTGAAGCAGAGCTTGAAACGATAGTAAAAAATCACGACGTCAAAAACAGAGTAACGGGTGTTGTTATGAATACCGAAACGGGCGCTATACTTGCTATGGCGACCTCGTCGCCATTTAATCCTAATTCTCCTTATGATTTAGATGAGCTTTCTATGGAAAAGCTTATGCTATCTGGATATAGCACGGATAGTGCTGAATACCGACAATACAAAAAGGAGCTTCTTGAAATCATGTGGTCGAACAAGGCTATAAGCGAAACCTACGAGCCCGGTTCTACCTTCAAAATCGTTACTGTTGCAAGCGCGCTTGATTCGGGAAGCGCAAGCATTAACGACAGATTTTCCTGCGTCGGATTTCACGAGGTTGGCGGATGGCGAATCAAATGCCATAAAGTGACGGGGCACGGTCAAGGCTTCACATTAGCTTACGGACTGCAAATGTCCTGCAACCCGACTATGATGAAGCTTGCTGAAAAGGTTGGTGTTTCTGAATTTTATGATTACGTAGAAAATTTCGGATATTTCGAAAAAACGGGCATTGATTTACCAAGTGAAGCGGGAACGATTTTTCATAAGGAAGAAAATATCGGTGCAACGGAGCTTGCAACGGCTTCGTTTGGGCAAAGATTTAAGGTTAGCATTATAAACCACCTTACCGCAATATCTGCCGTTGCAAACGGCGGAAAGCTTGTCACGCCGTATCTTGTTGAAATGGTTATTGACAAAGACGGAAAAGTTATTTCAGAGCACGAAACAGAAATACGCAGAGAGGTTATCAGTGAAGACGTGGCTAAAACCATAGCAAGCGTTCTTGAAGAGGGCGTAAGCGGCGACGGTGGAGCTAAAAATGCGCGCGTTGAGGGCTATAAGGTTGCGGCAAAAACCGGAACATCTCAAAAATTTGACGTTTTAGACGAAAACGGAAATTCATATTTGCGCATAGGCTCAACAGTTGCCTTTGCACCCTCAGACGAAAGCGGAATCGCGGTAATTATAGTAGTTGACGAACCAACCTCAACTATAAAATACGGAAGCTACGTTGCAGCTCCTTACGTTTCCTCTTTTCTTGAAAAGGCTCTTCCCTATCTCAATTACGAATCAGATAAAATAACGGAAGAGAGAGAGGTTGAAAGCTTCGTAGGTTTATCAACGGTAAGCGCAAAAGAGAAGCTTTCGAAGCTTGGTATAAATTATGAAATTATCGGAGATGGGGATTTCATTATCGCGCAAACACCCGAAAATGGTGACGTGATAAACAATTCCCTTTCAAAAATTATACTTTATACCGAGGAAACGGAAGACTACGTTTCAGTTCCTGCTTTGGTGGGGCTTGAGGTAAGCGAAGCTGTGACAATTGCCGTCAACTCGGGACTTAACATACGCTTAAGCGGTAACAAGGAAAGCGGTGCAGTTGTCAGGCAATCGTTGCCAGTCGGTGCAAGAGTGAAAAAAGGAAGCGTAATTGATCTTGAAATTCTTATATGCGATTTTGAGGGTTAGATATGAAACTTGGCGATATAATTTATGAAGACGAGTACGAAACGAGAGACGTCATTCCCTTTTGCGAGCTTGAAGTAAAGGAATTAACAAGGTTTAGTGAAAATATCACGGATGGGAGCTTATTTTTCCTTTTAAAAAGTATAAAAAGCGACGACGAAAATATAATAAATAATATTAAAGAAAAGAAAGTATTGGTGGTTTCCGAAAAAGATTTCATAAACGACGAGCTTAACGTGCCCGTCTTGTTCGTGAAAAACGTAAGACTTATAATGGCGAAAGCTTTTTCAAGGTTTTACGGGATAGATTATCAGAAAACAAAATTCATTGCGGTCACTGGTACTAACGGTAAAACTACGACGGCAACTATCATAAAAGAGATTCTTTTAAAGGAAGGCGAAAGCGTTGGATTTATCAGCACGGGGAAGATTGAAATAAACGGAAATAAGGTTAACGAAAAATTTTATTCTATGACTACACCCGACCCCGAGGTTTTATATTCAAAAATCGCAGATATGCAAAAAGCCGGTTGCAAGTATATAGTAATGGAAGCATCAAGCCACGCGCTTTATTTTGATAAGCTTGCCCCAATTCCGTTTGAAATAGGAATTTTCACAAATCTTTCGGGAGAGCATCTGGATTTTCACAACAGCATTGATGCGTATTACGATGCAAAGCTTAAGCTATTCTCTCAGTGCAAAATAGGAGTTTTCAACTGCGACGACAGATATTCAAGGAAAGCCTTTGGCACGGTAAAGTGCGAATCATATTCAGTAGGAATACTGTGGCCCGGTGACGTAATGGCGCGCGAAATAATACAGAGAGGTCTTTTCGGAACGGAATACATTTACAGAGAAAAAGCTCTTATATTCAAGCTGAAAATGCAGCTTGTGGGGGCTTACAATGTATATAACTCTATGCTTGCAATAAAGGCATTGTTAGTTTTGGGATTCAAGCCTTGCCGTGTAAAAAAAGCTCTTAGCGAGATTTCTTCGATAGAAGGAAGATTTGAAATCACAGACAAAAAGCCTATGGTGATAAGAGATTACGCACACACGCCAGATGCGCTGGATAATTTGCTAAAAACGATAAATACGTTAAAAAATCCTAAGCAGAATATAATTATCGTTTTTGGATGCGGTGGCGAAAGAGATAAATTAAAAAGACCTTTGATGGCAAAGATAGCAAAAAAATATTGCACTCTTTCAGTTATCACAAGTGACAATTCACGAAGTGAACCCTTAAGTGAAATTATCGGTGATATACTTAAAGGCTTTGAGGAAACGGACAAAAGACTCGTTATCACCGACAGAAAAAAAGCGATAGAATACGCTATCTTCTCTTCGGAGCTAAATGATATTGTGGTAGTTGCCGGAAAGGGCTGCGAAAACTATATTATTGACAAAGACGGCACTCACCCCTTCTGTGAAAAGGATATAATAGAAGATGCGCTTCTCAAAAGAGAAAAAAGAGAGGATTACTATGAGAATAGCTTTGGGAATACCACTTTCATTTAGTGATTTAATAAAACACGGCGAGGCTTTTTCAAAAGACTCATATAACGGCCTTATCACTCACATAACTACAGATTCGCGTGAAGCTTCGGAGGGAGATTTATTTTTCTCATTTGCAAGTGACAGAGAAAGTGGCGAGGAACATATTAAAGAGGCGCATAAAAAAGGCGCAAAAAGCGTCAGTTCTTTTTCTAAATCCGCATCTTTTTTAGTTTCTGACACCGAAAAAGCTCTTTTAAACCTTGCAAGCTTTTATAAAAGCAAGTTAAAGCATTTGAAAGCAATCGTAGCAATTACGGGCAGTGTCGGAAAAACTACCACTAAAGAATTTTGCGCGTCGTTTTTCAGTGCATCATATAAAACGCACAAAACCTATATGAATTACAATAATACACTTGGAGTTTCTCTCTCTCTTCTTAGTGCTCCTCAGGATACGGAGATTTTGGTATTGGAGCTCGGAATGAATGCTTTGGGAGAAATCAAAGAGCTTTCGGAAGCCGTAAAGCCTGATTATGCCGTGATAACCAATATAGGAAATGCCCACGTAGGAAAGCTCGGCTCACTTCAATTGATAGCGGAAGCAAAGCTTGAAATAGCAAAAGGTATGACGGAAGAACGAATTATAGCCCCAAAAGAAGAAGCTTTGCTTTCAAAAGCTAAATACAAATTTTCACTTGCCGATAAAAATAGCGACTATTATCTGTGCAAAACAAATGATACAGAGAGTTTTGCATTTTATCATAATTCAAAAAAGCTTATTGATTTTAATACCGATTATAAAACCTCACATCACCTGAAAGCACTTTTGATAGCGCTCGCTCTTTCAAATCTTCTTGGTTTCAATAACGAACAAATGCTAGATGGAATTAAAAATTGCAGCTCAGTGAAATTAAGGCAAAAACTCATAGATTTCAAGCATTTTTCAGTTTTTGACGACACCTATAGCTCGTCACCTGAAGCCGTAAGGGCGGATATAGAATATTTAAAGCTTGAGTATCCCAAAAGGCGCTTTAGCGTAGCTCTTGGCGATATGCTGGAGCTTGGGCACAAGACAGAGGAGCTACACAAGCAAATAGGAAAATTGGCTTATGCCGAGGGGGCTCGCAAGCTATATGCTTTCGGTGCGTATGCCTATCTTATCCGCGACGGTGCAAAAGAGGCAGGAATGAAAGAAAACGATATCACGGCAAGCACAGAGCTTGACGATTACCCCATAATTGCCAAGGAAATTTATCAAAATAGCGAGCACTCTGAAATAGTGCTTGTAAAGGCTTCTCACGCACTGTTAAGCGGAAAAATAATAGAAGAAATTGAAAGGCTTGATAAAGAATGCTAGACAAGTACTTCCCCCTATACGTTGCGGTTTTTTTCATTACGCTTGTTTTAACCGTGTTAATTGAGAAAAAATTTATTCCGTATTTAAAAATCAAGGCTCAACAGCCGATATATGACGAAGGTCCTACCTGGCATTTATCAAAAAGCGGAACTCCGACAATGGGCGGTATTGCTTTTTTAACCGCTTCTCTTATTTCCCTTTCCATAGCCGCTGTTTTACTTTTGATTTTCGAATCAAAAGACTCATTTTTCGCTCTTCTCCTCTCCTTAGGATTTGCTACGGGCAATGCGGCTATCGGGCTTATCGACGACTTAACTAAGCTTAAGCGCAAAAAAAATGCGGGACTTTCACCGAAGCAGAAGCTTTTTCTTCAATTTATTCTTTGCGCAGCCTTTCTTTTTTTGAGAAGCTTGATTTTAAAAAGCGACACGAGTCTTAATTTTTCCTTTGGCGAAATTGAGCTTGGATTTTTTTATTATCCCATTAGCATCTTCGTAATGCTCGGTCTTATAAATTCGGCAAATCTCACCGACGGAATTGACGGACTTGCATCAAGCGTTGCCTTTGCTATAGGAATTTCCCTTTTCTATATTTCGGCGGCTTTATCTCCGGAGCTCGCTTTTATATCGTCTGCTATCGTCGGAGCTACCGTAGGATTTCTTTTATTCAATCTTCATCCCGCAAAAATTTTTATGGGAGATACAGGCTCTTTATTTTTAGGCTCCTTAATCGCTTCTTCCTCTAATTTGATAGAAAACGAAGTCGTAATACTAATGGTGTCGGGAGTATACGTTGTCGAAGGTTTTTCCGTTGTTCTGCAGGTTTTATGGTATAAGCTCACCAAAAAACGAATATTTAAAATGGCGCCTTTACACCACCATCTTGAAAAAAGCGGCTTTTCCGAAAATAAAATTTGTCTTTGCGCCATATTTCTGACGTTTTTATTTTCAATTCCCGCTTATATAATTTATCTACCCTAAGGTTTTTTATGAAATACTTTAAAAAGCTAAACAAAAAATGCGGATTTGATTATCCTCTGCTCATTTTTACGCTTCTTCTTTTTGCATTTGGTACAGCTATGGTATTCAGTGCGGGGGCTCCGTATGCCGCCGCAAGATACGACGACGCGTTTTATTTTATAAAGCGCCAGCTTATCTGGGGCGCTATCGGAATATTTACTATGATAGTAGGTTCTAAAATTCCGACTCAGGCTTTCAAAAAAGCAAGCGCCCCGCTTTATTTTTTTACGCTTATACTTCTAGCTCTCGTGCTTGTTGTAGGACTTGTCGGAAACGGAGCAAAAAGATGGATTTCCATAGGACCTATAACGATACAACCCTCGGAAATTGCAAAATTATCACTTATTTTAATGCTTGCGAAGTATTTTTCAGACTTTGAAAGCTCACGCGAGAAGAGGAATAAAAAAAACATTTTGAAGTACGGAACCTTTTTACCGCTTGTGATAATGCTCGTGCCTATAGTTTTGGTTATGCTTCAAAAGCATCTATCATGTATCATAATACTTGGACTTTTAGGGCTTTTGATAACAGTTTCGGCAGGTGTTGACACAAGATACATAAGATTTTGCTGCATTCTCGGCGCAAGCTTCGTCACCGCATTCGCACTGTTTACGGACTACACCAAGGAAAGAATAACCGTGTGGCGCAATCCTGAGGCATATAAGCTCACGGGCGGATGGCAAACTCTTCAAGGACTTATGGCAATAGGCTCAGGCGGAATTTTCGGACTTGGATACGGAAACAGTATTATGAAGCATTGCTACGTTTCGGAGCCTGCAAACGATATGATATTCGCAATTCTTGCAGAAGAGCTTGGTTTTGTCGGCGCTATGCTCGCAATACTTCTTTTTGCGCTTTTGATAGGTCGAGGACTTACAGTTGCAATAAGAAGCAGGGACACGTATTCAAGACTAGTTGGAATAGGAATAAGCGTTAAAATGGCTATACAAGTCCTTCTTAATATCGGGGTTGTTACAAACACCATACCAAATACGGGAATTTCACTTCCCTTTTTCAGCTACGGTGGCTCGTCTCTCATAATGATATTTTTTGAAATGGGAATGCTTCTCTCAATCTCAAAGAATGCGAAAATAACAAAGTAGAGGTTAATATGAAATTACTTTTTACAGGCGGAGGCACCGCGGGGCACGTAAGCCCCGCAATAGCAATTGCGGAATATGCTAAAAAAAACTTCGGCATAAACGACTTTGCTTTCGTGGGTAGGCTTGGCGGTGACGAAAACACAGCGATAATAAAAAGAAATTATAGACTTTATGAAATCGAAATTTCAGGATTTTTGCGTAAAATCTCTTTTGAAAATTTTAAACGCATTATAAAGCTTTCACGCGCCTTAAAGGAAGCAAAAAAAGTAATTGCGGATTTTCACCCAGATGCCGTTATCGGAACGGGAGGCTACGTATCGTGGCCTGTGATAAGAGCCGCACAAAAGGCTAAAATCCCGACCTTTATCCACGAATCAAACGCATTCCCGGGACTTGTAACAAGGCTTGTATCAAAAAAATGCGACAAGGTTTTTTTGAACGTAGATAAAGCACGCGAGCATCTAAAAAGACAAGACAACGTTAAGATTGTCGGAAATCCTGTTGAAGCAAGGTTTTACAGCACGGACAGAGGGCGCGCAAGAAAGATGCTCGGAATAAAAAAGGATGAATTTCTGATAGTGTCTTACGCAGGAAGCGGCGGCGCAGAAAAAATGAATAAAATAATCCTTGAGCTAATAAAGACATATAGCTCTAAAAATCCAAAAATCAGGCATATTCACGCAACCGGAAAGAAGTACTATGAAAGAATTATAAAAAGTGCCGACTATTTTAAAAAAGAAAAAAACGGAATAAGCTTGCTTCCGTATATTGACGATTTGCATATAGCGCTCAATGCCTCCGACGTTGTTATAGCAAGATGCGGAGCTATGACTCTTACGGAAATTTCCGCAAGTAAAGCCGCGGCTATTCTAATCCCATCTCCTAACGTTACAGGAAACCATCAATACAAAAACGCAAAAGCTCTTGAAGAGAAAAATGCCGCTAAAATTATCGAAGAAAAAGAGTTATCGGTTGAAACTCTGATAAAAGAAACAGATAGTTTGATTAAAAATCCGGAAGAAAGAGAAATACTTTCAAAAAACGTATCCAAAGAATTCAAAAAGGACACGGAAAAAGAAATTTTAAAAGAAATATTGTCGTCTGCCCGATAATAACGCCTGTATTTCGACAAAATTGTGAACAATCACCTAAATTAAGAAAAAATACTTGAATTTAAAAGCTTTTACCTATATAATAATATGTAAGTAGATTTAACTATTATATATATGGGAGGCTAATATGGAATTTGATTTTGGACAGCTTTACGATTATTGCGGAGTAAATATAAAAGTCATAGGCGTTGGCGGCGGCGGAAATAATGCCGTTAACCGTATGATATCCACTAATATACGCGGCGTTGAATTCGTTGCTATTAACACTGACGGTCAAGCGCTCGATTCCTCCTGTGCCGCAACAAAAATGGTTATCGGCGAAAAGATTACGAAGGGTAAGGGCGCAGGCTCTAATCCCGAGATAGGAAGAAGAAGTGCCGAGGAATCCATCGAGGAAATCAGAGCTTTGCTTGAAGGCACGGATATGGTTTTCATTACCGCAGGTATGGGCGGCGGTACAGGAACAGGCGCGGCTCCCGTTATTGCAAAGGTTGCAAGAGAGATGGACCTTTTAACCGTTGGTATCGTTACTAAGCCCTTCTCCTTTGAAGGTGCAAGAAGAATGCGCCAGGCAGAAGCAGGAATTGCCGAGCTTAATAAATACGTCGACTCTCTTATCGTTATTCCTAACGACAGACTTAAGAGCGTTGAAGGCACAAATATAACCCTCGCTAATGCTTTTGAAATCGCAGACGACGTGCTTCGCCGCGGAGTTCAGTCGGTTTCCGACCTTATAAATATTCCCGCATTTATTAACCTTGACTTTGCAGACGTTTCTGCTATTATGAAAAATGCAGGCTATGCACATATGGGTGTCGGTTCGGCAAAAGGACAGGACAAGGCTCAGCTTGCCGCTATGGCAGCTATTTCCTCTCCCCTTCTTGAAACTAACATCACCGGCGCAACGGGCGTTATTATGAGCATTACTACGTCACCCGACGTTCAGCTCGACGAGGTTGCTCTTGCATCTCAGCTTATTCACGGAGAGGCACACCCGAATGCAAACATAATCTGGGGCGCAAATCTCGACCCCACGCTTGATGATGAAATCAAGGTTACGATAATCGCAACCGGCTTTAATAAAACCCTTGAAGACGACGTTAAGGAAGCGATAGAAACCGTTAGCGAAAAGCGCACCCCGACTTCCTTCACGGAAAATATTTCAAGCAGCGAAACGGAAGCAGATGCGGAGCCTGTGCGCGAGGTATTCAAAAAAGCAGAAGAGCCCGTTATTCCCGTTGAGCCTATGCGTGAAGAGCCTAAAACCATCATAAACGAAATCAAGTCTGCGGATTCGGAAGAAGACGAATATGCAACTTATGAGAACATATTTGCCGACTTGAAAAAGCGCAGCAAAAAGTAATTTAATAAAAATCAACGCACCGTTAAGCAAGATACAGGCTTCGGTGCGTTTTTTATTACAAATACAAAAAATACATTTTTCCGTTCCCAAGTTTTACACATCAGAAACCAAGACTACACAATTCCGATATGTAGAATTTACGTGAAATTTTGCATTTTTCGGGGGAATTTAGCTCAAATAACGGTTTTGTATAGTTTTTATACGGAGAATTTCTAACCGAAAAATTGCTTGTCTCAAAATTTATCCACCGAATTCACTTTTTTAAAAAAGTTTTACACCGTTTCCAAACTTTCAAAAATCCGCATCGAAAAAGTATATTTTTAGGTAAAAAAGAACTGCGAATCGCTAAAGTGCGAAATCGCAGTTCCTTTTTTCAATTGTCTTTTGAACGTCATCAACCCAAAAAAGATATCAAGCCAAAAACAACACTTGCAAGCATAAGCGCCGCAAGCACTCCTGCAAGAACTCTCGTTTTGATGCTGGGCTTTTTCTTGTTTTTCTCTGTGTTTTTCATATTTATCTCCATTATTTTGTTTTCTTGTTTTGTGTTGTTTTGGTTTGATAATACTTCCCTAGCTTCGCGGTAATGTTTGCATTGTTCGAGCGCATTTTTATAGGCATTATCGAGTTTACCCTTGCAAGTCCCTTAGCAACGCAATCTATAGGTGAGGTCGCCGTTATTACGGGTATATCAAAAACCTTTGTCATCATTTTATCGAGTCCGAAAATCTCCGCGCCGCCGCCCGACAAAACTATTCCGTTTTCAAAAATTTCAGGAACAAACTCAGGCTTAATTCTTTTAACTGCATTTGCAATGGCAAGTAAAAGCTTTTGCAAGGGTTTTTCAAAAACTCCTACGACGTCTTCTGTTGATATGCTCATTCTTACGTGGCTTCCGGTTAAAGCGAGCGTTCCCTCAATATCAACGCTTTCCGATGCTTTTCCCTGCCATACCGCACCAAGACGTTCTTTAATCGTTCTTGCAACAAGCAAGGATACGTTCATATCTCCCTGTTCAAGAATGAAATCTCTGACGGCAACGTCAAACTCCTCACCGCCAACCTCTTCCTTGTGAGTATGAATAATCTTACCTTGATAAAGGATTGTTATCTCGGTTGTTGATGCGCCTATGTTTACGGATATAACGCTCATTTCGGGCGAATATCCCGCGCCTATCAAGGCCGCAACAGACCTGTTAACCGAATAGCATTCGTCGACTCCTGCGTCGAATAGCATTTTGAAAATCTCGCCCTCTTGCTTCGGCAAGATATCAATGGGCACACCTATTACACAACGAATTTTATCGGCAGGCTTAACCATTGCGATAAAATGATTGATTACTTCCTTTGTAATATCAGAGGAATAAAGAAGTCCGTTTTTGAATGGACGAACGAAAATGCCGGACATTGCCCCCGACTCGCACGCCTCGTTTGCCTTATTGCCTACGGAAAGGATTTTTCTTGAAGACTCATCTACTAAAACAACAGATGGCTCTCGATGCACGTCTGCGGTTATGTTACTTAACGTTATATTGGCGTAGCCAAGGTCAAGACCTATTTTAGTAGTCATACTTCTCTCCTTCCCGCAATTATTGCAAAATTTGCATTATTATATCATTATACAATATCGATGTTAAAAATTCAAGACTATTTTAAAATTAAAATCAAGCATTCCTCAAAATGCGCGCTTTTAGTGTTGTATATCTGTGTACCTCTCTGTTATTTTTCACCATTTTCTGGGGTATATCGCATCTTCCAACTAGAATTACCATTTTTCTTGCGCGTGTTACAGCCGTATAAAAAAGGTTTCTTGTCAAAAGCATAGGCGTGCAGGAATACATAGGAATAATAACCACGGGATATTCACTTCCCTGACTTTTATGAACAGTTATGGAATATGCAAGCTCAAGCTCCTCGAGAAGCTCAAACGGATACGTTACAAGCCTATCCTCAAAAAGAATTTTCATTTCTTCGCTTTGAAGATTTATCTCTTCGATAACTCCGATATCTCCGTTGAAAATGCCAAGACCGCACCTTCCATTTTTCTCCCACTCAAGCTCGTAGTTATTCGTAATCTGCATTACCTTATCACCGACTCTGAAAGACGTGCCGTGTGCAAGCTTTTCCTTTTTGAACTTTGCAGGCGGATTTATTTTTTCTTGCAGCTTCGCGTTTAAGGCGTCAACACCGCCAACGCCTTTTTTAGACGGGGTTATAACCTGTATTTCGGAAGAAATCGATTCACCGAAGCTTTTGGGAAGCCTCTGCGCTATTAACGACGCTATCGTTTCCGGAATATCCCTCTCGTTATCTCTTCTCACGAAGAAAAAATCCTTATCAACCGCGTTTAGAATAGGAGCTTCTCCCGTATTTATCCTGTGCGCATTCGTAACTATCAGACTCTCTTTCGACTGCCTGAAAATTTCGTTAAGTCTTACGGTTTTCAAGACACCTGAGTCGATAAGGTCGGAAAATACGTTCCCCGCTCCAACGCTTGGAAGCTGGTCTACGTCGCCTATCAAGATAAGTCTTGCGCCCCTTTTCATTGCGGAAAGCAATGCTTCAAAAAGAAAAAGGTCTATCATAGAGGATTCGTCTACTATAATAACGTCTTGGTCAAGAGGGTTTCTTCTGTTTCTGCTAAATTTAATATTCTCGGTTTTCGTGCGCTCCATTTCAAGCATTCTGTGAATGGTTTTAGCTTCCTCCGACGTTGCGTCGCTCATTCTCTTCGCAGCTCTTCCAGTAGGCGCGCAAAGCACGGTTTTAAGTCCCTGACTTTTAAAGATATTGAGAAGTGCCTTTACAACGGTTGTTTTTCCCGTTCCCGGACCTCCCGTCAAAATCATAACGCCCGAGGAAATCGCTTCGTAAATAGCTTTTCGCTGAAGCGAGGCGTATTCTATACCGAAATTTGACTCCGCTTTCTCTATAAGCATCAAGCTGTCTTCTTTGGAAAGAAAAGCTATTCCGCTATCCAATGCTTTTACTTTTTTTGCTATATATGCTTCGGCATCCGCAACCTCTTTCGTCATTACGTATTCAGTGCCATCTGCTCTGAAAGAATCCAGTTTACCGTTATTTATAAATTCGCGAAGCATAGCTTCCATATCTTTTAGGCTTATCGTAAGAAGCGTTGCCGCCGCTACCGCGAGCTTTTCATAAGGCAGCGCCGTATGACCGTTATTCGAGGCATTTGAGGCTAGAACGCACTTTATACCGCTTAATACTCGGGATTTATTGTTAGGCTCGATACACAAGCTTTTGGCGAGCGCATCCGCCTTTTCAAATGAAACTCCAAAATCGTTTTCACAAAGCACGTAAGGGTTATTCTGTATCATTTCAACGGCATCCGAGCCAAACGCCTTATATACCTTAGCAATTTCTCCGCTTCCAATATAATCCTTGCAAAACATCATTAAGGTGCGCATTCCGCTTTGCTCACGGAAGGCTTCGGAAATTGCCGACGCCTTTTTCATAGTTATACCGGGAATATTTGCAAGCCACTCGGGGTGGTTTTCAATAACGTCGAAGCTGTTTTCTCCGAATTTGTTTACGATTTTAAGAGCAGTTACGGGACCTATTCCCTTTACACTGCGGGAAGAAAGGTATTGCAATATTCCGTCAACGCCTTCAGGCAGCTTTTTTTCAAAGGCGGAAAAGGAGAATTGACGTCCGAAATCCTTATGGAAGGTCCAATAACCCGTAAGAATAACGTTTTCGCCCTCAGAAGGAAAAGGAATAATGCCGACGGCGGTAACTAGAAGATTATCTTTATCTATTATTTCTATTACGCAATAATCGTTTTCTTCATTTCTGAAAACTATGTTTTCAATTATACCGTTTAGTCTTTCAAGCTTCTCCATATTGCGCCCTCCTCTCTTTTTAAATTCTTATATTAAATTATATCATAAAAGCTCAGTTATTTCAATAGTCAAGCTTGCCAAAAATCAGATTATTGACGCCTTATATTCGCTCGGACTCATACCCGTACAGCTGCGGAAAAATTTTGAGAAATACTGAGGATTGTCAAATCCCAATTTATCGGCGATTTGCGACATATTGAAGTTTCCCTCGCGAATAAGCTTTTTCGCTTCATTTATTTTAAGTGAATTAAAATACTTTATTATTCCGCCGTCTTGATACGTGGAAAAAAGGTTTTTAACAGTGCTTTCGCTTTTTCCGAAATACTCCGCGATAGTTGCAACAGTCATTTTCTTTTCAATATTTTCTTCAAGATAATCAAGCATTGCCTTTAATTCATAAGGTATTTCGACGCCGTTTATACGGTAGCTTCTTCTCTTCTTTTTAGTAAGCATCTCTTTATTGCGTCTTAGCTTTATCAAAAATATTTCCAAAAGGTTTTTGGTTATCTGAGATGCGCCTATAGGAGCGCCGTCTATTTTTTCAAGGCACTGAAGCAAAGGATTTTTTTCGTCAACGAGGCGAAAGGCGGAAAGTCCTTCTGAAAAAAGCATCGACAGAAGCGCCTTTTCCTCAGAGTTAAGCTTGAAAATTTTTCCCTCAAAGTATTTCATTTCTCGGCTTTTGGTTTCAAACGTTATAATACTTACGTTAGGAGCTACGCTTTTGTTTCCCGAAAGATTGTGAAATTCGTTAGGCTTATGAAAGGTAAGCTCTCCGCTTTTTAAAACGAAGCGGTTTTTATCTGCGGTGCAAACCATTTCTCCCTTGTCGATATACACCATTTCCCAGAAATCGTGGCTCTCTCCGCCGTATTCAAAGTTCTTTGAGAATTCCATATAAAATATGGTTATAAGCTTTTCAATATTGAAAATTTTTTCAAAGCCCATTCTTGTAAAATTGTTTTCCATAAAAAACCTCATTGTCTGATTTTATAAATATTATAACCGATTTTGCATTCCATTGCAATAGCTTTGTGATATAATTTAATTGTAAATGTTTTATAAAAGAGTTAGTTATGTATAATGTTTTAGCTATCAGCTGCCACCCCGACGATATGGAAATACATTGCGGCGGCACGCTTTTGAAATGCAAAGAGAGAGGCGACAACGTAACCGTATGTAACGTGGCAAACGGAAATATGGGACACGTTGTTCTCGAACCTGACGAATTACGCAAGGTAAGACGCGCCGAGGCTGACGCTTCCGCTGCCCTTGCAGGCTTTACGGCAACTACCTGCGATATCGGTGACCTTTACGTAAATTCCGCAGACAGAGAGCAGCACGATAAAATCGTTGAAATCATCAGACGTGCAAAGCCCGATTTTATCATTACTCACGCACCTAACGACTATATGATAGACCACGTGGAAACCTCAAAGCTTGTTTTCTACGCGTCGTTTTCCGCGAGTGTTCCCCATTACCGCCCCGACCTTGGCGAAGCAACACCCGTAACTCCTATTTTCTATATGGATAATTCCGCCTATATAGATTTTGAGCCCGAAATATACGTCGATATAAGCGACGTTATAGATAAGAAGCTCGAAATGCTTGCCTGCCACAAGAGTCAGGTAGTTTGGCTTATGGACCACGATGGCAAAGACGTTGTTGAAGAAGCTCGTCTTGCATCTAAATTCCGCGGCGGTCAGGCTTGTGTTCAATATGCAGAATGCTTCAAAATCTGCAAAGCAGACCTACGACTTACAACTAAACGTTTACTTCCCTAAAAATAAATATAAGAGGTGACTAAAATGAACTTTAATTCTACTGTAAAAGGCTCAGAGCTCGAGGGTTTCTATCCTCAAGGCTGGGACTTCGACAAAATCGACGCGTGCATCGACGCTCCTGAAAAAATTACCGAGCGCCAGAGCTTCTGGAACGACGGCTTTACCCCTGTTAAGTGCGATTCTCTCGGAGAATTTGAAACCTATATGGGACACGAGATTGCAATGCAGATAAAGCTTGCAAAGGAAAGAGGCGAAAAAATCGCTTTCATTCTTCCCGTAGGTCCTATGGGTATGTATAAGTGGGTTGTTTACTTCCTCCGCGAGTGGCGCGTAAGCTGCGAGCACGTTTACACCTTCAATATGGACGAGTGGGCTGATTCCGAGGGTAACACTCTTGCACCAGATAACAGCGGAGCTTTCCAGTACGCTATGGAAAAAGCTCTTTTCGAGCCTCTTGGCGAGCTTACCGTTCCCGCATCTCACAGAAACTTCGCAACCAAGGCTAATCTTCCCACATATCCCGAAAAAATTGCCGCACTTAAGGCAGAGGGCGCAAAGCTCGTTCTCGTTTACGGTATAGGAAGAATGTGCCATATCGCATTCTGGGAGCCGACCTTTGCGGCAGATTACGAAAGCGCTTCCGACTGGGAAAAAGCGCCTTACAGAATTGCGGCTAAAATCCATCCCTTGACTGTTGAGCAGAACGCACTCACCAGCTTTAAATCCAGAACAACTCTCGTTCCGTGCCGTGCTAACACCATAGGCCCCGGCCTTTTCTTACAGGCAGATTACGCTATAGGCGGAGCAGACGGAACTCTCGGACGCGGAATGCAGTGGCAGGGTATGTCGCTTTGGATGACTCTCCGTCACGGAAAGACTCCTTGGATAACCTCTTCCTATATCCCCACTCTTCCCGGCAGACTCTTCTTCCTTGCAGACCTTGCAGGTCCTCTCGTAGCGGAGTGCAACTAATATGACTGAAAGACAAGGAATTGCTATAGGCGGAACTATCATTATTGATAAAATAAACGAAATTTCTGCCTATCCCGAAATAGGAGAGCTTACGAAAATCAAGTCAGTTTCCTATGCTATCGGCGGTTGCGTTCCAAACGTGGGACTTGATTTAAAGAAATTAAGGCCCGCACTTGACGTTTTAGCTATAGGAAAAATCGGTAAGGACTCAAACGGTGAGTTTGCTCTCAGCTCTTTGAAGGATGGCGGCATTGACACAAGCGGTATTGCCGAAAACGAACTTGACGCAACAAGCTTTACCGAGGTTATGAGTATTGTCAACGGACAAAGAACCTTTTTTACATATCCTGGCGCGAGCGCCGATTTGGGCATTGACGATATTGATTTTGACAAAATCAATTCTAAAATTTTGCATCTTGGATATTTTCTTCTCCTTGACAAGATAGATGCGGGCGACGGACTTAAGATTTTAAAGGAAGCCTCGAGGCGCGGAATAAAAACCTCTATCGACCTTGTAAGCGAAAACTCCGACAGATATTCCCTAGTTGTTCCCTGCCTTGAGTACACGGATTACTTAATCGTAAATGAGATTGAGGCATCCAAGATAGCAGGAATTGAGCCTCTTGACGAAAACCTTATGGCAATTGCGGAAAAGCTTATGTCCTTCGGTGTGCGTGAAAAGGTTATAATACATAAATCAGACAGGGCGGTAGCGTTCTCAAAAGAGGGCTTCACAACCGTTCCATCACTCGACGTTTCAAGTGAAAAAATTGCAGGAACGACGGGTGCCGGAGATGCTTTCTGCGCAGGCGCGCTTTTAGCAATTTACGACGAAAAAAGCGATAAAGAAATCCTTGAATTTGCATCTTCTGTTGCACTCGTTTCCCTTTTCTCTAAGGATGCGACAAGCGGAATCGTTTGCGAAGAAAGGATAAAAGAAATTTCAAAAGAATACGGTAGGAAAAAAATATGTTAGTTAATTTAAACGACGTTCTATACAAGGCACAAAAAGAACATTATGCGGTAGGCCTTTTCAACACTACCGACACGGATATGCTTGAAGCAGTTATTTCTGCCGCAGAAGAGCTTAATGCCCCTGTTATTATAGGAACGGCAGAGATACTTCTTCCTTACGGAGAGCTTAAGCTTATTGCTCCCGCGCTTATTGCTGCGGCAAAAAGAGCGAAAGTTCCCGTTGTTGTTCACTACGACCACGGCTTAACCTTTGAGCGTTGTATGGAGGCTTTGAAGCTCGGCTTCTCTTCCTTGATGTTCGACGGCTCAACCAAGAGCTACGAGGACAATATCGCAGAAACCCGCGAAATCGTTAAGATTGCAAAGGAATTCGGCGCAAGCGTTGAGGGTGAGATAGGCCACGTTGGAAGCAACGATAACGAAGCAGACGGCAGTATGTATACCACTAAAGAAGAGGCTAAAGCTTATATTGAAGCTACGGGCGTTGACGCGCTTGCTATTGCTATCGGAACGGCTCACGGTGTTTACAAGCAGAAGCCCAAGCTTAACCTCGAGCGCCTTGAAGAAATCAGAGCTACGGTTGAGACTCCCCTCGTTATTCACGGCGGAAGCGGTCTTTCCGACGACGATTTTAGAAACAGCATCGCCAAGGGTGTTGCTAAAATGAATATCTTTACCGATATTTGCCTTGCAGGCGAGCGCGCTATGAAGGATGCTCTCGACCAGGGACTCGGTTATCTTAAGGCAAGAGAACTTAAGGTTCAGTATATGAAAGAGACCGTTATGGGCAAAATCAAACTTTTCGGTTCTGTCGGTAAGGCTTAATAACCCGAACTTTATAACGGCAAAGGCAGAAATATACAAAGCAATTCCAGAAATTTAACAGACTCCTTAAAACAAAAAAATACCGACTATTCGTCGGCAAAGTAAGCTATTAAATTTCAGAAGCTCTGCGATATGATTTACTGGAATTAAAATAGAGAAGGCAGACACAAATAAGTGTCTGCCTTTTGTCATAATGATGGAGAATATAAAATCTCTATCGTTTAGAATTCCCTGATGCTAAAGCGATTTTGATTTTATTCAGCGCACATTTCGCGGAGCTTGTCTGCGATGTCGCAGATTTCCCACTTAACGCCAAGCTCTTCTCTTCCCATATGGCCGTAAGCCGCGAGGTCCTTGTATATGGGCTTTCTGAGGTCGAACTTTTTGATTATTGCAGCGGGGCGTAAATCAACGAGAGCGTTTACGGCTTCCGAAATCTTCTCTTCAGGGCATACTGCCGTGCCAAAAGTATCTATCATAACGGAAACG
Source organism: Eubacteriales bacterium (assembly GCA_045629745.1). Classification (GTDB taxonomy): domain Bacteria; phylum Bacillota; class Clostridia; order Oscillospirales; family CAG-272; genus UBA1740. Next base: position 18,658 of record JAZQRU010000044.1, read on the forward strand.
GGCTTTGCGATACCTATAGCGTAAGCTATCTGTACCTCGCATTTTTTAGCAAGCCCTGCTTTTACGATATTTTTAGCAACGTATCTTGCGGCATAGGATGCGCTTCTGTCAACCTTTGTGGGATCCTTGCCCGAGAATGCGCCGCCGCCGTGTCTTGAATAGCCGCCGTAGGTATCAACGATAATTTTTCTTCCCGTAAGACCTGTATCACCCTGAGGGCCGCCGATAACGAATCTTCCTGTGGGGTTGATATGTATATTCACCTTTCCGTCCATAAGAGAGGTAGGAATAACGGGGAGAATAACGTTTTCAATAATGTCTTTTCTGATAGTTGCGGAATCAATCTCGGCGCTGTGCTGAGAAGAAATAACGATAGTATCAATTCTCTTAGCAACACCGTCAACGTATTCAACGGTAACCTGAGTTTTTCCGTCGGGGCGAAGATAGGAGAGCTTGCCCGATTTTCTAACCTCGGTAAGCTTTTGTGCAAGCTTATGAGCAAGAGAAATAGGAAGAGGCATAAGCTCCTCAGTTTCATCGCATGCATAACCGAACATAAGCCCCTGGTCGCCCGCACCGGTATCAAGCTCGTCGGTGATTTCACCGTTCTTCGCTTCAAGCGATTTGTCAACACCGAGAGCAATATCAGCGCTCTGCTCGTGAATTGAGCTTAAAACCGCGCAAGTACCTGCATCAAAGCCGTACTTTGCTCTGTCATAGCCTATCTCAGTTACGGTTTCTCTTACGATTTTCTGAATATCAACGCGCGCTTTAGTGGTTATTTCACCCATTACCGTGATAATGCCCGTCGTTGCAAAGGTTTCGCAAGCTACACGGCTCATAGGGTCCTGCTTTAACATTTCGTCAAGTATTGCATCGGAAATCTTATCACAGATTTTGTCGGGATGTCCTTCCGTTACCGATTCAGACGTAAAAAGTATTTTTTTCATTTTTCTCTCCTTCGCTTATCAATAAAAAAGCGGAAATTGCACAAGGCAACTCCCGACCGCGATACAACTCATCTGTCAGGAATTAGCACCTTATACTTTTGTATAGGTTGCCGGGCTTCACAGGGCCAGTCCCTCCGCCGCTCTTGATAAGCATTATTTTATTTTTCGATTAAGTATAACATAATCTTTCATAAAAATCAATAGTTTTTCAAAAAATTTTTCAGAAAAAGAAAAGCAGAATGAAAATTCGGACTCGTGTGGAATTTCAATTCTGCTTCATTTTATTTGTTGTTTTTAAATAATTACGTGCTTCGGTAAGCCATTTTCGTATTTAATCGAAATTTCACCGATAATAAGAGGCTTAAGATAATCAACGCCTGCGTCGGTTATTCCGTTGCCATCTTCGTTTATAAATTCCAGAGGAACGCGCTTAACCTCGTTTGCGATATTTGCAATATTTTCTGAGCCTATCGTTACGTAATATTCGTCGCCAGCCTTGCGGTCTATCGTCATCATAATGCCCGTTTTTCCGTCAATTGCAGCAAATACCGCGCCTCTGCCTACCATAACAGATTCGTTTATATCGGTGCCTGATGCAATATGAGATGCGCAGCGCTGAGTTAAGCTAAGCTCTATTGATCTTACCTTGCAGCCTACTCTTTCCTTTACAACGGATTCAAGAACCTTTCCGGCACCAGAGAGCGCTACGTGGCCGAATGCATCAACAGCTCTGCCTCTTGTTCCAGCGCCTACGTAGCTTCCGTCTGCAAATCTTATACCCTCAGAAACCGCAACGAGAAGCGCGTTGTGATCCTCAAGCTTCTTTTCGATATCCGCGATAAATTTTTCAAGATCAAAGGCTCTTTCGGGAAGATAAATAAGGTCGGGAGCTATTCCTCCGGCAACCTTGGTGAGCGCTGCGGATGCCGTGAGCCAACCTGCATCTCTACCCATAATTTCAACAATAGTAACCGCTTTCATAGTATAAACGGATATATCTCTCTGAATTTCCTTAAGAGTCGTTGCAACGAATTTAGCCGCAGAGCCGAAGCCTGGGGTATGGTCGGTTACCATAAGGTCGTTATCAATAGTTTTGGGAACACCTACAACCTTAATATCATATTCGTGCGAAGCGGCATACTGCGAAAGCTTAAGAACGGTATCCATTGAGTCGTTTCCACCGATGTAGAAAAAATATCTTATATTGTATTTCTTAAATGTTTCAATAAGCTTTTCGTAGGTTTCGGGATCAGCCTCGGGGGACTTCATTTTCTTTCTGCAAGAGCCGAGCGCTGCGGCTGGTGTTGCTTCAAGGGTTTCAAGTTCTGAAACGTCTGAAAAACGCTCGTTAAGATTAACGAGTCTTTCTTCAAGCAAGCCCTCGATACCGTTTCTCATACCGTAGATGGTATCAATAATCCCCTTTTCACGAGCTTTAAATGCGCCTTTAATAACTCCCGAGAGGGTTGCGTTGATTGCCGCCGTAGGTCCGCCTGACTGACCGACAACCGCATTACCTTTTAAAACTTCCATTTCTTTAAGCATTTTGGCATCCTTTCGTTTTCTACAACTTATTTTAACACATTGCATATTTTTTTTCAATATCTTTTATAAAAATCATTTATTTTACTGAGGTTTAAGTGCGACAACGAAGTTTTTACATATCTTTTTCTGTCAAATCCGAAATCACCGAAATATGCGTGTTCATATAAATCAAGAGCGAGAAGAGGCTCCGCATTTAGCAAAACGTCGGTAAGATTTGCTCCCACCGTGAAATTAAGCCTCCTTTTGCGCTCTACGTACACAAGAAGAAAGCCATAGTCTGCGCTTTTTGAAATCTCATTTTCTATTTCATAAAGAAAATTCGCCTCTGAGCCGAAAAAGCTTCTTACCGCCGCCGACGAAAAGATTTCTTCAGAAAAGGAATCGAAATAAAGCTCGTGCAAAATTATTTTACTACGCAGCTCAAGGCACTCCGCCTTCGCGTCACTCGCAAGATGCGCCGTTCTTATTTCGTTAAAGCTTAAGCCGGCTACTGAAGGATAGCTTTTTTCAAGCACAGAATATTTGAGCTTCAGATTCTTTAAAAATTCCTTGTGCTTTAAAACGTTGTATTCCGAGAGAAAATGCATATAAAAAACTCCATAAAAAAAGACTTTTTACAATATATGCAAAAGTCTTTTTTATAATTACAAAAGTTCTTGCTCGGTAAAGGTATATTCGGCATTGCAAAAGCTACAAATTGCCGTAAGCTCGCGAGCTTTTCCCTCTGCTTCCTGTTCTGAAAGCATTTTTTTAATCTCTTCTTTGCCAACAGACTTTATCTTCTTAAGCATTCTTTTTCTTGAACAGTTGCACTTATAGGAAACCTCTAGAGAATCAAAGGGATCATACGGAATATCGCGCATTGCAATGTCCATAATTTCCTTGTTTGAAAGCCCTTTTTCAAAGCAGCGTGAAATATTTGACAAATCTGCCGCGTTTCTTTCTATAAGGTCGACGGTTGCTTCGTCAGAAAAAGGCATAAGCTGAATAAGGACACCGCCTGCGGCAAGACAGGAATAATCTCTGTCCACAAGAACACCAAGAGAAAGAACTGTCGGAATCTGCTCGCTTGTGGCAAAATACGTTGCCAAATCCTCGGCAATTTCGCCGCTTACGATTTCCGACATTCCCGTTTGCGGCTCGTTATTTCCAACGTCTTTTATTACGACGACAGTACCTCTGCCAACTGCTGTGCCAACGTCTAGCTTTCCGTTAGGTTTTTTAGGCGGATTTACCAAGGGATTTTGAATATATCCCTTAACGTTTCCAAAATAGTCGGCAACCGCGAGAATTTTCCCCGCTTCTCCGTCACCCGATATGTTTACAGTAACGGTGTCGCTCTCTTCGGGAAGCATTGTTCCTATCATAGAAGCAGCGGTGAGAGTTCTGCCCAGCGCTGCCGTAGCAGTGGGCGAGGTTTTATGGGCTTTTATCATAGCATTTACTATTTCTTTTGAGTTTATTACCAAAATTCTTGCAGAGCCGTCACGCGTCATAGCTCTTAAAATCGTTGATTTTTCCATTATAAGTTCTCTTTCTTGCATTTTGCAACTATATAAATTCTCTCGTCGGCATCCGTTGCCTCGGTATAGTTAAAGTCTGAATACACGCCGATAAATTCAAAGCCCGAGCTAACAAGAGCCTTTTGCATATCGGAAATAAGATACATCTTCTCGGTTTGCTCCTCGTCATAACGCCTGTAATCTCCGTTTTGCAATTCATTAAAAAGGCTTATGTAAAAATTGCAAAGGCGCGTTTTTGAGTCATAATCGTTTTGCCATACGCAAAAGCTCTCTTCGGTTTCTATTGCGTAGCACTCGTCGGCATAAATATTTTCAAACTTATATTTTCCGTTTATATCGAAAATAAAAATTCCGTCGGGATTAAGATAATTATGGACAAGACTAAAGCACTTTTTAACATCTTTATCACACGTCAGATGATTTATACTGTCAAGCGTTGAAACAACGAGGTCCACCGTTCCGTAAAGCTCAAATTCTCTCATATCCTGGCAAAGCCAAAGCACGTTAAGAGCTTTATTCTCTGCTCTTTCTCTTGCGATACCAAGCATTTCAGTTGAATAATCAACACCAATCATATCGTAGCCGCGAGAGGCTAATTCAAGCGTCATACTTCCCGTGCCGCACGCCAAATCAAGAATAAGCTCGGGGCGCTTTCCAAGCTTATCTTTAGCGGTTTTTTCTATAAAATCCGCCCATTTTTTATAATCAAGCTCTTTGTTTATCTCGTCGTAAACCGGAGCTAACAAATCATATATCATTTTTTCTCCTATGTAATCGAATATGCGTAATGCGCGTTTACACCGCACTCACGAAGCTTTTTTTCTGCAAGGCGCGCACTTTTCTCGTCGCTGAAAACACCGAAAACACTAGGACCGCTTCCGCTCATAAGTGTTGCCATAGCTCCGTATTCTTTAAGGCTTTGCTTGATTTTTTCTGCCTTCGGGCATATAGGAAGCACCGCAGGCTCAAAAACGTTAAAAAGCGAGTCTTGTGAAAGCGTGCCGTTTTTCATATCAAGGATCAGGCGTGAATAATAAGCATTTCCGCCTGTTCTAACACTTCCGTCAAAGCCCGAATAGATTTCGTCAAGGCGCTTATATGCCGTGGGGGTTGAAACGTGCTCGTTTCCAACGGCTATAACAAAATGCATATTAAGACTATCGGGAAGCTTCGTCATAATCTCTCCCCGCCCTTCGCAGAGTGCCGTTTTTCCGTAAAGACAGAAAGGAATGTCACTTCCAAGCTCCGAGGCAATCGAGGCTAAGGCTTTGTCGGAAAAAAGCTTGCCGAAAATTTTATTGAGCGCCTTAAGCACCGCTGCCGCATCCGCAGAGCCGCCCGCAAGACCTGCCGCAACGGGAATATTTTTGCGCATAGTGATTTCAAGATCTGCGCTCAAAGAAGCTCTTTCCAAAAAAAGTGCCGCCGCGCGATAGGCAAGATTTTTGCAGTCTGTCGGAATAAATCTGTTTCCCGTAACAAAAAGCTTTATTTTAGTTGCTTTTGAAGGAATATATTTGACGCTTATTTCGTCGCATAACGAAACCGTGTGCATAATGCTTTTAATATCGTGAAAGCCGTCTTCTCTTTGCGATACGACGTCAAGATATAAATTTATCTTAGCGTTTGCCCGTTCCTTTTGTATTCTCATTTACTGCTCCTAAACTTTACTGCAATCATTATACACTAAATAAAAGCAAAAAGCAAGCGGAAATACGCGCTCGCACAAATAAAAGAAATTTTTAGCGAAAATCACTTGACAAAATTAAATATATGTGTTATTATATTTTAGTCGTTTGGGCAAATGGCCCAACGCCCCTTGCCACGGCACGTGGCCTAAAGTCCATAAGGAGGTGTAATACAATGGAAAAGAAGATTTGTTCTTACGAAACTCTCTTCGCAGTAAGCGGCAATCTCGGTGAAGAAGATTGCAAGGCTCTCGTTGAGAAGTTCGTAAATCTCATTAAAGACAACGCATCTGACGTTGAAGTTAATGAGTGGGGTAAACGCAGATTCGCATATCCTATCAATTACGTTACTGAGGGATATTACGTTCTCGTTAACTTCAAGAGCGAGCCGAACTTCCCCACTGAGCTTGAGCGTGTATTCGGAATTACCGAGGGTATTCTCCGTTATATGACTACTACGAAGCTTGAGAAGCCCGGTAAGTCTCTCGAACCCAAAGAAGAAGCTGCTCCCGTTTCCGAAGACGCGGAAGCTTAATCATTTGAGGAGGCAGAAAAATGGCAAGTTTTAACAAGGTCATTCTAATCGGTAATATGACTGCTGATCCCGAGCTTAAGCAGACTTCTGCCGGAACTTCGGTTTGCAGTTTCTCAATAGCGATTAACCGTCGCTTTGCAAAAGCCGATCAAGGTCAACAGAACGTTGACTTCATCAATATCGTTACCTGGCGTCAGCAGGCTGAGTTCGTGCAGCGCTACTTCAAAAAAGGTAACCCCATTCTTGTTTGCGGACAGCTTCAGACAAGAACTTGGACCGACAATCAGGGACAGAAGAGATATGCAACCGAGGTTGTGGCAGACGAGGTTTCCTTCGTTGCTCCCGCATCTCAGGGTGCACAGGCTCAGCCCTCAGGCTCAGCTTATACTCCTGATTCCTATTCGTCTCCCGCATTTAACGCAGGCGGCGCAAACTTCGAAGAAATCCCTAACGACGATAGCCTACCCTTCTAAGAGATAAGGCTCGTCCTCCTTCGTTTGGCTCACAACGAAAGGAGTAATACAGTAATCGTGAGTCGGAAAGGTTTATGGACTATCTAATGGATAGAAATGATACACAGCGTCCCGCATTCCGTCCTATGCACAGAAGAAAGAAGGTTTGCAACTTCTGCCAGGATAAAGTTGACGGAATCGACTACAAAGACGTAGCAAAGCTCAGGAAGTACATTTCCGAGCGCGCAAAGATTCTCCCCAGACGTGTTTCCGGCACATGCGCTCTTCACCAGAGACAGCTCACTACAGCTATCAAGAGAGCTCGCCAGATGGCACTTCTTCCCTACATTTCAAACTAATAGGGACTATAAAAAACGGAGTCACTCGACTCCGTTTTTTTATTTTATTTATTTAAATCCTCGAAATATCCGTGATATTTAATTTTAACGTCACTGTTCGGGAACATAAATTCATAAAGGTCCGCACAATAATCGTCTGTCATCGACGCCATATAGTCAACTACTATCTGATCGGGATCTGTTTCTATGTAGGGACGTCCCGCCACGTAATGATTTTTGGAAACGAAATTTATATGATGCCTGAAAATCGGAGAGGATGTGTTACCTTGCTTAAGGTCGGTAAGGAGCTTTCCGTATAAATTCTGCATCATAGGCTTAACGGTAGTTTCGAGGACTCCCGAAACCTTTTCCATTTTATATATCTGCTCGTAATTTGCGCGTTTCACCTCGCGCATTCCTTCGTAATGCTCCTCGTCAAGCTTGATATAAGGCTTTCCATAGCTGTTTTCTATAATATTGACTACAAGATTATTGATAATTTCAGCGTTAATCGTGCCGATAGCGGCATCACCGAGCGAAGTATCGGTAGAGGTAAGCTTTGCGCGTGCAGCATCTTGTCTGTCTTTTCCGAGATATGCGATAATATCGCAAACTCTTACAACGCACCCTTCGAGAGTTGAAGGAATAATTTTAACTATATTGCTTTCGTCAACGTAGCAAGATTCCACCATTTTATCAAAGGCTTCAAAATCGGGCATCACAGAAGGGCGATATTCGTGCATTTCAAATTCACCGTTATGCGTTATAATTCCGTCAAGCGTATCAAGCGTTATATTAAGAGGAAAAATTCCGTCAAGAACTCTTACACTATGAACGTTATGGTTGAAAAATCTTCCCGTATTTGCGTGATAAACCTCGCTTATATATTTTTCTCCCGCGTGGCCAAACGGAGTGTGTCCTATATCGTGGCCGAGGGCTATTGCTTCTATCAAGTCAAGGTTAAGATTTAAAACGTTTCCGATAGAGCGCGCAATTCTTGAAACCAGCTGAACGTGAAGCGCACGGCGTGTTATGTCGTCGTTTTTATAAAAGGAAAACACCTGTGTTTTATCCGTATATCTGTTATAAAACGGACTGTGAAGAATTTTATCAACGTCGCGCGCATAAGCTTGACGCCAGATGGACTCCTTGTCGTAAAGAGGATTTCTTCGCTTTGCATCCTTGCTCTTTGCCGCAAAGTTCGGGCGGGTATTATTTTCTATATCTTCCCTAATTCTCTCCGTGAGAGCGGGACTTAACTTTTCGTAATTCGCCATACAAGCCTCCGTTTCTTACTTTATTTATTATAACATCTAAGAGTATTTAAGTCAACACAAAAAATAAAGACCTGCTTGGGTTTTAGCAGGTCTTTTAAAATTATGCCATTTTGTTGAATTTAAGAGTAAATTCAGACTTCTTGTGAGCTGCGTTGTTCTTGTGAAGGATTCCGCGAGCAACTGCTTTATCTACCTTCTTAACAGCAAGTCTGTAAAGCTCGGAAGCTGCTTCCTTATCACCTGCATCAACTGCTGCATTGAACTTTTTAATAGCAGTCTTAAGCTGGCTCTTTACCATCTGGTTCTGAAGAGCTTTAGTCTGGTTAACAAGAATACGCTTTTTAGCTGACTTGATATTTGCCATTTTTTATTCTCCTTTAAAATTGACAACTCTTGTTACAGAAAAACTACGGCTGAGAGGGTCCGAGGTTTAATTTTCACAAGCTAATTGTTGTTTTCTTAACATACTAGAGCATTATAACATAGATTTTCTTAAAAATCAAGAGATTTTTCAAAAAAATAATAAAAAAATAATATTTTTCAGAAAAAGCATTGACAAGTAAGTTTTTTTCTGTTATACTTGTAAAGTAATTTGCTTTACACTATGTTTGGAGGTAGGATATGTTTGAAAAAAATATGCGCCTTGCCTTCTTACTCGACTTTTACGGCGAGGCTTTGGACTCGCATACCAAAGAAATAATGAAGGCTTATTACGAGGATGATTTTTCCTTGGCGGAAATTGCGGAAGACGAAGGCATTTCACGTCAGGGTGTGAGACACGTCATTAAAAAGGGCGAGGAGCAGCTTGAATTCTTAGAAAATGCGCTAAAGCTTGCAAAGCGCAATAATGAGCTTCAGAAAGCCGCCGAAATGCTTGAAGCAATCAAAAAAAGCCTCAAAAATAACGCATCATTTGATTTTTCTTCCGAGATACAAATCATTGATAACGTTATTGTAAATATTCTGGGAAAAGGAGTTTAATATGTTCGGGAATCTTACTGAAAAGTTAGCTAATGCTTTTAAAAAGTTCAGGAACAAAGGAAAACTCACCGAATCCGACGTCAGAGAGGGTATGCGCGAGGTTAAGCTCGCGCTTCTTGAAGCAGACGTAAACTTTAAGGTCGTAAAGGATTTTACCAAGGCGGTAACAGAAAGGGCCGTTGGCACAGAGGTTCTTGAGAGCCTTTTGCCCGCCCAGCAGATAGTTAAAATAGTTAACGAAGAGCTTGTAAAGCTTATGGGTAGCGAAACCGCAAAGATTAACATAAGCCCCAAGCCTCCGACAGTTATTATGATGGTCGGTCTTCAGGGCGCGGGCAAAACCACCCATACGGGTAAAATCGCTTCAATGTATAAGCAAAAGGGTAAAAATCCCCTTCTCGTAGCCTGCGACGTATACCGACCCGCAGCTATTGATCAGTTAAAAATTGTCGGTGAGTCGATAAACATTCCCGTTTTTTCTCTCGGGAGTAAAATTTCTCCCGTTGAAATTGCAAAGGCAGGCGTTGAACACGCAAAGAAAAACGGACACGATATGGTATTTATAGATACCGCAGGCCGACTTCATATAGACGAAGAGCTTATGGGAGAGCTCGAAAAGATAAAGAAAGCAACCGATCCTGCGGAAATTCTGCTCGTTGTTGACGCAATGACAGGTCAGGATGCGGTAAACATTGCAAAATCCTTTAACGAGCTTCTCGACATAAGCGGTGTCGTTCTTACTAAAATGGACGGTGATACTCGTGGCGGTGCCGCGCTTTCTGTAAGATACGTTACGGGAAAGCCGATTAAATTCGTTGGTACGGGCGAAAAGATGGATGCTATAGAGCTTTTCCATCCTGATAGAATTGCATCGCGAATACTCGGTATGGGTGACGTTCTTTCACTCATCGAAAAGGCGGAAGCAGCTTTTGATGAGAAAAACGCGAAGGAGCTTGAAAAGAAATTCAGAGAGCAAACCTTCACTCTTGACGACTTTCTCGTTCAAATGCGCCAGCTTAAAAAGATGGGAAATCTTAACCATCTTATTGGAATGCTTCCCGGTGTTAACGCGGGTGCTTTAAAAAATGCAGAAATTGACGAAGGACAGCTTGCGAGAACCGAAGCTATCATTCTTTCAATGACAAAGGGTGAGCGCTTAAGGCCAGAAATTATCAACGGCTCGAGAAGAAAGCGTATAGCTAACGGCTCGGGAACTAACGTTGAAGACGTAAATAAGCTTTTAAAGCAATTTGATCAGATGAAAAAGACAATGAAGCAGCTCTCGGGTATGGGCAAACGCAAATCCTTCGGCGGAATGCGACTTCCTTTCTAAAACTAAAACAAAAATAAATAAAATATAAAAACATTTTGGAGGACAAAAAAATGGCAGTAAAAATCAGACTTAAGAGACTTGGCGCAAAGAAGGCTCCCTTCTATCGCGTAGTTGTAGCAGACGAAAGATCTCCCCGTGACGGTAAGTTCATCGAGGAAATCGGTTACTACAATCCTCTTACCGATCCCGTTGACATCAAGATCAACGCTGAGAAGGCTACCAAGTGGCTTGCTAACGGCGCTCAGCCCACTCAGACCGTAAGATCTCTTCTCGTAAAAAGCGAAATTATTAAGTAATAGTTTCTAAATAATCGGAAGGACGTAGTTTATGGATCTCAAAGAGATACTTACCAATATCGCACGCGCGATTGTTGACACGCCCGATTCTGTAACTGTTACAGAAACCGTTGACGGTGATGACGTTGAGCTTGTTCTTTCCGTTGCTGAGGATGACGTTGGAATGGTTATCGGAAGACACGGAAAAATTGCTAAAGCAATAAGAAGAATAATGAAAGCTGCAGCGAGCACTTGCGGAAAGCGTGTTACGGTAGAAATTAAATAAAATGCTTCTCCGGGTGAATTATGCCCGGAGACATTTTTTATAGGAGAGTTTATGAAAAAATATATAATGGCGCTTGATCAAGGAACAACCAGCTCCCGATGCATTCTTTTTGAAAAGAACGGAAAAATCGCAAGTATGGTTCAAAGAGAATTTCCTCAGATTTTTCCAAAGGAAGCTTGGGTTGAGCATAATCCTATGACTATCTGGTCAACGCAAGTGAGCGTTGCAACTGAGGCGCTTTTGAAAATCGGCGCAAATTGGAGCGAAATACACGGAATAGGTATTACGAACCAACGAGAAACCTTCGTAGTCTGGGACAAGAAAACGGGAGTGCCCGTTTATAACGCAATAGTCTGGCAATGCAGAAGAACTGCCGAATATTGCGAAAATCTGAGTAAAGCGTGCTACGAAGAAAAAATAAAAGAAAAAACAGGTCTTGTTCTCGACCCGTATTTTTCCGCAACTAAATTAAAATGGATTCTTGATAACGTTGAGGGCGCAAGAGCAAGAGCCGAGCGCGGAGAGCTTGCTTTCGGAACTATTGATTCGTGGCTAATCTTTAATTTAACAGGTGGCAAAGCGCACGTAACGGATTTCTCGAATGCATCGCGAACTATGCTTTTTAATATCGTCACGCTTGAATGGGATAATGAGCTTCTCGAGCTTTTCGAAATTCCTGAGTCTATGCTTCCCGAAGTTAAGCCTTCCTCTTCACTTTTCGCTTATACAGATAAAGACATATTAGGTGCAGAGATTCCGATAGCAGCCGTTCTCGGAGATCAACAAGCCGCCCTTTTCGGTCAGTGCTGCTTTGAAAAGGGAGAGCTTAAAAACACTTACGGCACAGGCGCTTTTCTGCTTATGAATACGGGAAAAGAGCCGTACATAACGAATAACGGACTTCTTACGACAATTGCTTGGGGTATCGGTGACGAGGTCTATTACGCAACCGAAGGCTCGGTTTTCACCTGCGGTTCTGCTATTCAATGGCTAAGAGATGGCTTGAAGCTTATAGAGTCAAGCGCAGATAGCGAATACTACGCGTCAAAGGTTGAGGATTCAGGCGGAGTTTTGGTAGTCCCCGCATTTCAGGGACTCGGTGCACCCTGGTGGGATCCTTACGCACGCGGAATAATTCTCGGAATTACGAGAGCTACGACGAAAAATCATATAATAAGAGCAACGCTTGAATCAATGGCTTATCAGACAAACGACGTTATTGATCTTATTGAACGCTCAACGGGAATAAAAATAACAACTCTCAAAGTCGACGGCGGTGCAAGCGCAAATAAGCTTTTGCTCGAATTTCAAGCCGACATTCTCGGAGTTACTATTGAAAGGCCCTCGTGCGTTGAAACAACGGCGCTCGGCGTTGCCTATATGTGCGGACTTTCTCTCGGTATATATTCCTCACTCGAAGAGATAAAAAAGAACGCGCGAGCCGAGATTTTAATAAAGCCGGAACGCGACGAGGAATGGCGCGAAAAAAACATAAAAATATGGCGGCGCGCAATTGAACGCAGTCTTAACTGGGTTGAATAAATTTAAAAGACGAGGAAAGATTCCTCGTCTTTTAAATTTATAAGGTTTTAACAAATTCTTCAAGCATTGAGGCAATGCGAACGGCTCCCTTATCGGAAGGATGCAAGCCATCAGGGATATAAAGCTCTTTATACACGTTGATAGCAGGTTGAATACCGCTATTCTTGTAAAGGTCAAGCACAGGTATGGAATAATACTCGTATACCTCTCGCATTGCGTTTACGTAATCCTTAAGGGGAGGCCACCCGTACTCCGTGTGAATTGTAAGGAGCGTCCTCGTTGTCTCTGTGAAGAGGAGTCATAAATACAATTCTGGATTCGGGAAACTTATTTGCAAGCTTGTTTACAAGTGAGTGCATTGCTCTGTAAAAGGTGTATTCGTCTTTGTCGAAAAAAGCGCCCCTAGGAGCATCGCCGTGGCCGAAATCGTTAGTTCCGCCAAAAACTACAACAAGATCTGCGGAAGCTTCCTTGATGTCTTCGTCAACTCTCAAAATAAAATCGCGCTCATACATCGATTTTTTGTGAGAGAAATACGGCACTCTCTGCTTTGAAATTCTGGTACCGCTCACACCGTAGTTACAAACTATAGCGCCCGTGTTTCTTGCAAAAACGTCTGTATATCTATTCTCGGGTGAGCTTACGCCTACGCCCTGAGTAATACTATCGCCAAGAAAAATGACTTTTTCCCTTTGATTTCCATAATTACTCCGCAACTGCCTCCATATTTTGAAGCTTGCCGTTTTCTGCAGCAGTCTTAGTCCAAGCTATTTCGGAAGAATAAGAAGCGGTGAATACGTTTCCGGTATAAATAAGGTTCATTTTGTATGTAGTTGTAGGACCGTCTTTTCTTACAACGTTATCGCCGTCAACAGTATAGTTGATATCAAGCACACCGTACTGAAGAAGGTCGCGAAGTCCTTTATCCATATTGATGGCATAGATCATTTCCATTGCTCTTTCATTATACTCTGCTCCGCGGTCAACTATAGCAAATGCAGAAGAAAATGCAACGGAGGCATCAACGGTGGGATTTTTCGTAACGATACACTCATACTTACCGTCTGCTTCAAGGCTTGCTTGCATTTCATAAGGGCCTTTTGCGGTTTTGATGTAATCGTCGGGGTTCTTACCGTTTTCAACAAGCTTTGCTTTAAGCTCCTCAACAAGCGCGTCAAATCCCTCCATTTCGGGATTCTGAGGGCCTAAATCGTTATTGAACATTGAAGGAGCGAATATCTTATATTCGTCATTCGCCCACTTATCAATAAGCAGATATTCATATTCGCCCACTACGTGATTGTTGGGTATTGCATAAATTTTACCGTCAATTTTAGCACCCTCAAGAAGTGCGGAAGCTATATTAACGTTAAGTGCACCGTATGCATCAGTTTTAAGATAATCTGTAAGGTCCGCAAAAACGGATTCACCCGTCATAGAGCCTTCTTTCATAAGTCTTTGCATCATATCAAGACTGTTTATAAGCACTATATTGGCGGAATCCGCGTCGGAAGCACTAACCTCCTCGGAAACCTTAGACTGATACTTAGCTGCGGTGAGATAATGCACCTTAAGCTCGGTGTTGTAATTTCTCGTAGTGTAGAGATTTATATTAAGCGCAACAGTATCCTTAGCATTCTCTGCCGTCATATCGTCAGTGATAATGTAAAGATTTAAAGTGAGCTTTACGTCTTCTTCAGGCTCGTAGTCATCATAATTGGGAAGATAACTACCGAAAACTCTATCTTCGTCGCAGGATACAAGTACTCCGCAAATAAGAACGAGACAGAGAAGCAATGACAAAAGTTTTTTCATTATGTATTAAATCCTCCGCGTCACATAATTTCACTTACATATTTTACTATATTATAGAAAAAAAGTCAAGCAAAATCGCGATTAAATATACGCAACTTTGATTAAAAGTCAAAGTATACAAATACACAAAAGCTTTTTTGTAAACTTTGACATCAATTTGCGAGATAGTCCTTAAGTGCTTTTGAGCGCGAAGGATGGCGAAGCTTTCTCAAGGCTTTAGCTTCTATCTGTCTTATTCTCTCACGGGTTATCTTGAATTTTTTACCAACCTCTTCAAGAGTTCTCGGTCTTCCGTCTTCAAGTCCGAATCTTAAGGTTATTACCTGCTCTTCTCTTTCGGTGAGAGTATGAAGAATATTGCAAAGCTGCTCGCGAAGAAGTGAATAAGAGGCACTATCCGATGGCGCGGGAGATTCGTTATCCTCAACGAAATCTCCAAGATGGCTGTCCTCTTCCTCACCGATAGGAGTTTCGAGGGAAACGGGGTCCTGTGCTATTTTCATAATCTCGCGAACCTTATCCGCAGTTATACCAAGCTTTTCCGCGATTTCATCCGTAGTAGGCTCTCTTCCGAAATCCTGAAGAAGCTGACGTGCGGTTCTTGAAACCTTATGGATAGTTTCAACCATATGAACGGGAATTCTTATGGTTCTTGCCTGGTCTGCAATAGCTCTGGTTATAGCTTGTCTTATCCACCAAGTAGCGTAAGTTGAGAATTTATAGCCTTTGCTATAATCGAATTTTTCAACGGCTTTGATAAGTCCGATGTTTCCTTCCTGAATAAGATCAAGGAAATACATACCCTTTCCTACGTGGCGCTTTGCAATACTTACGACAAGGCGAAGGTTTGCTTCGATAAGCTCGTCCTTTGCAGCCTTGCTTCCCTGCGCTATCTGCTCTGCAAGATATTTTTCTCTCTCGCCGGTAAGAAGAGGAATTTTTCCGATGTCCTTAAGGTACATACGCACGGGATCGTCAATAGAAAGTCCTTCCTGATTAAGAAAGGTCTCCATCTTTTCGGTTTCATAAACCTCAACGTCGTGTTCGATGTCCTTAAAATTCTCACCCTCAAGCTCGTCGGGAGTTGCACTTTCAAGGTCAACCTGAGCAATATCGTAATCGATATCCTCAAGTGCTTTCATTATGTCTGAATTTAATATGCTACCGTCATTTTTTGAATCTATAATATCGTTTGCATCAAGCTTTTCTCTTCCCATTTTTATTTACCGTCCTTTTTATTTCGTAGTGAATTCAATAGATTTTCAAGACCGTCGAGTGTTGTTACAGATTCCGCATTTTTCTTTTCCAAAGACGTCTTAAGAGATTTTATGGTTTCGTCAAGAACCTCGACATCGTTTTTAAGAGGCATTCTCGCAAGCTTCATCTTAGTCATTCTTCCGATTTCTTCGGGAGTGAACTTTTCATTGAAGTCATCTGCCGACGAAGCGTTTGAAAAATACGCATCGGAAAGATGCTTAAAGACACGTCGGTTAAGCTCTGTGAAGAAATCCGCCTCCGAAAGAAGCCCTCCGTCAAAAACGTGTTTCTGATGCTCAGGATACAAAAGCATAAGTCCGAGAACGTTTTCCTCCGCCGCGGCAACAGCAGGAGCTTTTGCAAAATCGGCATTGACTTTATCACCGAATCCCGCTGCCTCCTGAATCCTTTTTTTTGAGTCCTCATTACGTCGCTCGCGCTCCCGTCTTGCAACGAGCCTTTCAACGTCTGCCGCTATGTTTTCGGGTTTTATCTCGAATTTTTTTGCTATGTAGTTGATATAAATTTCTCGTTCTGCCTTAGAATAAATGTCAGATATTAACCTTTCAATCTCTCCAATAGCATTTATTCTATCTTGTTGGTCGAGAAGATTATACCTTGACAAAACGGCAGTCATATTATATTCAAACTTGCTTTTGGAAGCTTTAACAACCTCTTCAAAAGCTTCTTTGCCGTTCTCTCTTATAAAGTCGTCAGGGTCCTTTTCTCCCGGAGTTTTTATAACTCCAACCTCAAGTCCCACCTCTTCCAAAAGCTGCATTGCTTTTCTTGCCGCCTTTTGCCCCGCCTCGTCGGAGTCATAGGAAACTATAACCTTTTTCGTATAGCGGCTCATAATCCTCGCTTGCTCGGGAGTTATTGCCGTACCAAGTGTAGCAACTGCATTAGTAAAGCCTGCAGCGTGAAGCGATATAACGTCCATATACCCTTCGCAAAGTATCATTTCCGCAGAGCAGGTATGCCTCGCAAAATTAAGAGCAAAAAGATTTCTTGATTTTTTGAACACAGGCGTGTCCGTCGTATTTCTATATTTTGGCTTAGAATTATCAAGAACTCTTCCGCCAAATGCAATTACGTTTCCTGCCGTATCTATTATCGGAAACATTACTTTGTTTCGGAATACGTCGTAATACGAGCCTTTTTCACTTTTTCCAACAAGATACGCAACAACCAGCTCATCCTTACTATACCCTTTCGAGAGCATATAATTCATAAGCGCATCAAAGCTATCGGGAGCATATCCCAATCCGAACTGATTTATAGTTGCCATTGAAAGACCGCGTTTTTCCATTAAATAAGCCAAAGCCGCCTTCGACTTAGGGTTATCAAGAAGAAGCGCATAGTGGAAAAATTTAGCAGCATCGGCATTCATTCTGTAAAGCTTCTGCTTACTTATCCTTCCGCTTTGATAATTGTTCACGTCTTCCTCGAGAACAACGTTTATTCCTGCGCGTTTAGCGAGAAATTCAACGGCATCCGGGTAATCAAGACGCTCCATTTGTCTCACAAACGTTATGGCATTACCGCCAACACCGCATCCAAAGCAATAGAAGCTGTTATCCGCGGGATATACGGTAAAGGAAGGAGTTTTTTCGCTGTGAAACGGACACAAGCCTTTAAGGTTAGAGCCTGCTCTTTTAAGTGAAACGTAGTTGCCGATAAGAGATTCAATGTCGTTTCTTGCAATTATTTCGTCAATTACTTCTTTTTTTATCATACTAACTCCTTTCCTACATAATATACGAAAAAAACGGGGGAAATACTTTTATTTTCCCCCATTTTTAAAAAAAATATTAAAATTCGTATTTTTGACCGCAATTTTTGATTTTAACTCTGCCGCCAGTCAAATCAACAAGACTTTTTTCGAAAGCCTCCGACTCACCCTTTTTAATACTGCCGACAAGCGTTACCGAATCGGAATATATAATATCATTACGTCTGAAGCCCGAGCTTTCTATCGGGGTTAGCGTTTTCTGATAATCAGAATACGAAAGCTCGATTTCGTAGCTTACGTACGTATCGTAGGTTATTATCTCTGAATTGCGAAGCGCGCCGACTGCAGCCGCACTGTATGCTCTTACAAGTCCGCCTGTTCCGAGAAGAGTTCCGCCGAAATATCTTACCACAACGACAACCGCGTCAACTATTCCGTTCTTTCTTATCGCATCAAGAGTCGGCATTCCAGCCGTTCCCTGAGGTTCTCTGTCATCTGAAAAGCGCATAACCTGATTTTCACGCAAAACGTATGCATATACGTGATGGTTTGCGTCTGAATATTTCTTTTTAACCGAGGCTATAAATTCAAGTGCCTCGCTCTCGGTTGAAACAGGCGATGCTTCTCCTATAAAAACGGAGCGCCTGTCCTCGTATTCGTATCTTGCGGCCTTATGAATTGTAGTATATGAATCCAAACTTTTCTCCTAACAGTTAATCGCGTAATTTTTAAATCGTCCGATACCTCGCTCGTCAAGCGTTGCAATAACTGATATTCCGTCTTCAAGATATTCAACGCTCGTTACGGAATACTCGTTATATATTTCGCTGACAAGAGATTGCATAGAATACGGAATAAGAAGCCTGCATTCGCGCTTTGATTCCTTTATTACCCTTTCTACGCTTTCTATAAGAAATTCAATTCCTCCGCCCGATTTTGCCGACACGATAACGGAATTCTTTGCTTCAAGCATTGCAGGAGCACTCTCACACTTATCGCACTTATTGTATACGTAAATTCTCGGCTTATCGTTCGCCCCGAGCTCCTCGATAATCCCCTCGGTTACCGCAAGGTGCTCCTTAACCTCACTGTCGCTCATATCCGAAACTATCATAAGAATGTCCGCATATTTTACTTCGTCAAGTGTAGATTTAAATGCCTTTACCAAGTGATGCGGAAGCTTTCTTATAAATCCAACCGTATCGGTTATGAGTACGCTTTCACCCGATGAGAGCGTCATTTTTCTTGTCGTAGGGTCAAGAGTTGCGAAAAGCTTATCCTCCGACAACACGTTAGACCCTGTGAGCCTGTTTAAAAGAGTGGATTTTCCTGCATTTGTATAACCGACGACAGCAATTTTAGGCAAGCCCGACCTGTCGCGCTGCGCTCTCATTACGGAACGGTTATGCTCAAGCTCCTTGAGCCTTGCCTCAAGGTTTGCAAGCTTTTCGCGCAGATGTCTTTTGTCCGTTTCGAGCTTCGTTTCTCCGGGACCTCTGGTTCCAATACCGCCGCCCTGACGAGAAAGCTCAATTCCCTTGCCCACGAGGCGCGGTGCGGTATATTTAAGCTGAGCAAGCTCAACCTGGAGCTTTCCCTCTCCGCTTTTTGCGTGAAGAGCAAAAATATCAAGTATCAACATGCTTCTGTCAATAACTATAACGTCGCCGATGTCCGTCTCAAGATTTCTAATTTGCATTGGCGAAAGCTCAAAGTCAAAAACAACCATATCAGCACAGTGCGCTTCGGCAAGCTCTTTTACTTCAAGCACCTTGCCGCTTCCGATGCAGGTTCTCGGATCAAAGCTATCCTTTATCTGTATAACCCTTGCTATAGCCTCGGCGCCGGCGGTGTATAAAAGCCTTTCAAGCTCGTCAAGACTTTTCTCACACTCAAAAAGCTCTGAGGAGTTTTTCGCAACAGTTACCATTATCGCTTTTTTCAAGGTTTCCTCTGTCATAATTGCCTCCCTTCCTGAACGAAAAAAGAGCGCGGCAAAACTACCACGCTCTTTTTATGCAATGATTATTTTACCATTGCAAGACGCTTCTTGAACTTGTCAACACGTCCGCCAGCATCTACGAACTTCTGCTTTCCTGTATAGAAAGGATGGCACTTGGAGCAAATTTCCACGTTCAAATCACCCTTTACGGAATGAGTAACGACAGTAGCGCCGCAAGCACATCTAATGGTAGCTTCTTTGTATTCGGGATGTATTCCAGCCTTCATTTTAACACCTCTTTACATAGTAATTCATTTTTCATACGACTAATTATATCACAACGTTTTTAATTTTGCAATACCTTTTATAAAAAAATTATATTTTTTCTTCAATTTTCTTCTTTAATTCGACCATTATCTTTTTTTCAAGCCTTGATATATAGCTTTGAGAGATGCCGAGAGCATCTGCTACTTCTTTTTGAGTGAGCTCATTTCCGTCAAGAAGCCCGTATCTCATTTCGATTATAACGCGTTCTCTTTCGTCAAGCTTCAGTACCGCTTCACGTAAGATTTTCTTTTCCTCTGCGTCTTCCATTCCACGAGAAACAACATCACCCTCACTTCCCAGAACGTCGGAAAGAAGAAGCTCATTACCGTCCCAGTCGACGCTCAGTGGCTCGTCAATAGACACCTCGCGCCTTGCGGAAGAATTTTTCCTTATAAACATTAGTATTTCGTTTTCAATACATCTTGATGCGTAGGTCGCAAGCTTTATATTTTTATCCTTTTTAAACGTGTTTATCGCTTTTATAAGTCCAACCGTTCCAATAGAGATAAGCTCTTCAATTCCTGCTCCCGTATTTTCAAATCGCTTTGCTATGTAAACGACAAGTCTGAGATTATGCTCGATAAGCTTATCGCGCGCGTGCCTTGTGCCTAAGTTTTCTATCATTTTCTCTTCCTCTTTTTCAGAAAGAGGAGGCGGCAGACTTTCTGTTCCGTTGACGTAATAAAGCTCGTTTTTGGAAAAAAGCGATTTGAAGAATTTTTTTATCCCTTTAAAAATCGCGGATATTTTAGAAAACATTGTCTATCGCTACGGCGGGCATTAAAGCGGGATACCCTCCGTATAATTCTCCTTTCTTATCTATAGCAAAGCTTACGTTGATATTTTCGTACTTTCCGTTGTTAACTACGGTTACGTAGTCGCTAAGAAAGCCCGGAAGCATTTTCACCCCGTCGGAAGAGCTTACGGGTATCAGGCGGATACGCTTTTTAATCTTTTCGTCAAGCGCCCCAACGTCACCCGAGAAATCAAGCTTTTCTCCTATTATTTTCGTGGCAAGCTCCTCGGTTATAAAAATGACAGGACGCCCACCCGCAGGCTCTTCGACAAGATTTCCCGTATCAACAAGAGCCTCAAAGCTTTCTTCTCTGCCCTCGTATCCTACGCATACTCTGACACTTCTAATACTTGACGAGTTGCCTATAAGATACATCATAATTTTCACAATTCCGTATGACAGAAGCACAATTACGGACCAGGTGAGGAAATTTCTATTTTGAACTGCACCGCCCGTTGTGCCGAAATCACTCATTATAACGTCAAAGAGACAAAAGCCGTAATACACAAGTCCGCCAATAATGATTTCCGAAAACAAAAAAGCCGCGGCATATTTAATTTTTCTCACACGCGACACTCCCTTCGTTACAATTATTATCATAAGCGCAAAAATAGGAACGGTTAAAATAGGCATAATATACCTTTTATCAGAAAATATTATTCCAAGAACGGCATAGCTCGCACCGAGCGCCGCCGAGAGTATCAGTCTTCTTATACCGCATCTGATTTTTAATATGTAAAGCGCTAAGGCGAGTGCGATAATATCAACGCAAAAGTTTATCAAAAAATATATATCTATGTATACCGTTTTCATTTCTACCTCATAAATTATCTTCATTTATATTGTACCACACGAAAACGGAATATATTGTCGCAGAAGGGCGAAAAAATAAAGAGCCGAATTAAAACAATTCGACTCTTTTCGCGTTACTTTTAATTTAATGATTTTTCAATGATATCTGCCGCAGCTTCAAGGTAATCACCATCAAAAAGCTCGATTACACCCTTATCGGAAAGCGAAGCAAGCTCGGGATCTATCGGAAGACGCGCAAGTACGTCAGTACTGTATTTTTCCGCAAGCGAATCAATTTTACTGTCACCGTAAAGCTTTATTACCTTACCGCAATCGGGACATACGAGATAGCCATAGTTTTCTACAAGACCGAGAAGCGGAATATCCATAAGCGACGCCATATTCACCGCTTTTTCAACTATCATTGAAACAAGCTCCTGAGGGCTTGTGACGATAACTATTCCGTCAAGAGGAAGGCTTTGGAAAACGGTGAGAGGAACGTCACCCGTTCCTGGAGGCATATCTACGAACATATAGTCAACCTCACCCCAGACAACCTCACTCCAGAACTGCTTGACAGTTCCCGCAATAACGGGACCTCGCCATACTACAGGCTTGGTTTCCTCGTCCATAAGAAGATTTATGCTCATAACCTCAATTCCCGTTTTTGTTTTCGGGGGGAACATTCCAAGCTCGCTTCCCGTAACGGATCCGACCTTCAAGCCGAAAGCTTTGGGAATGGAAGGACCTGTTATGTCTGCGTCAAGTATAGCCGTTTTATACCCCCTTCTTTGCATAGTAACAGCGAGCAAAGACGTTACCATAGATTTTCCGACTCCGCCTTTTCCGCTAACGACGCCTATAACGTGCTTTACGTTACTGGCTTGATTTTTAGGCGCAAGCAACGACTCTTTTGAGCATTTTTCGCTGCAATTTGCGCAATCGTGTGAACAACCTGCCATTTTTATCTCCTAACTCATATTGCACTGACGGAAATTTCGCCATTTTCTTGAGAAAGTGAAATTCCGACAAGATTTTTACCGTTATTATCTACTACAATGCTTGCAATCGCATCCTCGACGTGCTTTTCAATAAAGCGGCGCATATTACGCGCTCCGTACTTCTCGGAATAAGATTTTTCTGCAATCAATTCAAGCACAGACTCGTCGTACACAAGCTTCGTGCCCTTTTCCGCCATAAAATTCTTAAGGCGCGAGATAAACAGCTCCGCTATTTTCTGAAAATCGTTTTTATCAAGGTGTCTGAACGTGATAATTTCGTCGATACGGTTGATAAATTCTGGACGAAGGAAGTTAAAGAGTGCCTTTTCGGTTTTCTCCTTTACTCTCTCTTCTCTCTTTTCCGCAAATCCCGAAATTGAAGTATTACTTTCGCTTCCCGCATTAGTAGTCATTATAATTATCGCATTTTCAAAATTCACCTGTCTTCCCTGAGCGTCGGTTATTCTTCCATCGTCAAGAATTTGAAGAAGGATATTAAGAACGTCAGGGTGGGCTTTTTCGATTTCGTCAAAAAGAATTACTGCGTGAGGTCTTCTTCTGATTTTTTCCGTTAGCTGACCTGCCTCGTCATATCCGACGTAACCGGGAGGAGCTCCTATAATTCTCGATACTGAATGCTTTTCCATAAATTCGGACATATCAAGTCTTATAAGGGATTCGGGCTGCTTGAAAAGCTCGTTTGCAAGAACCTTTACAAGCTCGGTTTTTCCAACGCCCGTCGGTCCTGCAAAAATCATAGATACGGGATTTTTTCTGTAGGAAATTCCCGCGCGCTTGCGCTTTACTGCTCTTACAACGGCAGAAACGGCTTCGTTCTGACCTATGATATTTGAGGAAATTCTCTCATAGAGCCCCGAAAGCTCGCCAAGCTCGCCAGAGCATATATCAGACGCCGGAACACCGGTCCAGATTTCAATAACCTTAGCAACGTCGGAAATCGTTACGAAAAGGCCCTCAAGGATTTTATCAAGCTCCTTAATTCTCTCTTCAAGCTGAAGCTTCTCAACCTTAATATCTGCAATTTCCTTGTAAAGCTCTTCCGTTTGAGCTTCGGGTGCTTCGCTTTTAGCTTCAAGCTGCGCGCTCTTTTTATTTAGCTCAATAAGGCGCTTTGCTTTCTTTTTCTTTTCGTTAAGCTCAGGGGAAGAGAGTGCAACTCTTGCCGCCGCCTCGTCGATTATATCAATAGCCTTATCGGGAAGAAATCTATCCGTTATATAGCGCTCGGACATATTAACCGCATCTCTTGATATTTCTGTTGGAATTTTAACTCCGTGATATTTTTCGTAGTATTTCTTTATTCCCTCGATTACTCTTATACTCTCGTCAACCGAAGGCTCTTCAACCATTACCGGCTGAAAACGGCGCTCAAGTGCGCTATCTTTTTCAATATACTTACGGTACTCCTTAAGAGTAGTTGCACCGATTATCTGTATTTCTCCGCGGGAAAGGGCGGGCTTAAGGATATTCGCGGCACTCATACTTCCTTCAGAATCGCCTGCGCTTACTATCGTATGCACCTCGTCTATCATAAGAATGACGTTTCCAGCATTCTTAACCTCTTTGATAAGTCCGAGAATCCTTGATTCAAACTGACCGCGGAACTGAGTTCCCGCAACGAGCGCCGTCATATCGAGAAGCCTGATTTCCGCATCCGAAAGCTCCTCGGGAACGTTTCCGTCAACTATTCTCTGCGCAAGAGCCTCAGCTATAGCTGTTTTATCGACACCGGGCTCACCGATAAGACAGGGGTTGTTTTTCTGCCTTCTTGACAGTATCTGTATTACTCTGTCAAGCTCTCTGTCACGTCCTACTATTCTGTCGGTTTCGCCCTTTGCAGCTTTCTCTGTAAGATTGGTGCAGTACATATTGAGAAGCTTTTTGCCGTCGTCTTTTTTTGCTTCCCTCGCCCTTTGCTCCTTAGAGCCGTTGCGCTTTCCCTGAGGGGGAGGCGCGAAAGGAAAGCCCTGAAAAAGCTTTTGAAAATCAATTGCAGGCGCACCGCCGTCAACGTTATCGTCGGAATTATCTGAGGTATCGGCAACCGCTTCAAGCATTCCGGAAACCTCACCTGAAAGACCTTCGATATCCGTTTCGTCAATTCCCATTTTTTTAAGCATATCCTCAACGGGCTTTATTCCAAGCTCACGAGCGCATATCAGGCATAAGCCCTCGTTAATTGTATTATTATTTTCAAGTCGAGTTATAAAAACCACCGCAGGGCGCTTTTTACATCTCGCGCATTTTTGCATTTCCATTTTTATTTGCCTTTCTTAGAAAACGATATGTGCGAAGACTCTGAATTTTAATTCTCAGAGCGCAATATTAAAAGCTCAATAAGAGCTCTATGGGATTTAAGCTATTGAAAAGCTTGTATACGAATCCGCCGTCAAATCCGCTTGCCCATTCGTGAGAAGCAACAGACGGAAGATTTATAACGTAAGTAAATACTGCTGCTAAGCCCCACGCAATGATAAACGCAAATGCTGTTGAGAAAATTGCACCGAGAATTCTGTTGAATACTCCGACAAAGCCCACGTCTAACACCGCATTTAAAATCGCAAGAAGAAGCGACAAAACCAAGCCCGATAAAAAATACAGGGCTATAAACGTAATTATCGTTGAAACCACGTGAATTGCCGGCGAAATCAACGAAGTAGCAATTTTATTGACGAGCGTTCCGCCGTCCTCGCCCTCTGCAAGCCCGTTTATATCAATATCAAAAAGGCTTGCTCCTATTTTAAGAACAGTTGGCAATTCGTCATTTATATTTTCGGGATTTATACCCTCGCAGTTCTCGAGAATATACTCTTCCATCTGATTTGAAATAGGCTCTCTTATTCTCGGTTCTACCAAGGCTTCGGAAAGAGGAGATGCCAAGGATATCGAAATAACGAGCGTAAGAATAACTTTTACGGGCTTTGCTATCGTTTTTATAAATCCGCGTTTAATTCCTAGGATTAGACCGATAAGAAGTATTAAAACTAAAACTAAATCTACTATAAAGTTCAACCTGAGAACCTCTCTTTAAAATATTTTAAGACAGTGTGATAAGTATATCACACAAAAAGTTTTTTTGTCAAGACGGCTTAACGGACAAAAGGCTACGTTTTTACCGTCTTAATTTTATTTTCTAGCGCAAAACCACGGCGTCGTCACCGAAAATTTTACGAAGTCTCCCAATAACAGCATCCGAAGAATTGATTTTTATATCCTTCATTGCGTTATATTTTTTAGTTCTGACGTCATATACCACGATATTCGTCTTTCCCGAATTGAGAAGCGCCATTCTAGTTATATTTGCTATTCGCTTATCGTCAAAACCATCGATTTTTATATAAATAGTGGCTTCGCTTGGCGCTTTTTTCGGCTCCTCACGGTTTTGCATATCACTGTTGCTCTTTAGCGGTATGAGATTTGAAAGGAGTATTTTAGGAGCTTCACCCTCTTCTTCAGATATGTTTCCCTCTAGGTAAACGGCATTTTCCTCAAAAATCTCATCAACAAACCGAGCGTATTGCTTAGCAAAAACAACTATCTCGATTTCGGCAAATTTATCCTCAAGCGTGATAAACGCCATAGTGTCGCCATTTTTCAAGGCTTTTGTCTTTTTCGAGGTGATAATACCCGCGCAAGCAACCTTCTGCTTGTCCTTATACGTAGCGGCAGATGCGACGTTTTCTTCGCCGAAATCCGCGAGTATGGCGGAGATTTTATCAATGTGGAAGCTTGCTATATGCTTCGTGTAGCTATCAATCATATGTCCCGAGAAATACATTCCCGACGCTTCCTTTTCAAAAAGCAGAAGCTCTTTCAAGGAAAACTCGGGTGTATCGGGATATTTATAACCCTCGACGCGCAAGGAAGAGCCTCCGAATGAGAAAAGATCAAGCTGACCGCTTACGTTATTTCTGAGCTTGTCCTGCTCGGAGGACAATATGGCCTCATAAGAGGCTAAAAGCGCGCTTCTCGTTATTCCGAAGCTATCGAAAACGCCGCACTTAATCAAGGATTCGAGCGTTCTCTTGTTCATATCGAATGCGGCAAGTCTTTTAACGAAATCCTCAAAAGAGGTATACTTTCCCCCGTTTTCCCTCTCTATAACGACGCTTTTCGCGAAGTTTCTTCCGACGTTCTTTATTGCGAGAAGTCCGTAACGTATGTTGCCCGAGCAAACGGAAAAATCGCTCTTACTGCTATTTATATCAGGGGGCAAGACGTTA
Source organism: Eubacteriales bacterium (assembly GCA_045629745.1). Classification (GTDB taxonomy): domain Bacteria; phylum Bacillota; class Clostridia; order Oscillospirales; family CAG-272; genus UBA1740. Next base: position 45,292 of record JAZQRU010000044.1, read on the forward strand.
ACACCGTGCCTTCCTGCGTCGGCAATATATTCTCTCAGCTTCTGCGTTGAATCAAGAACGCTTGTGAGAAGCGCGGAAAAATATTCTGCGGGATAATGCGCTTTCAGATATGCGGTTCTATATGAGATAATACCGTAGGCGGTTGCGTGGCTCTTATTGAAGGCATACTTCGCAAAGCCAACCATTTCCTCGAAAACTTCTTCCGCATTTTCGCGCGTGACGCCGCCAGAAAGACAGCCCTCGACAAAGCCTTCTCTTTCTGCAAGCATAACGGAAGTATTCTTTTTGGACATTGCGCGCCTTAATATATCCGCTTTTGCAAAGGAATATCCTGCAAGAGCGCGGGAAATCTGCATTACCTGCTCCTGATAAACTATACAACCGTAGGTAACGTCAAGAATATCCTTCAAAACGGGAATTTTATATTCAACGCTTTCGCGTCCGTGCTTACGTGCAATAAAGCTGTCAATTGAATCCATAGGGCCCGGTCTGTATAAGGCGATACACGCGATTATATCCTCAAGGTTTGAGGGCGAAAGCTTCGATAAAACCTGCTTCATTCCGCCCGATTCAAGCTGAAAAACTCCGTCGGTTTTCGCTTCGCAAAGAAGCTCAAAGGTTTTCTTATCGTCAAACGGGACTTTGGAAATCGAAAAATCGGGATTTTTTTCTCTTACCGCGCGCTCGGCATCGTCAATTACCGTAAGATAGCGAAGTCCTAAGAAGTCGAACTTCACAAGTCCGAGCTTTGCATCGGTATTCATATCAAACTGAGTAACGACGCCCGTGCCGCTATATGAAAGCGGAACGTACTCCCAAGTGGGCTTTTCCGTCATAACAACGCCTGCCGCGTGAGTTGAAGCGTGACGTGGCATACCCTCGAGCTTTTTTGAAATATCGAGAAGTCGTCTTACCTCGTTATCGGTGTCGTATATTTCGCGAAGCTCCCTAACCTTTAACGCACTTTCAATATTTACGTTCATTTCGCGAGGTATGAGCTTTGCTATCGTATCAACTCTTCCGTAAGGCATTCCTAGCGCCCGTCCGACGTCGCGGACTACGGCTCTTGCCGCAAGAGTACCAAATGTTACTATCTGCGCTACCTTATCGTCGCCGTACTTGCGCTTTACGTATTCTATAACCTCTTCACGTCTATTATAGCAGAAGTCTATGTCGAAATCGGGCATAGAAACGCGCTCGGGATTTAAAAATCTTTCAAAAAGCAAATCAAATGCTATGGGATCAACGTCAGTTATACCAACGCAAAAGGCAACAAGACTTCCTGCTCCAGAGCCTCTTCCCGGACCGACCGGTATTCCGCTTTTTTTAGCATAAGAAACGAAGTCCGCAACTATTAAATAGTACGCGTTAAATCCCATTTTATCTATAACGGAAAGCTCGTATTCCATTCTATCAAGATATACTGACTCGGAGTTTCTGGAAAAATCGAATTTTCCGCTTTTTGCTATTAAGTCAAATCCTGCAAATGCGTCCTTACGGAGCTTTTCCTTATGGCTTAAGCCGTCCTCGGGGGTAAAGGTTGGCAAATGGAGCTTGTCAAATTCAAAATCGAAATTGCATTTCTCGGCTATTTTAACAGTGTTTTCAACAGCTCCCTTAAAGGGTGCGAAAAGCGCCTCCATTTCCGCGCTTGATTTAAAGTAAAACTCGTCGGTTTCAAAGCCGAAGGGCTTTCCGTCTGTTATAACGTTATTGGTTTGGATACACATAAGTATTGCCTGCGTATCCGAGTCCCTTTTCTCGATATAATGAACGTCGTTTGTGGCGACCATAGGTATGCCGTATTTTTCACTTATAAGCTTGATGCCATAGGCAACCTTGCGCTCTTCTTCAAGACCGTGGTTTTGCACCTCAAGATAGAAATCCTCTCCGAAAATTTCTTTCATTTCAAGGGCGCACTTTTCCGCCTCAGATATACTTCCTGCGAGGATAAGCTGAGGAATTTTACCTGCAACGCAGGCAGAAAGAGCTATAAGTCCCGCGTTGTGCGAGCGAATAAGCTCCATATCTATTCTCGGCTTCATATAGAAGCCGTTTATAAAGCTTTCGGATACCATATAACATAGATTTTTGTATCCTTCGGCATTTTTGCAAAGCAAAACGAGGTGATTTCCCGATGAATGCTGTTTTCCCTCTTTTATAAGTCTTGATTCGGGCGCAACGTACACCTCACATCCGATAATCGGCTTTACCCCCTTTGCTTTAAGGGCATTATAAAATTCTACCGCGCCGTACATTACACCGTGGTCGGTTATTGCAACGGCACTTTGGTTTTCCTTTATGGCCTTATCTGCTATTTCAGAGATTTTAGCGGCGCCGTCAAGTAAGCTGTATTCGGTGTGAAGATGAAGATGTACAAAATCGCTCATAGCAAAAGGCCTCCTTGTTTTATTTTTTCAAAAGTGTCTGGCTTAATTCTATTATTTTGTTGAGTCGGTGAGAAAGTCCCGACTTCGATATTGGCGGAACGGAAATTTTCGAGAGCGCTGAAAGCGACAGGTCCTTGTGCTCAAGCCTTAATTTCGCGGTTTTTTCAAGCTCCTCGGTGAGCGAGGATAAAAGACCGCGGTTTGCAAGCTTTTCTATTGCTACTATCTGCTCGTGAGATGCAGCTACGAGCTTGCCGATATTATTGGTTTCGCAATTGGCGACTCGCTTTACGTTATTTCTTATTTCCTTTTCGATTTTCGCATTTATAACGTGAAATGCGGTTCCGTTCATTCCGGCAAGCGCGAAAAAGTCCTCAAGAAGCGAGCTTTTTTTCATATACAGTATTTTTTCTTTTCCGCGCTCGGAAAATTTTACGGGAAGTCCGAGCTTTTCAAAAAACTCCGCGAAAAATTCGTGATTATTCAGAGAAAACTCAAGCAAATATTGTTTTTTGGGATCGGTAACTCTTCCCGAGGCGAAAAAAACACCCTTCAAAAAATGATTTATGCAAAATTTGCATCCGTTTGGAAACGGCTCTCTTTGAATTTTAAACCCCTCAACATATTTTATAGCAGAGGGAGCGCGGAATGAGAGAATTTTTACTCTTCCGCCAACCTTAAGACATGATACTTCAGTTGTCTTTCCATAAATATCCATAACGAGCTTCGATATAAAATCAATCGATTCATCGGAAAAAGCGTTTATTTTGATAATACCGCCGTCAATTGTTGCTTTTGATGCCAAAATTCCCGAAAGAAATGCCATTTTACAGCAAGCGCTTTTAATCGGCTGATTTATAATCTCATTTTTTTCCTGAAGTGAAAACGACACGAAAGCTCCTATCCGAGAAATTCTATTTCCTCTTTCGGTTCAAAACCGTATTTTTTAAGTATTTCCTTTTTGATAAGCTCGATAAGCTCCAAAACGTCACGCGATGTGGCTTTTCCGCGGTTTATTATAAATCCCGCGTGTTTTTTTGAAATTTGCGCTCCGCCTACCTTAACCCCCTTAAGCCCTGCTTCGTCAATAAGACGGGATACCGGTTTTCCGTTTTCCCTTTTAAAGATACTTCCAAGACTTGGAAAAGCAAGTGGCTGGGAGTTCTTGCGCTTGTCAACCGCTTTGCGAATTTTATGCATTACGTCACTGTAATTGCACGGAACGAAAGCTATTGCAAGCGATAGCGCAACGTAGCTCTTCTCACAAAAAATACTGCTTCTGTAAGCAAGCTTCAGGGCGTGATTGTCAAGAATTAAAATTTTTCTATCGCGTGGAGAATATACCCTTGCATAGAGTATTGCCCTTGATAAGTCGAAATTGCCCGCCCCACCGTTGTTATGAAGAAGTCCCCCGAGAGTACCCGGTATTCCGAAAAGCTCTTCAAGACCGCCTAGATTTTCTTTCGCGGCAGAAAAGAGTAAGGAATTTACGAGAGTTCCTGCCGCTGCGTGAGCAACGCTTCCGCAAAACTCCACCCCCGAGAAAAGCTTAGTTGATACGATAACTCCGCGAAACCCATCGTCACTTGCTAAAATATTCGTCATTTTTCCCGTAATTTTATAGGGCACGGAATTTGACTCAAGAAAATCAAGCGTTAGGGTAAGCTCACGCTCGGTTTTGGGGTAGGCTACGATATCGGCAGGTCCTCCGATTTTTATAGATGATATGTCTGATATTTTAAGATTCCTTTTGTAATTAACGTCGTGTTTCTTCAAAAAATAGGATACACGGTACAAAATATCAATAATTCTCTCTTTCTTCGAGCATATCTATTGCGGCGCGTCTTTGCGATTCGGTAACGTCAATACCTCCGAGTATTCTTGAAAGCTCAGAAACCCTGCCCACGTAATCAAGCAAGGTAACGCTCGTTGCGGTTTCGCCCGAGACGTCGCTTTTGGATATAAGATAATGTCCGTTTGCAAGGGATGCAATCTGGGCACTGTGCGTAACGGAAAAAATTTGCGAGGATTTTGAAAGCTCCAACATTTTTATGCCAATTTTTCTTGCGGTTTTACCCGAAACGCCCGAGTCGATTTCATCAAAAATCAATGTTGAAATGCTATCTTTATCCGCAATAACACTCTTAAGCGCGAGCATTACTCGGGCAAGCTCACCGCCCGAAGCTATTTTTGCAAGAGACTTTGCATCTGCGCCTCTGTTGGGGCTTATGAAAAATTCAACCGTATCGCTTCCGTTTTTATTGAGAAGCTTTTTGGCATTCTTAATTTCTTCTTTTATAGAGGTAAAGAACACCACATTAGGCATATCCAAAAATTCGAGAGTTTTCTTTACCTTTTCTTCAATGGTTTTCGCAGAAGATACGCGCCTTTCGTGTAAAGCTTCTGCAAGAGCGAGTGCTTCTTTATAAAAATTTCTTTCGCGCTCTAAAAGCTTTTCCATAAGACTGTCGCTATTGCGAAGCCCGTCAAGCTCCGCAGCGCTTTTCTCACGGAATTCAAGAATATCCTTTACCGTCAAGCCGTATTTTCTTTTGAGCTTTGAAATTTTATCAAGACGAGATTCAATCCTATTTAAGCTTTCCCCGGGATCTTCTTCCATATCCGCGATAACAGCGTAAACCTCTTCCGAGATATCGTTAACCTGATAAAGAATATCGCGAAGCTTCTCGGAATACTCGGAAAACTCAGGCACTACGTCTGAAATCTGCTCGAGAGCAGAAATGCTCCTGTCGAGCAGGAAGGAAACACTGCCCTTTTCGCTTCCCTTCAAGGCTTTGAAGGCGAAGCCTGCGTTTTTGCTTATTTTTTCGCTGTTTTTGATTTTCAGTTTTTTATCGATAAGCTCCTCTTCTTCGCCGTCCTTGAGCGAAAACGAATCGATATCCGCTATCTGATATTCAAGGATTTCAATGAGTCTTTCTCTTTCGCTCTCCTTTTCAGAAAGCTCCTTGATTTCCCCTCTTACGTCGGTAAGAGCCTTATATTTTTCCGAATATTCAAGAAGCAAATCACCGTTTTCCGCATACAAATCCAAAAGCTCAAGCTGCTTTTCGGCATCCGTCAAGGCGAGTGTATCGGTTTGCCCGTGGATAGTTACGAGCGAGGCGGTTACACTCTTGAGCACCGCAAGACTGACGCTTCTTCCGTTTATCTTTATCTGAGAGCGTCCGTCATCGTTTATGGTTCTCTGAACGAGAACGTTTCCCTCTTCGTCAGGCGAAATTCCGCATTCCGAAAGTGTTTTGAGAGCAGGTGCGCGAAGTCCACCGAAAAGGCCGCTTACCATTGCTGTAGATTCGCCGCTTCTTATAAGCTCGCGCTCTGCTTTTTTGCCGAGCAAGAGGTTTATACTGTCAATAATAATCGATTTTCCCGCGCCCGTTTCTCCCGTAAGAGCCATAAAGCCCGAGGAAAAATCTATATCAACGCTTTTTATTACCGCAATATTTTCAATATGCAAGGAAAATAGCATTTTTTCCCTCCGTCTTTATAATTCAAAGGCTGTTTTAAGTATGTTTTCAACGATTAGAGACGATTCGTTATCCTTCATAACGAGAAGAAGTGTATCGTCGCCCGCGACGCTTCCGACTATGTGAGGATGGTCAAGAGAATCTATCCCCACGGCTACTGCGTTAGCCATTCCCGGAGTTGTCTTAACGACTACGAGATTCTGCGCAGATTCAACGCTGATAACGGAGTCCGAAATTGCGTTTTTCATAACGCCGCCCTCACTTTTTCTTGCTTTCGGGGCAATATATTTATATTCGCCGTCAGAAGAAAAGCCCTTTATAAGTCCCATCTGGCGAATATCTCTTGAAATCGTCGTCTGCGTTGCGTAAATTCCCTCTTGGGTAAGCTTTTCTATAAGCTCTTCCTGGGTGGATACATTGAATTTTCCTATAATTTCAAGTATTTTTTCCTGTCTTGCACTTTTCATTTTATATCCTCCAGATTTCTCATTTTCTTAAAGAGAGCCGAGAAATTATTATTTTGATTAAAGCTTAACATTTTCAAGGTTTTTTCCGACGTTCTGACTAAGCATTCTTCGTCAGTATTTAATGCCGCAAAAAGTCTTCCGTCAACGCTTATTTTGAGCTCGGTTTCCGAGCTGTTTTTAATTTTCAATTTATCTCTAGGACTAAAAATTATTGAGCGATTAAAAAAGGAGTGAGGCGCTATCGGCGTTACGAGAATTGAATTTATCCCGTGAGCTACGATAGGACCGCCTGCTGAAAGCGAATATGCCGTTGAGCCGACGGGAGTTGAAAAAATCATACCGTCTGCGCGATAACGCACGCACTCGCCGTCGCTTTTTTCAAGCTTGAAATCGGCAATGCCGAGGAAGGTATCGTGAGAAATTATAATATCGTTTACCGCAAGGCGCTCCGAGGTGAAAATCTCACCGTTTGATATGCGTGAAACCTCGAGAAGCATTTTGTCCTCTACCGCGTATTCTCCGCTAAAGAGCCTGTTAAGCAAACCGATATTATCAATGTCAAGCTCCGCAAGGTAACCGAGCTTTCCGAGGTTGACACCGAGTATGGGAAGCTCCTTTTCTATTGCAAAAACCGAAGCGTCAAGCACAGAGCCGTCACCGCCTATAACTACTATCAGCTCTATATTATCGGGGATTTTTGAAACGGGCTCAGCATTGTTTGAAAGTGTTGTTTCATACCTATCCTCTATGTAAACGGCGGCGCCTCCGCTTGCAAGTATTTTTGCAACGCGAGCACTGACTTCTAAATCCTTATCCTTATTTTTGTTCGGGATTATCAGTATTTTTTTCATCATAAATCTCTTTTCCGTTTTTCTTAAAGTGAACGAGAAATTCCTTGTTACCGTCGCCGCCCAAAATTGGAGAGTCGGTATAAGATATATATTCAAATCCTACGGTTTTTGCGAATTCTATTACTTTATTAAGCGCCATTTCCCTGTGTTTTTCGATTTTTACTATGCCGCCCTTGCCAAGAAGCGCGCGCCCAACCTCAAATTGAGGCTTGACAAGGCATATAAAATCGGATTTTTGCGACAGCACTTCAAAAATTGCAGGAACTATGTAGGTCGCGGAAATAAACGAAACGTCCATTAGCGCAAAGCTTGGCGTAAATTCAAAGTCACTTTTCGTCATATATCTTGCATTGAAGTTTTCACGGACTGTAACGCGCTCGTCACACCTGAGACTCATATCGAGCTGCATTGTGCCCGAATCCACGGCAATGACGTGCGCAGCTCCGTTTTGCAAAAGGCAGTCCGTGAAGCCGCCGCTTGATGCGCCAACATCAATACAAAGCTTTCCGCTTGGCGAAGCGTCAAAAGCTTTGAGCGCGCCTTCAAGCTTATAGCCGCCGCGGCTTACGTATTTTGAAGCTTCTTTTGTAATTTCTATTTGAGCGTCACCCTCTGTTTCAAGCGAGGGCTTCGTTACGATCTTGCCCGAAATTTTTACAGCGCCGTCTGTTATAAGATTTTTAGCTTCGGTACGGCTTTTTGCATAGCCGTTTTCGGCAAGATATAAATCAAGCCTCATCATTTATAAAAGGCGCGTCGGTGACGGAGCCGTCCTCGTTTTCTGTAAGAATTCTTACCTTTTGCTCTGCCATGTCAAGCTTTTCGTTACAGAGCTTGATAAGAGCAACGCCCTCTTCAAAAAGCGACAAGGAGTCGTCAAGCGGAACCGAGCCCGATTCAAGCTTTGATACTATCACGTCAAGCTTTTCTATTGCTTCTTCAAATTTTATATTCTTATCCATTGGTAAAACCTCTTTTTATTTTTTCGACTTTTCCCGTAAGCGTTCCGTCTTTTAAGCGGAGCTTGATGCTATCGCCCTCTTTTATACCGTCAACGCTTCTTATAATCCCCTTTTCAGTTTCGGGAATCGCGTAACCTCTTGAAAGAACGGCAAGCGGACTTAAAGCATTAAGCTTTTCCGCGTAAATTTTGAAGGCGTTTTTCTTATCCTTGATATTCGTCTTGGTATTCTCCGAAAGCTTTTTGGAAAGAGATACAAGATTTTCGCGTCTTTCAGCGGTGATTTTTTCGCCGCACTCGGCAAGGTCCGAAGAAAGCTTCGAGAATTTTTCCCTTTTTCTTTCTGAAAGGCACACAAGGGCAAGCGAAATACGTTCTTCCGCACCCGAAAGCATCAAAAGAAGCTCTCTTATATCGGGCGTGGCAAGCTCTGCAGCGGCAGACGGTGTGGGAGCGCGAAAATCGGATACAAAATCACATATCGTGAAGTCCGTTTCGTGACCTACCGCGGAAATTATCGGAATTTTCGTTTCATAAATTTTTCTTGCGAGCTTTTCACTGTTAAATGCCCAAAGGTCCTCTATTGAGCCACCGCCTCTGCCTATGATTACCGTATCAACAAGCTTTGTTTTATCAAAATAGTCAAGCGCTTTAATAAGATTTTCCTCTGCTCCGTCACCTTGAACGAGCGAGGGGTAGATGTATATTTTTGCGAGAGGATAACGGCGCGCGCAGACGTTAATGATATCTCTTACAGCAGCTCCAGTCGGAGAGGTTATAACACCGATTTTCTCGGGAAATTCAGGTATCGGACGCTTTGCGGTGGGCAAAAACAAGCCTTCTCTATCAAGCTTTGCTTTTAATTGCTCGTAAGCAAGATACAAAGCTCCGACACCGTCAGGCTGTAAAGAATTTACGTAAAACTGATAAGAACCGTCGCGCGTGTAGGCGGAAACCGAGCCGTGCACGATAACCTTCATACCGTTTTCCGGTACAAACTTAAGTCTTGCCGCCGAGGAACGAAACGTCACACACTTTATTTGCGAATCACTATCCTTGAGTGAAAAATAAAGATGCCCACTTCTATGGAACGTGAAATTTGATATTTCGCCCTTGACGGTAACAGAGGACAAGGCTCTTGTTGAGTCGAAAATATTTTTGATAAATTCATTAAGCTCGGCAACCGTCATTGCGGCAGGCGCGGAGCGCTCACGAAGAGCCGAAATATCCATTACTTACTCCCTTTCAGTTTTTTATAGCTTCTTCGCGCAAGCTCCGCGATTCCGACGGCATTATCCGCAGAAAACGACGGAAGTGCGAAATGCGCGTTAAATTTTGATTTTAGCCTTTCGCGTATTATGGAGTTTGACATAACACCGCCCGCAAAAAGAAATTCGCTCTCACCGAATTTTTGAATATACGCTTCGGCAAGACTTGACATTCCCTTTTCCACGTAATCAAGGACAAAAGCCGCGGTAAGCGATTTATCGTTCGTTTCTTCAAAAAGCTTTCGAGCCATATTTTCAAGCCCCGAAAGATTGATTTTCATATCGTAAAGCTTAGGCTTTTTCGCGGGAAGCTTTTTCGTATTTGTTTTTGCAAGCTCCTCAAGATAGACACCAGACGGAAAAGGTATGCCGAGATAAGCTCCTATACGGTCTATCACCTGCCCTGCGTTAAGGTCTGCCGTGCCGCCTATAAGCTCTGCGCAAAATTCCGTACCCGAAAAGCTCACCCTTAACATTTCGGTAGTTCCGCCCGAAACGTGAAAGGCGGCAAAGCTCTTATCGAGTAAGTGATAAGCTCCCGAGGAATAAATCGCCGCCATAATATGTCCGCACTGGTGCGAAAATTTATAAAGCGGCACATCAAGGCTTGCCGATACGGATTCCGCAACTGAAACACCCGAAAGAAAGCACGGCATATAAGAGCCGTCTAAGTTTCTCGGGCGCATGCTTACGCCTATTGCAACGGGCGTCTTCCCCGAGATAAAGCTTCTCGCCTCCGCCATTATATCGGGAATGTTTTTGATATGGGCAAAAACCGCATCAGACTGGCGAAGACCGCGCTCTCCCGTCTTTACGGGCAAGGGGCGTTTGAGATTGGCGATAAGCTCGCCGTCTTCATACACAATCCCGAGCGACGTCGTGTAATTGCTCGTGTCTATGCCCATTATAATTTTTTTCGTCATTTTTTGTTAAGCTCTTCCGCTACCGCGTTTGCAACGCCGTTTACGAACATATATGCTTTATCGTCATCAAACTTTTTGGAAAGCTCAATAGCCTCGTTTATGGATACCTTTGTGGGAATATCCTCAATAAAAGACATTTCATAGCAAGCCAGCGCAAGAATTGCGCGTGAAACTATTGAAACTCTCTCTTTTTTCCATTTTAGAAGACATTTATCTATGCATTCGTCAATGAACTTTTTGTTTTCCGAAACACCGAAGAAAACCTTTTTCACGTAATCGTCAACTAGAAGCTCACGGTCAAGCGCTTTTTCAAAGATTTCAGTTGCGGTTTCGTCTTTTTTGCACTCCGCTTCAAACAAAAGTATAAATGCGTTTTCTCTTGCTGTCTTTCTGTTCATATTAAAATTCCTTTTTCTCTCGCGAGCGAGCATAAATTTATATATAATAATTATAATGTATATTTTTAACGATGTCAACACGAATGAATAAAATTTGCATTTTTATTCATATAAATTTTTTAATTAAGGCTTATTTTCGTAAATCACTTGTAATTGACGGTGTAATGCCTTATATTTTAAGTGTCAAATAAATCAACAAAAGGTGCGCGTTTTATAAATATTATCACCACAACACTTAACCACACATTCGATATTCATTGCTTCAGCGGAAATTTCCGCCAGTTTCACGAAAATTTTGTGAAAATCACGTCAAAATCCACCGGCGGAAAAGGAATAAACGTTTCTCGCGCACTTGCAAAAATTAACGATATCGTTGCGGATAAGCTCGATAAAAACGCGGTAGTCGTCTTTGCGGGCAGTATAGCCGAAGAGAGCCGTTATTTTTTGGTGCGGGAGCATTCGCAGAATATTGCGTGACTCGCCGTGTCGTCCGCTGAGTAACAAGCAGGACTTTCAAGTCCTATGAATAGGAAAATAACTCGAAAAGTTATTTTCCTATTCTATTCCGCACCTTATACTATAGAATCGACAAAAAACAAAAGCCTAAAAGACCGTTACAGTCATTTTAGGCTTTAAGTGGTGCGGGTGACAGGACTTGAACCTGCACGGAAGTCCACCAGATCCTAAGTCTGGCGCGTCTGCCAATTCCGCCACACCCGCGTATTTGATATTCTAACATAAAGAATGCCGTTTGTCAATCCAAATGAGCAAACTTTTATGCTTGGAGTTTTTTTCACTAATATTTTGCCGAAATCTTTATTATATCTTCTTAAAATGTTCTTTCAGAAAGTCAAGCCAATTGCGTATGAATTCAATGAGCGTTTCTTAAAAAACTATTGACACAAAACAAAAACTCGCTTATAATTTAAACAGTTTGACAAAAAGATATCAAGAGGGCAAATGGAATTCATTGCAAAAAACAATGTTCTGCCTAGAAATAAATATCTTATTCTTAATTTTTGGCATTTTGCAAAAGGACTTTTGAAAAAATGAAAAACAGTTTTAAGAGAGTGAAGCTAGCTTGCTATTCAACGAATGCAACGATGTCGGTTATATCAAATATTTCACCTATTCTTTTTATAACGTTCCGTACGCTTTACGGAATTTCATACTCACTTCTCGGTCTTTTGGTTCTCGCGAATTTTGTAACGCAGCTTGTAGTTGACCTTATTTTCTCCTTCTTTTCGCATAAATTCAATATTCCCTTAGTGGTAAAATTGACACCTGTTATAAGCCTTGCAGGGCTCGTAGTTTTCACTCTCGCGCCTATAATTTTTCCATCTGCGGTTTATCTCGGTCTCGTTCTGGGAACTGTGATTTTCTCGGCTTCAAGCGGACTTACAGAGGTTTTAATAAGCCCCGTTATTGACACAATTCCCTCTGAAAACCCCGAGCGAGAAATGAGTAAATTACACTCAATTTATGCGTGGGGCGTCGTTTTCGTTATCGTATTTTCAACCTTTTTTATAAAGCTTTTCGGCGGTGAAAACTGGCAAATTCTCACTCTTATTTTAGCCGTTGTTCCACTTATCGCTTCCCTGCTTTTCTCGGGTGCAAAAATCCCCGAAATGAAAACTCCCGAGAACACAACGGGAGCGCTTAAATTTTTAAAGTACCGCGAGCTTTGGATATGTGTTTTCGCAATTTTTCTTGGCGGGGCGGCAGAATGCACTATGGCTCAATGGAGCTCGGGATATATCGAAATCGCACTCGGAATTCCTAAAATTTACGGTGATATTTTTGGTGTTGCCGTTTTTGGATTAACTCTTGCGCTCGGCAGAAGCCTTTACGCAAAATTCGGCAAAAACGTTACGAAAATTCTTTTTCTCGGCGCAATAGGCGCGTTTATTTGCTATAGCTTTGCGGCAATTTCAAATATAGCCGTTATAGGCCTTATTGCTTGCGCTCTGACAGGATTTTGCGTATCAATGCTTTGGCCAGGCACACTCGTTGTTGCCGCGCAAATATTCCCAACGGGCGGTGTATTTATATTCGCGCTAATGGCGGCAGGCGGCGACCTCGGTGCATCGCTAGGCCCGCAGCTTGTCGGACTTATTGCGGATTTTGCTATTAAAAATCAAGCTCTTGCAAATTTTGCCCTTAATTTAGGGCTTTCACCGGAAAGCTTCGGTATGCGACTCGGAATGCTCGTCGGAGCGTTGTTCCCTCTTATCGCGATATTTATATACCTACGTATTATGAATAAAGCAAAATCAAGAAAGGCCGAAGAAACTGAAGGCAATTCCTAATTTTTCCATAGCTTGCAGAAACGTTATGTTCCGCTTAGCGCTCAATTTACCAGGTCTTCAAAATTGCTTCAACCACCCCTGCAAAATTTTGGGCTTTTACGAAGTTGGTGAAATCGCAATAGGAAAATGCGCAAATCTCGTTATGGTAGACGGACTTTTCAACGCAAAAAAGTAATTTTCGATGGAAATACCGTAAAAAATTCACCGCATTTGCAAAAAGCAATGCAAAAGCACTTATGACAAACGTTTTTCTTTATCATAAGTGCTTTTTTTAGCCGAAGATTAAGTTCATAAGTGAATAAGCAAGCGGTATTATAATGACTGCCATAGTATGTGATATCAATGCCATTGAGGCACCTGTTTTTGGATTTCCGTCATATGCCTCGGGATATATTATAGTATTTAATCCAAGCGGTGTTGCATACGCAAAAAATGCTAAATACAGTACCGTATTTTCGATATTCAAGTCAAAAATTACGTTTATCAGTTCTTTTACTCCGAAAAGCGCCGCTATCAAAGCTGCGGGAATGAGAGTTAGCCTTAAAAGCGAAGAAATATAAACCTTTTTATCACCTATAATCTCACGGGTTTTATATCCCGCAATGGTAAATCCTGCAAGAAGCATTGCAACGGGGCCCATACAAGCCATCAGTCCTTCGAGGGTTGAACCTAAAAATTCCGGCATAACCTTACCAAATCCGAGAAGACCTGCAGTAATACCTAAAAACAAGGCTACCATCGGCGGATTAAAAATTGCCTTAAGAGTATCGCCTTTATTTTCGCCCTTAGGAATCAACATAGTGACACCCCAGGTTAAGATGCTTATCGTAACGGGTATACAGAAAAATTTGTAATACGAAAGCGTTTCCTGTCCTAAAAGAGAAAGAATTAAAGGATCGCCCATATATCCGCTATTGGCAAAAACCAAAGCATAGCAAAATATTCCGCGCTCGGAACATTTTTTTCTCACGAAAAGCTTAGCAAGAACAATACCTAAAGGAATTGCAATTATTATAAGGAATATAGATAAAAACAAATTCGTTGAGTGAGTTGCGATAGTTTCGGGTGTGCAAAACCTTACCATAGTTAAAAAGCTGAGAGCCGGACAAAATACCCAGGTTTCAAGCTTAGCCATAGTTTTTCCTGCGTTTCCAGGGAGAATATTCAATTTTCTGAGCGCAAATCCTATTGCTATAATAGAAAAAAGCATAAGCATAGGATTCAAGGTTGCTAAAAAGGGTTTTAACATTTGGTTCTCCTCTATAAAAAATACAGTAATATTATATCAAAATTTGCGGTGTTGTCAATACGTTTTGGCTTTTACGACTCCAAAAACTCAAAAAATCCTCGCAACTCATTCCATAAATATATTTTTTAATTTTAAAGCTACGAAAGCTCTCGATAATTTCGGCAAAATCTTTGCCCTGAATAAGCAAGAGAGACGGCCCTAAAAATTCAAAATAATCACCGCTAAAAATCGCTTTTCTACGGTTTCATTCCGCATAAAAATTTCAATTCTTATTTGCAAAAGAAAATCTTTTCGATTTTATTACAGTATAATCCGAAACGAAGCTTCTTTCGGGGAAAAGCAATTCGCGCTACGCGAATAGCGCTTCAAACACAGAAAAGCTCACAAGCTCCAATCTCATCGGGAAGCTCAGTTTTTCACTTTTGTGCCGTCGTTTTTCCGATATATTTTAAGAAGCTCCATACATAAGCTCTGCGCAAACGTTTTTGAGAGTTATATCATTTCCCTTGATTTTCGTCAACTATCAGGATATAAAAAATGCGCCTTTTGGCGCATTTTTTAACTTGTTAAAGACTTCTTATGTTCAAGGAATTCCTCGTAAGTTCCCATACGGTCAATAAAGCCGTCGGGGGTGATTTCTATGATTCGGTTGGCAACCGTGTTAACTATTTCGTAGTCGTGAGAGGAAAAAAGTATATTACCTTTGAAATTTTGCATACCGTGGTTTACCGCAGTTATAGACTCAAGGTCGAGGTGGTCTGTGGGTTGGTCTATCATAAGAAGATTTGAACCGAAGAGCATCATTCGTGAGAACATACATCTTACCTTTTCGCCGCCCGAAAGGACGTTTACCGGCTTAAATACCGCTTCATTTGAAAAAAGCATTTTACCGAGGAATCCTCGAAGATAGCTTTCCGTCTGGTCCTTTGAATACTGGCGCATCCAGTCAAGGATAGATTCCTTATGTCCTTCAAAAAAGGCAGAATTATCGTGGGGGAAATACGAGGTCGTTATAGAAACTCCGAATTTGAATTCGCCGGAGTCCGCCTCTTCCTCTTCGTTGAGAATTTTGAAGAGGTGTGTTATTGCAAGCTCGTTTCCTACGAATGCAATTTTATCGTCTTTATTAACGCGGAAGGTCAAATCCTTGAAAAGGAACTTTCCGTCAACGGTTTTTGAAAGGTTTTCAACGTAAAGAATTTCCTTGCCCGCTTCCCTATCCATATCAAAGCCTATAAAGGGATAGCGGCGGCTTGATGCGGGAAGCTCCTCAACCGTAAGCTTATCAAGAAGCTTTCTTCTTGAGGTTGCCTGACGGGATTTTGATTTGTTTGCCGAGAATCTTGAAATGAAATTCTGAAGCTCCGCAATTTTTTCTTCGTTTTTCTTATTCTGCATTTTAATCATACGTTGGATAAGCTGGCTGGATTCATACCAGAATTCGTAGTTACCGACGTACATTTTTATGCCGTTATAATCTATATCAACGATATTAGTGCAAACGTCATTTAAGAAATGGCGGTCGTGGGAAACGACAAGAACCGTGCCGAAATAATCGGCAAGGAAGTTTTCAAGCCACATAACAGCATCAAGGTCAAGACCGTTTGTAGGCTCGTCAAGAAGAATTATATCGGGATTTCCGAAAAGAGCCTGCGCGAGAAGCACTTTAACCTTTTCACTTTCCTTAAGGCTTGACATCTGCATATAAAGATATTCGTCAGTAAGACCGAGTCCCTGAATAAGCTTTGACGCTTCACTTTCGGACTCCCATCCGTTAAGCTCTGCAAATTCTGCTTCAAGCTCGAATACCCTTATTCCATCTTCGTCGCTAAGCTCCGCCTTCGCATAAAGCTCATTCTTCTCTTGCGTAATTTCATAAAGGCGCTCGTTACCCATTATTATAGTATCGAGAACCGTATATTCCTCGTAAGCAAAGTGATTCTGCTTAAGAACTGACATTCTTACGGTATCGGGAATATAAACCTCGCCCTTAGTAGGCTCAAGTTCACCGCAAAGAAGCTTCAAAAAGGTCGATTTTCCTGCGCCGTTTGCACCTATTATTCCGTAACAGTTGCCTGGGGTAAATTTAAGGTCAACGTCTTTAAAAAGAACCTGTCCGCCAAACTGAAACGTAAGATTTGAAACTGTAATCATTTTTTCTCCAAATTATTATAAACTTCTCTTATATTCTGCATCACGTACGTGGGCTTTATTTCGGATTTTTCAAGGTCTTTTAAAGTGCCCTCGCCCGAAAGAACAAAAATCGTATCTATACCCGCATTGTAGCCCGAAGCTATATCGGTATAGAGTCTGTCACCTATCATTACGCATTCGCTTTTTTCATAGCCGTATTTTTCAAGAGATAAAAGAATCATATCGGGACGGGGTTTTCCTATAAAGAATGGCTCTCTTCCAGTTGCTCTTTTAAGCATTTCGGCAAAGCAACCGCAATCAGGAACGTATCCGTAAGAGGTTGGACAAACCCAGTCGGGATTAGTTGCTATATATTCCTTAACGCCTTTCGTCAACAAAAAGCTTGCGTCGTCAAGCTTTTTAAAAGTAAGCTCTGTGTCGTTTGAAATTATGAGCCCGTATATACCGTCCTGAAGCTCAGTTGTAATATTAACTCCGCATCTCAACAGCTCTTTATTAAAGGACTCCGTTCCCATAGAGTAAAATTTCTTACCCGGGAAATTTGAATTAAGATACAGAACCGTTGCTTCCGTTGAGGTTAAAAAGTCGTCGCGCACACTTTCAATTCCGATTTTTTTAAGCTTTTCGATATAGGCTTCAACGCTTTTTGAGGAATTATTCGTAACGAAAAGATATTTTCCACCGTTTTTACGAACCCTTGCCAAAAAATCAAGAGTTCCGTCAAAAAGCTCGTTGTCAAGATATATCGTTCCGTCCATATCCAAAAGAAAAAGCTTTTTATTTTTAAGTTCCATATTTTTCCTTCATATTAAAAGAGGCGAACCTTTGGGGAGCGCCTCTTTGGCTTTTTAAATTATGCGTAGCTTAAGCCGTAAGATAACCAAACTCATAAGGTTTTAAAAGATAGATTTCTCCATATACTTCGCCGCTTTTTTCTTAAATATTGTATATCCTGTTAAAAAACTGACTCGTCTATGAAAAAATCTATTCTTTTAAAACTGCATTCGCACCTTACGGTAAATAAATTTTGGTGGATTTTGTTGTAATGAGCCGCAGTAAAGTAGAACTTTACAAAACTCGGTACGACGAAAGACGCCAAAATTTATCGTCGCAAGGTTTGTTAATTCGATTTTCTTACGGCTGATCGTCGGGATATCCGTCGGGATTCATTCTCTGCCATCTTGCAGAGTCCTCACACATCTTTTCGAGGCCACGCTCTGCACGCCAGCCGAGAACTTCATATGCCTTGGTGGGATCTGCATAGCACTCAGCAATATCACCGGGGCGGCGAGGTCCTATCTTATATTTAACAGGTGATCCCCATACCTTTCCGAAAGCATCAACCATTTCAAGAACGGAATAACCGTTTCCTGTTCCAACGTTGATATAGTCAATTCCCTGCATTCTGCCGGTGTAATCAATAGCTTTAAGATGCGCAAGAGCCAGGTCAACAACGTGAATAAAGTCACGCACACCCGTTCCGTCCTTAGTATCGTAATCGTCTCCGAAAACGCTCAAGCACTCAAGCTTGCCTGCTGCAACCTTTGCAATATAAGGCAAAAGGTTGTTGGGAATGCCTCTGGGGTCTTCTCCGATAAGGCCGGATTCGTGAGCGCCGATGGGGTTGAAATAACGAAGAACGCAAACAGAAAGATTAGGATATGCTGCGCAGCAGTCCTTGAGAATTCTTTCTATCATAAGCTTCGTTTCGCCGTAAGGGTTAGTTGTGGAAAGAGGAAAATCCTCTCTTATCGGAACGGATTTGGGAAGTCCGTATACCGTCGCGGAAGAGCTGAATACTATTCTGTTAACTCCGTACTTTACCATAGAAGCGAGAAGATTGAACGTTCCCGTAAGGTTGTTGTGATAATACTTAAGGGGAAGCGAGCAGGATTCACCCACAGCTTTAAGACCTGCGAAATGAATTACAGCTTCGATTTCGGGGTGCGTTGCAAAAATACCGTCAAGCTTTTCCGCTTCAAGAAGGTCGCACTTTATAAATTCAGGTCTTTTACCCGAAATTTTTTCAATACGGTCAAGAACGCAAAGCTTGCTGTTTGAAAGGTTATCGACGATTACTACGTCTTTACCTATTTTGTGAAGTTCAACTACGGTATGAGAACCTATATATCCGGTTCCGCCCGTTACAAGAATTGACATATTTCCCTCCGTTTATAGTCATTTTGACGTGAAATTTCTTAAGTTAAAACAAAAAAGAGCAGTCGAGCTACTCTTTTTTGAAAATATTAGTCAGCTGCGTATACGCTAACCTGCTTTCTACCGCCGGAAATGTGCTCGAACTTAACAGTTCCGTCGATAAGTGCGAAAAGAGTATCGTCAGTTCCGATACCTACGTTCTTACCGGGGTGGATTTTTGTTCCACGCTGTCTTACGAGAATATTACCTGCGATAACTGCCTGACCGTCAGCCTTTTTAACGCCAAGGCGCTTAGACTCGGAATCACGGCCGTTTTTCGTAGAACCAACGCCCTTTTTGTGAGCGAAGAATTGCAAACTAAGTTTTAACATTTCGTGTACCTCCATAATTTTTTGTGGCTTGAAGCCAATTCGCTATATTTCTCTCTCGATCTCTTTTACGTCAAGAAATTCATAATATTCCTCAACAAGATCCATTAACTGAAAGAAATAAGCCTGTATAAGACCTGAAACAGCGTACTGTTTCTTTTCATCCTTTTCATATTTAGGAAGAGCGGCTTTTGCAATAACCTTTATGTCGGTCGTTTTCTCATCAATGGTGTAATCAACGTTTGAAGCATAGGATACCTCAATAGCATTGATAAGAAGCATCGTCATACTGGAGAGAGCTGCGCAAAGAACATCATCGCCCGATTCGCCATAACCGGTATGTCCCTGCTCCTCAAAGCCGTAGTAAAATCCGCCTGTCTTATAAAATACAACCGTTGTCATTTAACAATCAGCCGTTGATCGCATCGATCTGAATTTTTGTGTAGTCCTGGCGATGACCGATCTTTTTCTTTTCGTTCTTCTTAGACTTGTATCTAATAACGTCGATCTTCTTGGACTTACCGTTCTTAAGTACGGTTGCAACAACAGTTGCGCCTTCAACCTTAGGAGTTCCGACAGTCAAAGTTTCACCGTTTACGACAAGAACATTGTCGAAGGTCACTTTCTCGCCTTCGGATACGCCAAGCTTCTCTACGAAGATAACGTCACCCTCAGCAACTTTATACTGCTTTCCGCCTGTTACAAAAATTGCGAACATTTAAAAAGCACCTCACTTTCGTGTATAATCGCTATCATAGGCGGCAAAAACGCACTTTTCGGAAGCCTATCAATAAGCGTCATAATATTTTAGCACTATAAATATAAAAAGTCAATAGCTTTTGTCAAAAAAATACAATTTTTTTTAAGTTTTTTATCAAAGAATGATTTTGTTAGTTCCGTCTTTGGTTACGTAATGCTTTTTAACCCCCAGCTGTCTCATCCATTCACGAGTAACGGGAATGGTGTGCATACGCATCCAGCCGAGCTCCTTGAGTTTTTCCTTGTTATCCATTATTTTGGGATACTTTGTTCCGTTGTAGGACTCTGCCCTGCAGCACCATAGACAAGCTTTGGGAGCTATCGCTGCATATACCTCCATGCAGCAGCCGAGTCCGCCGTGGTGCGCCATCTGAACCATATCGGCTTTCAGCTTGTCTTTCGACTCAAAATAAAGAATATCACTCGCATCAGGTCCGATATCGCCAAGGAACATTACGGATTTTCCGGGAGTTGAAAGCTTAAAGACAAGAGAGCTGTCGTTCATAAGATTGTTGGTAAGCTCCTCGTGGTACGAGAAAATGAACTCAATTTTGACTTCGTCAACATTGATTACATCCCCCTGCGAAACCTCGCACGCACGGTCTTTGAATTCAGGAAGAATTTCAAGGAATGATGGTAGCGTTTCGAGAAGTTCCGATTTAAAATACTCATAATCTCTTACGTTATGATTATCGATTATTGACATGGGGGGAAATGAAAATAAACCTTTTCTATGTCAAAATCCGCCCACTTGTTTTTGTTGTATTCGGAGATAAAACCGCTTATGTGGTCCTCATGGGCATGAGTCAGAATCCATGCGGAAATATGCCGGCCTCCCACGTACTCTTTAAGAAGAGGCATATCAAGCGGTCTTCCGCCGTCAATAACTATGGCGTTGTTTTGCTTTGTTATAATGACGAAAGACATCATAAATTCACTTGTTTCGGTTATCTGATACATTACGGTTTTTCTGTTTGTCATTAAAAAAATCCTCCAAAAACTCTCGCTTATAACATCATAAGGCAAATGTACGGATATGTCAATATTTCTTTGAAATGTTATTGACAAACTTTTGGCACTATGATATAATAAATCCGTTGACATCACACAAAAGGAGAGTTCCATGAAACTTGTAACAACAACGGCCACTCTTGAAAAACGATTCGGACTCAAAGAAGCGATAAAAAGAATAAAAGAATACGGATTCGACGCTTACGATTGCTCGCTTTTCGAATCTATGAAACCGTCAAAGCCCATGTCAAGCTATGCGGCGTATCCGGTAGATGACGAACCCATACATATCACTTATGCGAAGGAAATAAGAGCTTATGCAGATAAGATAGGTATTTCCTGCGCTCAGACTCACGCCCCCTACCCTACCTTCAGAAAAAACAGCACGCATGATGAAGATATCGCTCAGCAAATAAGAGCTATTGAAATTTCTGCGATTCTCGGCGCTGAAATTATAGTTATACACCCTCAGAGCTCAATAAACTTTGACTATAATTTCAAAGAAATTTATTTCAAGCTCCTCCCTGTAGCAGAAAAGCACGGAATAAAAATCGCAACAGAAAACATGTTTACGAGGAATCCCGAAACAAAGGAGATAATGCCCGCTGCATGCGGAACTCCCGAGGAGTTCAAAAAATACGTTGATTTTGCTAACAGCGAATATTTCACAGCATGCCTCGATATTGGACACACAGAGCTTCCCAACACTTGCGGCGCTGTGACATTTATAGAAGAACTCGGGCACGACAGAATAAAGGCTCTCCACGTTCATGACAATAACAAAATCACCGACAATCACGTTTTCCCGCTTTCGCAGTCCATAGATTTCGATGCGGTATGCAAGGCGCTTGCTAAAATTGATTACAGCGGAAACTTCACTTTTGAAGCTGATTCAACCAACGACAGATTCCCTGACGAACTTCTTCCGTATACCTATAAGCTCCTTGAAATGACCGGAAGATACCTCATCAATAAGATAGAAGAATACAAGGGGGGTGAAAAGGCATGAAACTCGTTACAATGACTCGCTCTTTAGAGAAAAGATTCGGTCTTAAAAAAGCAATAAAAATGCTTAAGGACGCAGGCTTTGACGCTTACGACTGTTCTCTTGGATACGCTATGTCAAAGGGTGAATTTTCGGGTGACGACGCAATCGAAAAAGCACGGGAAATAAAAGATTATTCCGACAAACTCGGAATTCCCTGCGCACAGACACACACACCGTCTCATGCATCGGATATAAAGAGTATCAAATATTTTCTTGCAGGTATCGAAACCGAGAAAAAAGCAGTTGAAATAAGCGGTATTCTCGGCGCTGAGGTTGCCGTCGTGCATCCAACCTCTCGTACGGATGCCGAAGGAAACTACGATATGCTCTATTCAAAGCTTCTTCCTATAGCTAAAAAGTACGGCTTGAAAATCGCTTGCGAAAACATGTTTGCCTGGAAAGACAAGCTTTCGATTGACATTGAAACAGTCCCCACCGCTTGCGGCCACAGCCGTGATTTCGTGCGTCAGGTAGACATTGCGAATGACGAAAACATGGTTGCCTGCCTTGATATAGGACACTGCCATCTCCCAAACAACGAAAATTTCGAGCATATGATAAAAGCTCTGGGAAACAAAAGAATCCAGGCTCTGCACGTTAACGACAATGATATGGTTAACGACATTCACGTATTTCCTTTCTTCGGAAACATAAACTGGGACGAGGTTTGCAGACTTCTTGCGGAAATTGACTATCAAGGAAACTTCACCTTTGAAGTTGATCTTTTTATTGAAAAATACCCTAACGAACTTTTGCCCGAGTGCCTTGAACTTCTTGCAGCAACAGGAAGATATCTTATCAAAAGAATTGAATACTACAAGTCAACTTGTCGCATTTAGGGATAAACGAATAAAAAACGAGTGGAGACACATTAACAGTGACTCCACTTTTAATTTGTGCGTATTAAATTTTTCTAAGGTTGAAAACCTACGGTTTTCTAAATTCTTATTAGTTTTTTTATTCTATCGCCGTTTCCTCGTTCAGCGTACTCCTTGTACGCCTCTCACTCGTCAGCCGACGATTTCTCCTCTAAATCCGTTTGCCTCAGATTCTGTCTCATTAAAAATTCGCCATAATATGATTTATTGCTGCACTTTTCTCGATTTTACCTTGATTTTGTTGAATTCTTAATGAGATAGCCCCTTGTGTTATTTTGAATCAGAATGACTCCTCGTCGCAAATTTTGTTGTCGCAGGACTCGCACTCACCGTCGCAAAGCTCAACATCGTTGATTTTTTCACCGCAAGCGGGGCAAACGAGGCTTTCGGTGTCAAGTGAATCGTCAAAGCAGATAACTTCGCCGCAAGAGGGACACTCAAGCTCATAATAGTTTGAGTCGTCGTCATACTCGTAGTCCTCGTCGTCGTTAAGGTCATCATAATCCTCTTCCTCGCCGTCGTTAACGTAGAGGTCTTCTTCTACCATTCCGAGATCTTCGTCAATTTCCTCGATATATTCACGAAGCTCTTTACATTCAGCTTCAAGGTCTGAAATGCGGTTTGCCATTTTGCCCATAAGGTCGATAAGCTCACCGATAAGCTTCGCTTCTTTACCGTCAAGTTCATAGCCTTCGAAAAGGCCCTTAAGATATGCTGCATTTTCGTTGATATTCATAACTAACTCCTTTGTTATATTCTAAAGAGGGCGCAAAACCGCCCTCTTCTGATTGTTTAAAAATTAAGCTCTTTCAATATACTCGCCGGTTCTTGTATCAACCTTGAGAACGTCGCCCTCATTGATGAAAATCGGAACTTTGATAACAGCGCCTGTTTCAAGAGTTGCGGGCTTGGTTACGTTGGTAGCTGTATCACCGCGAACACCGGGCTCAGTTTCGGTAACTGCGAGCTCAACGAACGTGGGGGGCTCAACGGAGAAGATATTGCCCTTAAAGGACATAATCTTACAAATCATCTCTTCCTTAACGAAACGGAAGTTTTCACCTACGGTATTGTGAGAAACGAGAGTTTCTTCCCAGGTTTCAGTATCCATAAAGTGATAAAGGTCACCGTCGTCATAAGAATACTGAAGGTCGCGTCTTTCAATTACTGCATTTTCAAACTTTGCGGTAGGGTTGAAGGACTGCTCACGAATAGTTCCCGTCATAACGTCTTTATACTTAGTTCTAACGAAAGCTGCGCCCTTTCCGGGTTTTACGTGCTGGAATTCGATAACCTGATAAACCTTTCCTTCCATCTCAAAGGTTACGCCGTTTTTAAAATCACCTGCTGTTAACATAATCTTTCCTCTTCTGGCTTTTTAATTTAAATGGAGGCGGCAACCAGCCACGACTGCGCCCGAAAGAGCTTAAGCTCATAATATACACACATATTTTACTATATATGCTCGCATTTTGCAATAGGTTTTTTGAATTTTTTTGAAAAAATTAAAGAATTTCGATAAGTTCCTTGGTGGAATGGGTGAAATTATACACTCCGTCTTCGCGAATTGCAACCATATCCTCTATTCTGCATCCGTATTTGCCGAAAAGATATATACCGGGCTCAACCGTCATAATTTCATTCTTGCGAAGCTTTCTGCCGAAGGCTCTCTTATTAAGTCCCGGTTTCTCGTGAATGAAAAGTCCTACGGAATGGCCGAGGGAGTGTCCAAACGTTCCGCGGTATTCGGGGATAGCGTCTATAATATCTCTTGCGATTTTATCCGCTTCACCGCAATCTGCGCCCTCACGGAGATATTCAAGCGCCTGACTTTGCGCGTAAAGAACGGTGTTATAAAGCTTTTTGATTTCCTCGTCTGCGCGGCCTATAACCAAGGTTCTCGTCATATCGGAGCAATATCCGTCGAACTTTGCTCCGTAATCCATCGTAAGAAATCCACGCTTAAGCTTAACGTTTCTCGGTGTTCCGTGAGGAAGTGACGATGCGTCACCCGAAACGGCGATAGTATCAAAGGCTACCGTGGGAGCGCCTGCTTTACGCATTGCGTATTCAAGCTCCACTGCTACGTCGATTTCCGTCATATTGGGAGTTATCATAGAAAGAAGGTGGGAAAATGCCTTGTCGGTCATATCCTGAGCCTTCTGCATTTTTTCGATTTCCTCGTCGTTTTTTATCTGCCTTATGATTTCTATCATATCACCGATGGAAACGAACTCGACAAAGGGGATTTTTGTTTTGTAGGTTTCGTAGACGGAAAATGGCAGAAAATCTCCCTCGAAGCCTACGACCTTAGCACCGTTTTCGCGAAGCACGCCCTCGATAAACTCAAATCTTGCTTCGGGCGTTAAAATTTCAAATTCGGGGTTTGCGTATTTAATTCCCATTTCGTAATAGCGGAAGTCTGTTATAAGGCACGCGCGATTTGCGGTTATAAGCAAGAGTCCGTCGGTAAACGCAAAATCCGAAAGATATTTCTGATTAAGCTCGTCGAAAATTACGACGGCATCAATTCCCTTCTCTTTAAGCGCCTTTCTTACGGCTTCAAGCTTGTTCATTTTTCTTTTCCTCTTTTCGTAATTTTCTTTCGTATTTTGAAAGTATAGGTTTTTCAAGCAAGCGCTTGAATTTTGTGAAAATATCCGTTTTATCCTTTATCGGCGGAAGCAGTATTGCGCGCATTTTCGCATTTCTTGCCGCCCATACGTCTGTGAAAACCTGGTCACCGATAAATATTGCTTCACGCGGCTCGCGTTCAATATCGGAAAGCGCTTTAAGAAGGTTTTTCTTAAAGGGTTTTTTAGCCTTATAATACGCGGGAAGTGACAATTTTTCATTAAAAAGCTCGACACGCTCCCTACCGTTATTTGAAACTATCGCTGCCCTGATGCCGTTTTGGGAAAGTGCCGAAAGCCAAGCAACAACTCTTTCCGAGGGGTGCGGATTTTCATAAGGTTCAAGCGTATTATCAATATCTAGAAGCACACCGCGAACACCTATTGAAAGCAAAAATTCGGGTGTTATTTCGTCAAATTTCCGAAATCTATAATCCGGAACGAGAGTAAATGCCATAAACACTGCATCCTTTTATTTTATGAATTTATTTTATCAAAAATAAATGTAAATGTCAAGGGTATGCTTCGCAGATACCGCAAGCGGTATGGAAGCCTTTTGCCTCGGCAAAAAGCTTCTATCCGTACCAAGAGCACACCACAAAAAAAGAAGTCTCGTACGAGACTTCTTTTTTTGTGGTGTGCTCTTGGTACGGATAGAAGCTTTTTGCCGAGGCAAAAGGCTTCCAT
>JAZQRU010000045.1:0-73205 GCA_045629745.1 Eubacteriales bacterium
GGCGGTTAATTCTTTTTGTTATGATTGTCTATGTAAGTAAGAAGTGCTATTATGAATCCTGCGAGCAGGAACAGCAATTCCCATGTAACGAACATCGGCATCACCTCCCCTCTCGGGAAGGCAAAAAGAATCTGCGTTCCCGTAAGGGAAGCAACCGCCACCGTGTATGGTGCTCTACGGGCACTAAAAGTACCGAGATTATTATATCATATACGATAAAGTTAGTCAAGATATTATTTCAAATTATCGCAAAGAGGGGGACACGAAATCTCGCCTATCTTATTTGTATATTATTTTGACCGCATAATTTACAAAAGCTATACCATATCCGAAAGTTGTTTTTTAATGCCTAAAACTTTAGAATGCCGATTACTGTATATTATCCTATTGAAATGACGAACCGTTTGAGCATTCGCATAGCGATGGTCAACTATATTTATTCCATCATTGCCTTTGGCAATAAACAACAAATACTTTGGACTTAATGGGAAAATGTATCCGTTTTCATTTTCAACTAACACTTTACAGTTGTTTTGGAATGCAGGGCTATCACTTGTAATGAACATTTCTGAATTTGAATAAGCTTCAAAAAGGACAAATTGACATTTTTTGAAAGCTTCGCTTAGTACATTATGGTAAAATCCACCGCTGTTCTTATAAAACATACGATATAATTCAGAGAACCATACTGTATTCATCATTTCATCAATTTTAGATGATGACTCTTGGTCAAAAGCAGACCGTAAAATTTCATTTAGCCAAGTGTATATACCCATCGCATCAAAATTTGGACTTCTACACAGCATCATAAAGAAAAATTTAAGCATATCTTCGGCTACTTTTTCAGATATATATCGCTCACTTTCACCTATAGAAACAGGAACACCGTTTTGAACCTCCGAAATGAATGAATTTCTTATTTTCTCCCAGTTTGATTCAAAAAGATTGCTAAAAGAATCTTCAAGCAGATAACATCTAATGTCATTTATTCTATTTAGTATAGCTTTTTTCTTTGCAGGATTGCCATTTTCATAATAGAAATCCCATTGTTCTATTTCCATCAAATGTTTTCTTACACTATTTTTTGTTTTTATAATACTATATCCCAACTTCGCATATACAGGCGCAGGCTGATTTTCCACCATTGCTTTGTATATAGCATCCGCATAATAGGTAAGTACACCGGGACATTTTTTTGCCATATATATTTGACTGAATTTTATTGTGTATAAGTGTGGTTTCCAAAATATACTTTCTTTGGTTACTCCCTCACCCGTTTTATCGTCATTGTTGAATATGTAAACGCCTTTGAATTTTTTGTTGGGTTCTTTTGATGTTTCTACGGATGTTTCCCACGCTTTAATATAAACGCGCGGCACAAAATGTTGCTCTTTTTTAGCCATTTCCTCATCATCCTCCTTGACCGCTTTTTTCTTCACTATTTTACCACATTTTTCGTTAACAGTCAACAATATAGCAGTAGGCAAATTATCACACATAATTAAAAAGGCGAGCCGTTAAAGCTCGCCTAAATTGTTGAAAATCCAAATCAATCCACTACGGAGATTATGAGATAATGATATCCATTTGATTTATATAGTGTATAATTCAAATTATTACTGGTTATACCGTTCATATTATCAACGCTCTCGAAAATAGAGTTACCCAATTCGCTTACCTCGTCATTACTTAGGTTTGGATTAAGTGCAAAAATAGAGGCGAATACTATTGGAGATACATCATCAGTTTCGTCAATTAATATATTTATTATCGAAATAGCATTTTTCGTTCCAATATCGCGAACAGCCATTGATTTTCCATTACTATTGGTAAAATCATATAGTCCTACAGAACGCTTGCCATCCATCAAACGATAAAATACGGTGTTATCTTCCGCATAGAAATTTTTGTTTTTATCGTATTCCATCTCCGCCTCAAATGCGTAGCCATCAAAATTGTCAAAAGCACTTTCTAAAAGAATTGAAAACGCAGATGGACTTATTATTAAAGAGGCTTCATCTACAAAGGTTGTAATTTTTTCACTTTCGCTATTAATCACTTCTTCACATCGTAAACATAACATCTCCCTGGTGTTGACGGCGTTTTTGTAGTCTAACTCCCACTCGCTCCAATCACCATTTTGATGTCCTAACTTGTCACCGAGTGTGGTATCGCATTTAGAACAAGTTTTGGGAGTAGTACAAGTAGCATCTTTCCAAATATGTACACAGTTTTCTGCATTACTATCATTCGAATCGCTCGTTTGCTTACCACACCCTGAACAAAACTTTGAGCCTATTGTATTTTCAAATCCACAGTGTTCACATACAATTACATTATCATTTGTTCCACACGCAACAAATAATATTGCTACTGCAAGTATTATCAATAAAGCCACGGTTTTTTTCATTGTCTTTTCCTCCAAAATTAAAAGTGCGTCCCTTAGAGAGACGCACGAAAAACGCCTCTCTCGATGTTGCGACACATTTTCCACCTATAACAAGGGGAGAGAGTACATTTTTACCTATAGTACTCCCTTGTTGGCGGAAATATTCAAATGTGTCGCAACAACATTATAACACAAAGCTAGGCGAAAATCAATAGTTCGATTATAATAAAACTACATAAATGCGATGATGTGTAAAACTTGGGATAATAGGCTATTGAATATGCATTATGAATGTGATATAATCTTATTGCGAGAGTAACAAGTTGTGCAAAATTCGAGCCGATTGAAACAAAGAAAAAGCTCGAAAAAATGCTCAAAAATGCGATTTCTGATTTCAAGGTCTAAACCTAGGTAATACCCGCTTTTGCCCTTTGGAAAGGGATATTCCAACACGAGTACAAAAACGGGTGTTTCATTTGGAAAATCGCGATATTTTCAAGCTCTAGACCGAAGCTTTTTCGCTAAAAAACATAAGTACCGACGAAAAGGAGAAGTCATGAAAAAGAATCTAAAAACGACGGAAATCTCCTTCAATGAAGCAGATCCCACGACCACGATTTATACATATAATACGAAGCTTAAGAAGCGGCTTTTAGAGTTCTCCGAGGAATGCCCGGATTTGTGCAAGGTTATCTTGAGAGACGAAGACGGTTGCATAGGATTTGAGATAAACAAGGAGAATTTCACCTTTAGGTGCATGAAGCCGGCATCAGACGAAAAGCGCGAGAAAGCCAGGGAGCAAATGAACAAGCTGATTGGCAAGACTATCGAGGTGAGCGCAACAATAAGCGAGCCGGAAAATAAGCCAAAAAAGACACTTTGGGAGCAAAAATACGGTAAAAAATAGCCTAAAAGATGCGGTCGATTTTCAAGCAGGAGAAAGGGTGTACGTCATAATGCGCCCACCCGCTTCACATCGGACGGCAGTGCCGACCGAATTAACGAGCTTTCGGGAGCTTTTGGGAGCTTTCGAGAGATGAAAGTCCGGCTCAAAGTGTATGTCGGTAACGCTATGATTTTCACTTTAGCGCCACACAAAACGCCACGATATCGCGTTTTAGCGGTAAAATCAAGGTTTAGACCGACGCTTTGAAAAACGTCGTGTATGTCAACTACAACACAGAAGGAAGGGATTATAGAATGTACATAAAAAAGATATGGAGTAGAATAGCAGAGCTTCTCTCTGACAAATCCTCGGGAATTCAACCCGAGTTCAGACAGCAGCTTGCGGACATAGCAAAACGCATCGAGGAATTACTAAAAGACACGCACGGTGAGTGCGATATTCCCGATGATTTGATAAAAGAAATCGCGAGGTGTCTTGCCCCAAATATTGTAGCTTTCTTCGAAACCGAAGGAGCAAAGCGCGAGTTTGAGGAATGGAAAGCAGAGCAAGAAAAGAAATTAGCAGAGAAAGCGAAAAACGAGGCGATGCCAAAATGAGCATCGCCTCGCGCTATTATATGCAGTTTGAGATAAAATCGAGATAAAAAACAAATCCGAACCACTTATCTGTTACGAAGTAGTTCGGATATGTTCTGTTTGGTGACGCGTACGGGAATCGAACCCATGTTACAGCCGTGAAAGGGCCGTGTCTTAACCGCTTGACCAACGCGCCGAATGTGGTGGCTGAAGCCGGATTTGAACCAGCGACCTGCCGGGTATGAACCGGATGCTCTAGCCAACTGAGCTATTCAGCCTTGTTTTTACGAGCTTTTCAAAATCTCGCTTGACTATTATATCACAGTGAAAATGAAAAGTCAAGATGTTTTTAAAAGTTTTTTCTTTTTTGGCTTGTTTTATTCTTATGTGACAAAAATAGGGCTATATTTGTGCTTTTTTGACAATTTCTCGGTCTATTTTTGAGATTTTGACTAAAAATCGAAAAATCTATTGAAAAGCTTTTTAAATTGTGAGATAATAAATTCAAGCTTAACTTCTGGAGGAAGATTTATGCATTCGATTTTTGGCACCAAGCATCTTATTCTCATTGTAATTTCATTTGCGCTAATTGCCGTTTTGTTTGTTTTTTTAAGAAAAATAACACTTGAAAAGGCTTTCAAAATCGCGTTTTACGTAGGCATCGTTTCTGAATTTGTCAAAATTTTCTATTACATAGTAAGAAACGAGGAAACGCACAGCGGTATACTTCCGAAAACCGACCTGCCATTTCACCTTTGCTCGATTCAGATTTTATTTATAATTTTTATCAATTTCTCAAAAAACGAAAAGCTTAAAAGAGCGATTATGAGCTTTATGATGCCGAGCTGCTTTTTCGGTGGTATCGCTGCAATTTTGATTGCGACGGGCTCCTCTCTTAACGGAATGTGGATTATAACGCTTCAGTATTTCGCCTATCACGCGGCAATAACTGCGCTTGCATTAAGAATGCTTTTCGATAAGGAAACATCACCTAAAATCAATGATTATTTCAACTGTCTTAAATTCCTCAGCGTGCTTATGTTCGTCGCGTTTTATATAAACAGTATTCTTTATGACGGTGTGTCGAATATAAACTTTATGTACGTTGCATCGCCCCCTCAGTCAGGGCTTCCGTTTTTGAATGAGGAGCACGGATGGCTCGTTTATATCGCGCATTACGCGTGCCTTATAATATTCTGCGTATCTCTTTTCTATATCAAGCCCATAGTATTGGCAATAAAGAGTAAATTATCTAAAAAAGCTGTACTCGAAGAGGAAGAAGCGCGCGAAGAGAGCACCGTTTCTTAAACGGTCTTGGCGCTATTTGGGTTAAGCTTGCCATTCCGCGAAACGCAAAGTCCGGAAAATACTCCGTAAACGTGAATTTTGACCTTCTTGAAAAGAAAATCGGAAAGCAAGCCGTCGTTGAGCTTATGGAAAAGGAGGCGGGTATGGAAATAACCTTTAAGTCTTATCCCAAAGATATGGAATTCTTCCCGCGCTTAACAAAAAAATCAAGGAAATGCTCAAAAAATGAAATACGTAGTTTTTGACGTAGAAACTCCAAACGCGAGGAACGACAGAATGTCCTCAATAGGCATCTGTGTCCTTGAAAACGGAAAAATCACCGAGGAGTTTTACACTCTTATAAACCCCGAAACTTATTTTAACGCTTTTAACGTAGCCCTTACGGGCATTACACCCGAGAGCGTTAAAGACGCGCCCACGTTTTTCGAAATTTTTGAGAAAATCAAGCCTATTATGGAAAGCGGCTTGCTCGTCGCGCATAATGCGCCCTTTGATATGTCTGTGCTTTCAAAATGCTTAAGAGATTACGGTATTTCCTGGAAGCCCTCTTTGGATTATCTTTGCACCTGCAAAATTGCAAGACGAATTTTGCCCGACCTGCCGTCGAAAAAGCTCAACTCTCTTTGTGACTATTTCGGCATAGAGCTCGACCACCACAATGCAATGAGTGACGCCCGCGCCGCCGCAAAACTCTTCGCGGAATATGAAAAGCTTGGAGTAAGAGTGGAGAATTTTATCGCAAGGGCAATTCTTGCCTAAAACCTAATAAACTAAGCAAATCCTGTTATTAACAGGACGCGAAAAGAGCGAGTTTGCCGTAAAAACGGTAAGCTCGCTCTAAAATTATGTATTTATATTTTACAAAGCTTAATTATCCTCGCCGAAGAGCATTGCCCTTATATTTTCAATATAGGCGGCCCTTTTTACGTCGGCGTCCTCGCCCTCAAGTATTATCCAGTATTCTCCTATGTAGCTTGAGAGAGGATTTTGCCACGGAACTATATAAATTTTATCTTCCTCGATTTCGTACGTTGATAAAATTTCGCGCATTTCCGAAGCGCTCACGGCATAGAGGTCCATAAGCTCGTTGAAAAGGTGCGGCTCGTCGCTATGAGGCAAAAGCCCGAATGAATAGCTCCCCTTTGCCATCTGCCAGACGCAAACGTCGAGTCCCTCTGATGCGTCAAGGGTGTAATAGCTCGTGTCCTCAAGCTCAAAGACGGCGTAAGCGGAATAGTTTTTATATTCACCGTTTTCTTTCACGGAAAAAGGTATGCGAAGTCTGTAGGTGCCGCCGCGCTTTACGTCGTAAAACGCAGAAGAATATTCTCGCTCAACGCTTGAGTGCGGCGCGAGGGTATACGCAGGCAGAGTAAACGCCGTATTCTCCCTCATTGCGCTAAGCTTCCATTCGCCGTTTTCCTTATAATCTATATAGTACACGTTACCGTAGGTGATTTTTTCGTTCGTTTCATTGTGAAGCGTGACGCGGAAAAGCTTGTTATGGTGTAAGTCTTCCGTTGAATCTATCGTTATATATACGCCCTCGTATTCCGTAAATGCCCCCTCAGGCGTGGTGCCTTTGGGATTCGTCAAAAAGCAAACGGCTAAAACGAGGCTCGCTATAAGGCTCAAGATAATAATCCAAAAAGCAGGTCTTTTATAGCTCAAAACGGATTTTACGCGCGCCTTTACACCGACCTCGCCAAATGCAAGAGGGCAAGCTGCAACCATTCGCTCGCGCTTACCCGAGTTGACTAACGCTTCGCTGTAAGAGGCTCTCGCCTCGCGGTCAAGCTCACGCGTCACCTTTTCGTCGCAAGCGAATTCAATATCCCGTGAGAAAAGGATATATGCTATCCATAAAAGCGGATTAAACCAATAAACCGAAAGCAAAAGAAATGCAAGCGGCTTCCATATATGGTCCCGCCTTTTGATATGCGCCATTTCGTGCGCTATAACGTAATTGCTGTGTTTTTCATTCATATTAAAGGGAATATAGATTTTGGGCTTAAAAATGCCGAGAATGAATGGCGAGGAAACGAAATCCGCCTGATAGACCTTGCCGCTGTAAAGAACGGCGCACGATACCTGCTTTCTAACTCTTAAGTAGCTTACGAGAAGATAAAGAAGCATTAAAGCAACTCCCAAAAGCCATACAGCTGTCAAAATCGGAACCCAAATCTGCAAGGGATTTGCGCTTTCAGCGGGATTCGGGGTAAACGACTCTTGGATTATCGGGTTAAAGCTTTCGTTTATGAACGGTATTCCCGAGTTGATGCTCGGTGTTTTGTCCGTCATTATATCGGGGCTTACGACCTCGGCGCTCGGAATAAGGCTCAAAGCGCTTTTTATCGAAAAAGGCATAATAAGTCTTAAGCCAACCGTAGCCCATACAGAAGCTGTGAGCCACCTCGGTGCTTTTTTCAAAAGAAGACGCAAAAGCACGACGGCTAAGACAACGTAGCCTGCCGATATGCTCATATTGATAATATAAAGAAATATTTTTGACATCACGGCAACTCCTTCCGATAGCTTTCTATCATATCTAAAAGCTCGGAAAGCTCCTTGTCCGATAGCTTTCTGTGCTTTGCAAAAGCCGCCAAAAACGCAGGAAGCGAGCCTTCAAAGGTTTTTTCCATCATTTCGTCAATTTCCGCCGCTTGAATATCGTCTTTTGATACCAGAGAGGTAACGACGGTTTTTTCGTTTTTCAAAACTCCGCGCTCGGAAAGCCTTTTGATAACGGTATAGGTTGTCGTTGGCTTCCAGCCGAGCCTCTCGCGGCAAATGTCGACAAGCTCCGAGCTTTTTATGGGTTCGTTTTCCCATAAAATAAGGCAAAAACGGTATTCGCTTTCAAAAATTTTGGGTGTACTCATTGATTTTTCTCCTCTCTAACACATTAGAGCGTATCTATACTCTAACACATTAGAGCGAGTTTGTCAAGCCTTTTGCAAAAAAAACCCCTCTGCGAATTTTACGCAAAGGGGAGTGAAAATATTTATTTTATTTTTCCTCGTTTTCGTCGTGTAGTGAAGCGTTTTCCTCGTCAAGCTTTTTGAAAGCAATAGCGAGGGCTGCGCTCATATAGAACGTAGGGTAAATATCAAAGATAAAATTATCGAGAAGACTGCCGAGAACCAAAGCTAAAACGGAAATGCCGAGCATCGTTTTTAAAAGGCAGGGCTTTTTGATAAAGGGTATAACTGTTTTGTATCTATAGAACGCGTATGCAAGGAAGCCAATTATACCGCTTGCCGAAAGAAGCTGAAGCACGGTATTGTGCGCGCTTTCGGGTAATGGGCCAAAGGTGTCAACCGCTGTGTTAAAGCCGTAGAAGCCCTTGCCGAATACGGGAGCTTCAAGGAAGTTTTTGAAGGCAGCGCTCCAAAGCGCGTATCTTCCGTTATCCGAAAGGCCTCTATCAAAGAAATCCTTGAAAATAGAATAAATCTTATCGAAAAATACTACCGCAAAAATTGCAACAAAGGCAATGCCTATAAGCACGATAATTCTGAAGGTTTTTTTCCTTTCGCCGACGAATGAGAAAATCAAAACGCACGCGGCGTAAGAAAGCGTGCCGAAAATAAGCGCGTTTCTTGACATTGAAAGAACCGACGTAAGATAGGCAAGCGTCGCAACCGAAAAATAGAGCCATGGGTATTTGTTTTTTGCCATTCCGTAGAAATTCATAGGTATAAGAACGAGTGACGATACGCCGATAAGATTCCATATACCCCAGCCGAGCGCAATACCGACCTTGTTTATTGAGCCGTTTATGAAAACGTTGTCACTCGTCACGAAAAGCGCGATAAGCTCAATGCTTATTATAAGCGCCATAATCATTGAAAGATAGGCGAAATACGAGCCGACAGCGTCTGCCTTTTCATTCTTGAAGCCTTGATAAAGAAAAAGAAAGACAAAGAGAAATACTATAATCTGCGCGCCCGAATAGATAAGATTTTTATAAGTCCAAGCGCTAGAGAATGCGCCGTTCAAAAGCAGTGCGCCCGAGAAAATGAGAAGCGGAAAAAGAAGAGGTGTCTTTTTTATGGAAAGTCCAAGGTAAAGCTTGTTTCTCACTATGAAGTAAACGAGAAATGCAAGCAATGCTACCGCCGAAAAAATTAACACGGGTAGGCGCCAACCGCTTGAATAATGGTTTGAATAATTAGGGTAAAAGGGAGAATTTTTAACCGAAATCTGAAAAATGAACGTGCACAAATTTGCAACTATAGGGCGCACGGTGTCCGAGATAGCAAGCGACAGACACGCAAGGGCTACAAAAACAAGATTAAAGAGAACCTCAAGTCCCGCAAGAGAGCCAAGAAGAACGATTACAGCAAGAGTCACAGGATAAAACGGGCCCTCGCAAAAGTTTTTGATTTTTTCCTTATTTAAGATGCTTAAAATCTCACTTTTCACTCGCTGCCTCCGTTATAATCTGAAGAGTCTCTTCAAAGACCTCGTTATACGAGAATTCTTCACCGCGCGCTTTTATTGCCGCCTCGTCAAGCTTCTTGATTCCGTCGTGAATGAGCTTCACGCTTTCCGCAAACTCGTCTGACTTGTCAAGCTCGAAAAGATAACCCGATTTGTTGCTTACGATAATATCCTCTTGTCCCTTGCATCTTGATGCAAGAACGGTTTTTCCGAGCATAAGAGCTTCAACGATATTAAAGGGCAAGCCCTCGCTCTTCGACGCGCTTACGTATATATCCGCTGCATTTACGTAGTCGCCTACGTTTTCGCGCTTGTCGAGGAACAAAACGTCGTTTTCAAGCTTAAGCTCCTTTACGAGAGCCTCAAGCTCACCTCTCTTGTCACCCTCGCCTATGAGCCAAAGTCTTGCGTGAGGAATGAACTCTTTAATACGGGGCATTGAAGAAATAAGGAATTTCTGGTTCTTTCTTCCCGAAAGCTCGCCCGCAAACGCAAGGTTATAGGTATTCTGCGAGTCAAGCTCTTCTCTGACTTCCTTCGGCGTTCTTTCCGCAAGCTTCGGCTTTACGCCCATACCGCGGCAGTAATAAACCTTGCCCAAGGAAAGACGGTTTCTTTTTGCAATGCGCATATCGTCTTTATTCATAACGATAATTGCGTCGGTTTTTCTGCGAACGATTTTCTCGCATAAAAGCAAAATATTCCTCTTGATAAAGCTCGAGTTCTGAGAAAAGAGATATCCGTGTACCATATTTACGATTCTCGGGCGCTCTCTTGACGCAACAGCAAGTCTTACGTGGAATGCCGCAAGTGTCGTGTGAGTTATAATAACGTCAAAGTTTCCTGCAAGAACTATCTCGCGGATTTTCTTTCTTGCTTCCGTGTTTTTCTTTGAGAAGAAGTGCTTTTCAAAGGGAACGTTGAAGTCCGCACCCCCGCCGCGCGCCATAACGAGAACAATGTTTCCTGCCTTGCGAAGCCTGTCTATATATTCGAGATGGAAAGAGTTGATGTGATTCATACTTGACGCTGCATAGAGAATTTTCTTGCCTGTAATTAAGTGAGATTCGTCAAGCGCGGCTAAAGCGGGCGCAGGTGCGTGTGCTCTGGCAACAGGAGCAGGTGCGGGTTCCGCAGCTTCCTTAGGTTTGTTTTTGTCAACGTATTTTTCGTTTTTATTAAATGCCTTAAAGGGCGTTTTCAAAAGTATCGTAATATCAAGCCAGAGTGACCAATTTTCGATGTATGCAATATCCTCTTGAATTCTGTCTTCAATAGAGGTGTCGCCGCGAAGTCCCTTAACCTGCGCAAGTCCCGTTAAACCGGGCTTTACGTAGTGCTTTACCATATAAAGCGGGATTTCTTCCTTGAAATGCTCAACGAAAACGGGAAGCTCGGGGCGAGGTCCAACTAGCGACATACTGCCGCTGAGAACGTTGAAAAGCTGAGGAAGCTCGTCTATCGCGGTGCGGCGAAGAAACGTTCCGAATTTTGTTTTTCTTGCATCCTCGTCGGTTGTCCACGTATCGTCAGAGCCTGTGTTCACTCTCATTGAACGGAATTTGAGCATAGTGAATTTTTTGCCCATTTTTCCAACTCGCGTTTGCTTGAAGAAAATCGGTCCCGGGGAGCTTATCATAACGCCTATTGCCGCAAAAATCATAAATGGAGCAGTGAGTATAATCAAAGCAAGCGAGCCAACGATATCAACAAGACGCTTTATCATTGCGTTTGCGCCGTTGTCGAGAGGTGTTGAGTGAATATTGATAATAGGAACGCTTCCTACTGTTTCTATCTGGCGCGAATGCTTGAAAAATCCGTAGATAACGGGGAGGAAATAAACCTTGATGCAACGGTCGTCACACATATTGACAAGCTTGATAAGGCGCCATTTATCGTAGGAGTCTATTGCAAAAACTATGTCTGTCGGATGGTACTTATCGAGTATTTTTGCAAAATCCTTGAATGTACCGAGCTTTTCCGTACCAACTATGGGGTCGATTTTATCACCGACGTGACCGAGAACCATAATGCCGTAATTGGGGTTTGACTGAACCTCTTTCACGTAATCTGCGGCAGTTTTTGAGTTATCCCCGACTATTATAACTTTTTTGAGGTGATAATTTTTATTGTTTCTCGACTTCAAAATGACTTTAATGGTGTGGCGCTTGAAAGTAATAAAAGCGGTGCTTAAAACAGCGGTAAGGACAAGCCATATGATAACGAAGTGCCCGAAGCCCTCGCGTATATCCCAAAGCGCCGAAATAAGCGTTACAATTCCGAAGTAAATGAAATTGACCTTAAAAATTTCAAAAAAACTATGGAAATTTCCCATATATCTTGTTCTTCTGTAGATATTGAAGGCGTGATATACGAACGACGCGACAAGCACGTTTGCAAATATAATAATCACTGTATAAGGCGACTCAAAGCTGAGGGTTGCTTCTCCCTCTATAAGAATAGTTAATACGTAAGCTACTAAAAACGCAGCGAGGTTTATGAGAATATCAAGATACGTTTCTATCGTGGATAAAAATCCGCGGTTTTCGTTGTTCATATCCGTCTCCATTCTGCCTTTTGGCGAATAATTATTGCGCGCGAAATTATATTAAATAATATGATACCACCTTTTTATGTATTTGTCAAGTTTTGGCCCTTTTGCGATTTATTTATCTTGACAATCCACTTTAAAAATGCTAGAATAGCGTTAGTCAGGCTTTATGTATTTTGCGACGGCTAGGAACAATCCGAACTCATAGGTTTTCTGCTATGCGCCAAATATATAGCGTCCGACCAGTAAAATTAAAAGGAAGACGTATGAATTTTGAAAAAAACATCGACAAAATCGAAAAAACGGTAGGCTATGTTTTTCGTGACAAATCGCTTTTAAGGCAAGCCTTCACGAGAACGAGCTTTTGCAATGAAAACAGTACAAGGGAGCGCGAATATCAGTCAAACGAGGTGCTTGAATTTTTCGGCGACAGCGTGCTTTCCTGCGCTATCATAAGCATCTTGCTTAACGGATACACGAAAAGATACCCTTACGGAATAAAAACAGAGCTTACCGAGGGCGATTTTTCCAACATAAAATCGAGCCTCAGTGATAAAAAGAAGCTCTCGGAAACGACCGAGGCTCTCGGACTTCAGAAATATCTCATTATGGGCGAGGGTGACTTGAAGCTCGGCATAGAAAACGAGCCGTCAGTTATGGAAGACCTTTTTGAAAGCATTATAGGCGCGGTTTATATTGACTGTGACGGAAGCTTTAAAACGGTTATAAGCGTTGTTTCAAAAATGCTCGACGTAAGCGGATATCTATCCAAAAAAGCCCCAAGGCAAAGCGCGAAAAATTCGCTCCAGGAATGGTGCGCGGACAAGGCGCACAGACTTCCCGCCCCCGTATATAAAACAATTTCCGAAAGCGGCCCCGACCACAAGAAAATTTTTGAGCGCGCCTGCTCCATAGGCGACAAAATATATGGTACTGGTATTGGCAAAAATCAAAAAATTGCAGATGCTCTCGCGGCAGAAGCCGCGCTTGAGAAGCTTCGTGCGGAAGAGGAAGAAAGATTAAACCCAAAGCTTGACCCGAAGCTCGTTATGGAAAAGCTCAAGGCCCTCGCAAAGAAAAACAAAAAGCCAAGCCCTGAATTTCGCGACCTTGGCGAGAGCGACGGTAAATTTGCGGTTGAGTGTCGTTTTATGGGAAAAAGCGCTGTGGGAGAAGGCGTTGGAAAGCGAGACGCAAAGGAAGCCGCTGCCGAAAAAATACTTAAGCTCCTTTCTGAGAGCGAGCCTAAAAAAGAACCAAGAAGAAACGTACAAAAGCCTGCGCCCTCAAAGCGCAAGTACAAAAAAACTGAAAAAACAGTAAAGCTTTGTTGACAAAAAAGAGCAATCAAGCAAGAATTTCTAATGCGCCGCTGTCAAGTAGGCAGACTAAAAAACAAAAAGAATTTGTCAATTGAATAAGATTTTTTTACTCCCCCTGCTACGCAGCAGGGGGAGATTTTCGTTAATTTTTAATGTAAATTTCAATATCGCCCGTATCGGTTATAATCTCGCATATACCGCCCGTCGCGGTTCTCGGAACGTTGATATCGCCCGTATCGGTTTTGACTATGAATATCTTTTCGGAAAGCAAAGTTCCCGTGACCTCGCCCGTGTCGGTTAAAATATAGATTTCCATAGCGTCGCAGGCTTCAAATTCTAAGTCGCCGGTGCTTCTTTCTATTGACCATTTGCCTGAGGCTACAACGCCTGACATTTTTAGTTCGCCCGTGCTTCCCAATGTAATGAGGCTTTTTAAACTTGTATTACGTATCTCAACGTCACTGGTTGAAACCTTGATTGCAACGTCATCGGCTTCAATATTAGAGAGTGTCATATCACCGGTAGAAGACGTAAGATTAAGCTCACCCGTCTTCGCGTCGGATAAATTTATTCTGCCTGTTGAAACCTTGATTTTTGTACTTACAGCGGCACTTGCGCGTGATACAACGTCACCTGTTGAAAGAGAAATATCAATGAAATCAAAGTTGAAATCTTTTGCTATCTCAACGTCGCTCGTATCAGCGTTTATTATGAGAGAGGAATAGCTCCCCTCTGGCAGATAAAGAGTGATGCTGGTTTCGGCGAAGTTGAAAATATAATTGTACCATTTTCTCGTATCTTCAACGGAAATTGATGCCTTGCCGCCATCGCAGCTAACGGTGTGCTTTAAGCTTTCGCTCTCCTTAAAAACGAATTTCGTTTTGCCGTCGCTTGACGGTAGAATAGTTATATCCTCAGTGTCTAGAAAAATAGAAACATCGGTGATTTTTTCTTCACATTCATAGCTCCTTTCAAGCGTATTTGAGCTTGAGAGCTTTGAAAAATCCCAGCCGTTTGCCGTCATTGAAATTGTGAAAATCAAGAGTCCCAAAAGCATAGCGACTGACGCTATAAGGCATATAAAAACAACGGAAAGCTTTTTCATTTTCGCGTCTCCTTTTTAGTAAATAAGGTTTTTACGTATTTTGCGGATATTACGCTTACAGCCGTTAATTTTTTCGTAAGCCAAAGGCATCCGAAAAAGCTGAAGATTGCCAAAGAAAAGGATACCAGCGCTGCGCTTATTGAAATTGCGGCAGCAAGAGATAAGTCATTAAAAAACAGAGCCATGCTGAGAATCAATCCTGCGGGAACTGATACTGCGAATGCCGCAAATACCGACCAAAAAGAAGCGATAATTGCCCACGCGGATGCGTAAAGTGAGAAAATAATCGTCAGGGCTGCAATAGCCAACGGCGCCCAAAGCGGTGAGCCTGCAATTATAAGCGCAAGCTTTCCGTAGTCGCGCTTGTCATTTTTCTTTTTTTCGCCTTGCGCAAGCTTCTCGGAAATCTCCTCACCGAGCTTTTCTTTAGTGATTTTATTAACGTCACCGACTGCCGAAACGGCGTCACACTCGGAAAGTCCCTCTTCAATTCTGTCGTCTATCATTTCGCTGTAAAAGCTAAGACATTCTTCTACTTCTTTTTTCGGGAGTGCTTTAAGCTTCGTGCGAAGTTTATCTAAAAAATTCTGTTTCGTCATTATAGCGTCTCCTTAGTTACAAATTTATAAATTGACATAACTTCGCGCCACTCTTCCTTAAATGCTTCAATGCGCGAAAGCCCGGCTCTCGTAATATTATAATACTTTCTTAATCTTCCGCAGTGTTCCGCTGCGCGAACCGTTAGCATTTTAGCCGCCTCAAGTCTTTTTAAAATCGTATAAAGCGTAGACTCCCACATTTCAAGATAAGTCTTCATATCCTTAATTATCTTATAACCGTAGGACTCTCCGTCTTTTATCGCGGCAAGCACGGAAACGTCGAGAAGTCCTCGTTTAAGCTGTCCGTCCATATAATACCTCCTATTGCGTAATACATCATATCACGAAGTATTGCCTTTGTCAATAGATTTTGAAGAAAAATGAAAGAATTTTTGCAAAACTGCAAAAAAGCACCGCAAACAAAATTGTTCGCGGTGCGAGAGTCACTTATTTTAACTTTTGAATGATTAAAAATTTCGGAATGAAGTCACTTTGTAATTAAGTCCGCCTTTGGCAAATGCCTTGTTCGCATTCGCTTACAAAAAACTTAAGCTAAACAATTTTCTATCGTTTTATTAAATTCCGTAGGAGGCGATGATGGAGCCGGCGATGACTTCACCGATGCGGCGATAGCCGGCGGTAGACTTATGGAGATGATCGGCGCAATAGGGATAGGGAGTGGTGCCGGTGTATTCTTCGAGGACCACTTTTCCGTCGCGGAATTGGTAGTAGGAGCGTCCTCGCTCGTAGCGAATGCGCTCAGCGCTCAGGGGATAGCCTTCGGCATTGAGCAGATAGGGGGTGTAATTCAGGTTATCCGGATAGGAATCTTTTCCAAAATAGGCCCAGGTATACGAATTGATGCCGGAGGTGTGGAAGAGATCACAGCAGGCAATTCCGTTTCGAGCGGCAACGGCTTTTTGCATATTCGCCAAAGCTTCCATAGTTCTGCCGGTGCCGGGCGTCGATTCGCCGTAGCCGTCTGCGTCAACCCAGGGATATCTGCCAACACAGTCTACCGTAACGATCAGTAGGCGCGCAGTCATGTTTCCGGCAGCGTAAAGCGTTTCGTAGATGCGATTGATGGCATACTGCATAAAGCCGGCAATAGTTGTCTGTCCGCTGCCGTCGGGCTTGTAGACATCGCCAATCTGACCAATATCAACGTTGCGGTTGTTGTAGCCGCCAAAAAAGACGATAAGATCCTTCTCTGCGACGTCTTCTACGGAAAGCGGACGCAAAACACCTTGTGCGTCGGTTTCGTTGTCGTAATCGCCGCCGAGTCCGTTGTCACCGTCCACCATGCTTCTCAGGCTTGCGCCGCCCTTGCAGTGATAAAAGGTCTGAATGCCCAGAATTTCTTTAACCACTTCGGGATAAACTCTTCTTGCCGTCAGCGAGTCACCAATGAAGAGAACCTTTTTGTCCTTCCATCTGCCATAAAGCGCGTTATCATTCATAAGAAAGCCCTCCTTTTCAAGGGATCAATTTTTCTATTTCATTATACATCATGAAAAAAGAAATGTCAAGAGCCGTGCGGCTGATGTAAAAATTTTTTTGCACTTTTTCGCACAAACTACTTGACTTTTCAGTCACGATATGCCATAGAAAATGCGATAGTTTGGGTTGATTAGTATATAACAAATACACACTCACTGTTGAATATCGTCCTTTTTCTTAAAAATTACATTTTTAGCTGTTTCGTACATTGTTATGGTTAAGTGCTCATCAACCTTTAACTGCATTTCAGTATCTTTTAGTTCATCAAAAGTTACAGTTTGTATAGACTTCTCAAGATCTAATCTTTGTAATACTTTCTTTGTATAAGGTCGCTTAGCATCCTTGAAAGAAATGCTATATAAAAACTCTTGTACTTTTTCACTATTTAGCAATAACATACAAACATATGCAATTTCGTAATTATCAAAAGAAAGGAAGTACGAAGTATCATCGAGCATTATTGGTTTATCCAGATTGACTTTATTGTACAACAAAGAGAAAAGAGGTTTTTTATAAAATCCCGATATACCCACCTTGAATTTAGAGTATGAATAATCACCTACACCAAACATACTAAAACTCGGTGCTCCATTATAAATACTGCTTTTTCTATTATAAAAAAGTTCTTTATTTTGGATTAAGTATTCCCAAGTTTTTGGTGCAACTCCAGAAATAGAAGATGTATCTTCACGAGCCTTTTTTTGAGTAACAATTACATATTTGATAAAACCATCATCAATAATTGCCTTTTTGAAACTACTACTTTTCATCAAAGGAAACACGTAATCATCTTCCAATTCAATAATTTCTTTTCGTTTGTTTTCGTATGTGTTGGGAGCGACCAGTTTTAGTTCCATAACAGGAGAACAATCGTGTTTTACGCCCTGTCTCCACTCATATTGACATATACCGCTAAAATCACAAACTCCATCGTTTAATGATGTGAGAACTCCATTTTCACATTTAATAAAACTCGAAAAATCTCTATTATCAATGTCGGTGACCAAACAATTTCCGCACTTTTTGTCTTCTGAAGTCAATTTCAATATTAGCAAACAAGCCGAGGCACTTATCCCAAAAACCTTGTTTGCGTTGAAATTCATCATTTCTATATACTCTGCCAAATCATTATAAACAATTTCATCACCAGGAACATTTCTATCAATCAAAAAGCCAATAATATCTTCTTTGTTTGCTCCGTCATCAATCATTTCTCTTAACCGCTTTGTAATGGTATAATCTGCGGTTCTGGAATTATTTATAAAAGTACAATACTTAAAGTTTAGTGTACAC
Organism: Eubacteriales bacterium; assembly: GCA_045629745.1. Taxonomy (GTDB): domain Bacteria; phylum Bacillota; class Clostridia; order Oscillospirales; family CAG-272; genus UBA1740. The sequence continues at coordinate 17,996 of JAZQRU010000045.1, forward strand.
GTATCGTGAGTATCGTGTTTTTCATATACAAATACAAGCAAATTATATCCTAAACCATAAATCTTCTGTCTTGCATTTTTGAAAGGACAAGAAGATTGGGGTTGAGTAATAGAAGTTACTTTTATATCTGTCATATTATACCACAAAATAACCAATGTTGCATCTTAATATAACGGCAATCAAACTGTTGTCAAAAGTGTTGTCACTTAAATTTGCCAAACGATCAAAAAGTGGCTTGGAATAAGGCTTCCAAGCCACTTTGAATTTTTAATGAATTATTCCCACTCGATAGTTCCCGTAGGTTTTGGAGTCAAATCGAAGAGCACGCGGTTGATGCCTTCAACCTCGCTTGTGATTCTTGCCGTGATTTTGTGGAGCACGGGGTAAGGGATTTCTTCTATAGTTGCGCTCATTGCATCCTTGGTGTTAACGGCGCGGATAATTGCGGGCCAGCCTTCGTAGCGGGAGTCGTCCTTAACGCCAACGCTCTTAACGTCGGGAACTGCAATGAAGTACTGCCAAACCTTTTCGGCAAGGCCACATTTATCAAACTCGTCGCGGAGTATTGCGTCTGCTTCGCGGAGCGCCTCTAGTCTATCCTTTGTAATTGCGCCAAGGCAACGAACACCAAGACCGGGGCCGGGGAACGGCTGACGGTATACCATTGCGTGAGGAAGTCCGAGAGCCTCACCGACAACTCTTACCTCGTCTTTAAAGAGAAGCTTTATAGGCTCAACGAGCTCGAACTGAAGGTCCTCGGGAAGTCCGCCTACGTTGTGGTGCGACTTGACTGCCTTTTTGCCCTCCGCCTGCTTAATGCTTTCAAGAATATCGGGGTAAATCGTGCCTTGAGCGAGGAATGAAATTCCCTCGAGCTTAGAAGCTTCTTCTGCAAAAACGTTGATAAATTCAGCGCCTATGATTTTTCTCTTCTTTTCGGGCTCGGAAACGCCTGCAAGAAGATTTAAGAAGCGCTCGCTTGCGTCAACGTAAATGAGGTTTGCTTTAAGCTGGTTTCTGAAAACCTCGATAACCTGCTCGCTTTCGCCCTTGCGCATAAGTCCGTGGTTAACGTGAACGGACACGAGCTGATTTCCGATAGCCTTGATAAGAAGTGCAGCAACGACGGAGCTGTCAACACCGCCGGAGAGGGCAAGAAGCACCTTTTTGCCACCGACTTGCTTACGGATAGCGGCAACCTGCTCGTCGATAAAAGCGTTTGCAAGCTCAAAATTGGTTATACGAGCCATTGAATCAGGTCTTTTGTTGGAATCCATATTTGTTTCTCCCAATATATAAAGAATTTTTTAACGTGGAATTTAATAGAAATATTATACACTATTTTATTTCCTTTTACAATATGTTTTTTGACAAAATTTTAAAAAAACTCATAAAATATTTGTGAACGATTTATCTGAAGGGAGAAACTTATGCTAGCAACAAAACCGTATCAGAGGGAAAGGGCTCTTATGTACGCGGAAAGGTACGCGTTTTCGCAAAATCCGGTCTTCGCAAGCTTTATGGGCTTTGGCGGAAATTGCACGAATTTCGTTTCGCAATGTATATATGCAGGCTCGTGCATTATGAACTACAAGCCGACTTTCGGTTGGTATTACATATCTCTTGACGAAAGAGCGCCCGCTTGGTCGGGTGTTGAGTATTTTTATAACTTTATAGTGGGTAACGAGGGAGTTGGACCTTACGGGCGCGAGGCAGGCAGCGACGAGCTTGAAATCGGCGACGTAATTCAGCTCGGCAGAACGGGCGAGGGCTATTACCACACGCTTCTCGTCGTCGGCTTTGACGGTGAGGATATTCTCGTTGCCGCGCAGACTGATAACGCGTTCGCGCGCCCTCTTTCAAGCTATACCAACGACTACGCGCGCTATATAAAAATTCTCGGTGTAAGATTTAATTCCGCAGTCGGCTCGGATTGCTTTGACAGCGTTTATAACGGAATTGCGATAATCGGTGACGGCTCTCAGAATTCCGCACCGTCCGAGCCTGCTCCCACTCCGACACCCGCGCCGACACCCACTCCGACACCCGAGCCGACACCCACTCCGACACCCGAGCCGACACCCACTCCGACACCCGAGCCGACACCCGAGCCGACACCCGAGCCGACACCTGCGCCGGAGGACGCGCAAACACCATAACCCCTCTTGACAAAAGCCCCCTGCTTATGTTAAAATCTATCGTAATTTCTTAAATTAAAGGTACGATTTTGCGTAATGGAAAAATTTAAAAGGTTTTTATCACCCGCTATTCTTTTCGTAGCGGCTATGTTGTGGGGCTTTGCCTTTTCGGCACAGGATGCGGCATCAAACGTTCCGCCCTTCACGCTCGGGGCGGCAAGAAGCCTTTTAGCCTCGGTTTTTCTTCTCTTTTTGATTCCCATTTTCGATAAGGCGAAAAAATCCGAGCGACGTCTTTTTTCAAGATGGGGTATTGATTTCAATAAATATGAGCTTATAAGCGGTGCGATATGCGGTGCAGCGCTTGCCGCAGCCTCATTTTTTCAGCAAACGGGTATAAATCAGGGCACCGACGCGGGAAAAGCGGCATTTATAACCGCACTTTACGTGGTTTTAGTTCCCGTCTATGCGCTCGCTCTTAAAAGACGCTCGCCCGTAAGAGTCTGGATAAGCGTAGCTATCGCTATAGTCGGCTTCTATTTCCTCTGCATTGACGGTGAATTTCGCATTGCAGCGTCAGACGTTTTAGTTCTTCTTTGCGCAGTCGTTTTCCCCGTGCAAATTCTTACGATAGATAATTTTACAGACAGATGCGACGGAGTCAGAATGTCGGCAATTCAGTTCATTTCAGCAACCGTTATAAACGCAATTCTTGCGCTTGTTCTTGAAATGCCTATCGCCTTTTCCGAAATCGGAAGCTCCATCGGCGCAGTACTTTTCCTAGGTATCGTTTCAAGCGGTATTGCCTACACTATGCAGATAATTGGACAAAAGGGTACGAATCCCGCCGTTGCTTCCGTTATTATGTCGCTCGAGTCCGTCTTTGGCGTTATCGGCTCGGCAATATTCTTAAATCAGACGCTCTCACCTCGTGAATACGCGGGCGCGGCAATAGTTTTCGCCGCCGTAATTCTCTCTGAGCTTGACGTTAAAGCTCTTTTCAAGAAAAAAGAAAGCAAAAATGCCTAAGGCAAACATTTTTTGAGCAGAAAGCGAAAAAAGATAATTTAAAAGCGAGCTTATCGGTTTTGAAGTGAACCCAAAAGTGTCTAACTTTTAGGTTGCATATCATTTACGGCAAGCTCGCTGTTTTATTAAATTAAAGGTCTTTGCTCGAGTGCGGCAAGCGCTATTCTGAATGCCTTTGCGGCTCTCATACTGACTGCCTCGTCGTCGCTCTTCATTTCGGGAAGAAGCTTTCTGTATATCTCTCCGCGCACGCTCATATCGCGGCGTAGCTTTTCCGTGCCGTAGAGCGGCAGGGTTTTGTCGCGGAGCTGGAAGAAATAAAGTCCGAAAGCGTCGCTTTCAATGTTCTTCGGGATAACGAAATCGGGAGCAACCGAGCCGACAAGATTAACGCGGAGCGCGGTTTCGTGGTCGTATTTTTTGTCGCTTATCATACGGCTTATACGGTTTATAATTTCATTTCCCGTATTAACTCCCGTTATATCGAGGGTTTCGGTCTTGAATCTTACGTGGCCGAAGGAAATGCTCTTATTATCTATCGAAAGCTCACCGTTCTGATAATCTATCGAAATGAGATTTGCGCCGCCTAGCCCCGGCTCGTCAAAGCCCGTGCATTCAAGCGCTCCGCAATACGCATACTTCGACGTGCCGATAGACATAAATTTGCCTGTCTCGTGGCGAGAGCCGAGCGCATAGAAATCCGCGCCGAATTTTTTAAGGTCCTGGCTTGAAATAGGGCAAGCATCGGAGTCAAGCGCACCGTTGAGGTCTGCGTAAGCGCAGAGAATATTTATTCTTGAACTGTCGTCAACGCGGCGGTCCTTTATGGGATTAGTTTGCATTGTGTCACTCATAAAAGCCCAACCGTAAACGGTTATATTATTGTCCTGAAAATCGAAGCGCGACAGCGTGTCCGAATTGAATACGTAGCAATTATCGGGAAGTCTGCCCGAGGTATAAATGGGGTTGTCCGTATAAAAATCGTGCTTACCGGGGGAGATTATAAAATGGGTATCGGGGCAGTTTTTAAACTCACGGATAAGAACCTCAGCCGTGGTATTCGTTGCGTATTTCGTGTCGAAAATATCACCGCTCATAAGTACAACGTCAATATTCGATTCTCTTACGTATTGCATAAGGCGCATAAAAGAATTTCTGAGTATTCGTCTTCTCTCCTCACTCTTCTCTGCGGAAAGTCCCGTTATCGGTGAGTCGAGGTGGATATCGCTGCAATGCAGAAATCTCAAATGCGATTTTGTTGTTTTGCTCATATTCAGGCGCTCCCTAAACTATCTTTAAAGCTAGTATATCATTTATTTTATGCTTTTGCAAGATTTTTGAGCAAAAAACTTTAAAAACACTTGAATATCGAAAAAATTTGTGATAAAATAACATCAAGAAAAAACAAGGCAGAATTTTAATTTTGCAAAAAGGACATTATATATGTTAAATCTTGCAGTAAGAAATACGGCAAAGCTCGTCAGAGAAAAATCAAAGAGCGAAAACGTAAGGCTCGGCAGACTTTTTACGAAAAAGGATACGGCGAAAATTATGGCTTCGGCGTTTTCGCTTGATATGGAAAAAAGCTCGTATACCATTCTTGACCCGGGCGCTGGAACGGGTATACTTACCGCTGCGCTTGTAGAGAAAATTTGCAAGGAAGCGCCTGCCTGTCGGCAGATTTTCGTCACCTGCTATGAGAATAACTCCGAGTTTGCCGATATGCTTGAGGATAATCTTGAAAGAATACGCAAAAAATGCCGCCACGACTATGACGTGCGCCTTTTCGTAAGCGTTTACCGTGAGAATTATCTTACAGAATCAAAAAATCACTATACAGTCACCTTTTTTGACACGATACCCGACAAGTACGACTTCATTATATGCTCACCGCCAACCGAGCTTTACGAAAAGGATTCCGAGGAAGCTCTTTCAACGGGAGGTGTAACTCAGCTTAAATTTGGCGCGCCCTACCTCTTTTTATCTCAGGCGGCGAAGCATCTTGAGCCGTCGGGCGAGCTCGTTATTATGCTTCCCGTAAGCTTTGCGAGCGCCTCGGGTGTTGCGCCCTTAAGACTTGAGCTTGCTAAAACTCTTTCTATTGAGTCTCTGCACCTTTTTGTCGGCAAGCAGAAAAATTTAAAAAGAGCGATACCTCTCAAAAAGAATTTTATCGTCGCATATAAAAACGCGTCGAAAAACAGTACGGTATCAATATCAACCTCAGAGGATAACGGACAGAAAATAACCAAGCTTCCGAGCCTTGAATACGATTTTGTCGTAGATAAGGAAAGCGGCGCGCTCACGCTTCCTAAGAGTGTTGAGGATACTATGATAGTGCGCCATATCTCGCGCCTTGCCGAAACGCTTACGAGTCTCGGACTTAAAATGTCAACGGGACTTATTATCGACTCCAAATGTCAGGGTATGATATTCTCGGAGCGACGCGAGGGAACGATTCCTCTCATAAGGCAAAATGCGATAAAAAACGGTGTTATAGCTTTCCCCTCTAAAATTTCGGGACAGTATCTTGCGCCCGTTAAAAATGCGCTTATGCAGAAGAACAAAAATATGATAATCATAAAGAGAATTCCCGCAAAGAGCGATGCGAGATTTATAAATTCTGCAATTTATCTTGCGGCGCAGCTCCCCGGGGAAGCTTATATAAGCACGCACAATAAGGTTAACTTTATCGACACCGCAAACTGTGATGCCGAAATGTGCCCCCGTCTTGTTTTCGGACTTTTCGCGCTTCTTAATTCAACGATTTACGACAGATACCTCTCTATCGTGTCAAAGTCGAAGCAAATTAACGCAAAGGAATTCAAATCCTTGCCGCTTCCCTCGAGAAACGTAATCGAAAGCATAGGCGTGCGCCTTATGTCGCTTCGCCAAACGAGCGTTAAGGCTTGTGACCAGATTGTAAACCCGACTTTACATATAGTAGAAAAATAATTTAACACGGGTTGCCAATAATCCAAAAAACAGTAGGGGCACGGTTAATTCAGTGCCTCTACGTTTGATTTTTGAAACAAAAAGAAAGGAGAAGCTATGAAACGAATTGTTTTAGGTATACTTGCGCACGTTGACGCGGGTAAAACGACTCTTTCGGAAGCCCTCCTTTTTTCCTCGGGAGCTATAGAAAGGCTGGGAAGAGTTGATAAGCGCGACGCGCATCTTGACACCTTTTCGCTTGAACGCGAAAGGGGTATCACCATTTTTTCAAAGCAGGCGGAGCTTATATTCGGAAATACGGAAATAACCCTTATCGACACCCCCGGGCACGTGGATTTTTCCTGCGAGGCGGAAAGAGCGCTTTCCGTAATTGATTACGCGGTGCTTGTAATCAGCGCGTCCGAGGGCGCAACCGCGCATACCAAAACCCTCTGGCAACTGCTTCGGGGGCGAGGTATACCAACCTTTATTTTCATTAATAAAACGGATGTTGCGATACACACGCGCCGCGAGCTTGTCGCTTGTTTACGCGACTCTCTTTCACCCGCACTCGTTGATTTTTCGCACGTTGAAGCGAGAGAAGAAAACGCGGCGGCGGTTGACGAGGCTCTTATGGCGGAGTTTTTTGATACGGGCGCGCTTTCCGAAGATTCCATAAAAGACGCAATTGCCGAGTGCCGCATTTTTCCCTGTTATTTCGGCTCGGCGCTTAAAACGCAGGGAGTCGTTGAGTTTCTCGCTGATTTTGATGCTTTCACTAAAGAAAAGCTCTACCCCGAAAGGCTTTTCGGCGCTAAGGTTTATAAAATAGCGCGTGACGAAAACGGAAGACGCCTCACCTATCTCAAGCTTACGGGCGGAACTTTAAGAAACAAGGACCTTATAAAATATCTTGATAAAGACGGCAATACCGTCGAAGAAAAGGTGGAGGAAATACGCATTTATTCCGCTGATAAATACAAGCCGAAAAAGGAGATTTCGGCGGGCACGGTTGCCGCTGTTTTAGGTCTTACGAAAACCTACGTCGGCGAGGGACTTGGAGTTGACACGTCGGAATCCCCCGTTTTAACACCCGTTCTCGATTATAAAATGATACTTCAAGGCGGTGTGTCGGTTTACGAGGTCTATACCAAGCTTCTCGCACTCTCTGAGGAAGAGCCGACTCTTTCGCTTTCCTACAGAGAAAGAACGAAGGAAATCCGCGTGCGCCTTATGGGCGATATTCAGACAGAGATTTTGCGCCGTATAATCAAGGATAGATTTTCACTTGACGTTTCCTTTGGCGAGGGTGAAATTCTTTATAAGGAAACGGTATCGGGGGAAGTGTTCGGTTACGGACATTTTGAGCCACTGAGGCACTATGCCGAGGTTCATTTGCATATTGAGCCTATGCCGCGCGGAACGGGAATTATTGCAACGAGCGAGTGCTCGAGTGACGTTTTGTCGAGAAACTGGCAGCGTCTTATAATAACGCATATTGAAGAAAAGCGCCATAAAGGCGTACTTATCGGAGCGCCGCTTTCTGACGTTAAAATAACGGTTGTCAACGGAAAAGCGCATAACAAGCATACCGATGGCGGCGACTTCAGGCAAGCAACGTACAGAGCCGTAAGGCAAGGACTTATGAAGGCGGAGAGCGTGCTTCTCGAGCCTACATTCGATTTTAAGCTCGAATTGCCTCTTGATAATCTCGGTAAGGCTATGATGGATATTGAAAATATGCACGGTGCGAGCGATGCTCCCGAAATTATAGGCGACACGGCAATTCTTACGGGTAACTGCCCCGTTGCCACTATGCGCTCATATGCAAACGAGCTTCGCGCTTATACGAGGGGTGACGGCAGAATTGCGCTTTCCGTCGGAGAGTACGCGCCCTGCCATAACACCGACGAGGTTATCGGAAAATACGCATACTCGCCAGAGCTTGACGAGCGAAATACACCGAACTCCGTATTTTGCAAAAACGGTGCCGGATTTGTCGTTCCCTGGTGTGAGGTTGAAGACCATCTTGACCTTGGAACAGAGGATACGGGTGTCGAAAACGAAAAAGAAGATAGCGTTCCCGAAAGAGCAAAGGCATACGTTTACAGGGGTACCGAAGCCGAGGATAAGGAGCTTACAAAAATCTTCGAGGCGACCTACGGAAAGATAAAGAAGAGAAGCTTCAACGAGCGCGAGGAAAATCGCGCGGAAAACTATACCGAGAAAAAAGAAAAGCCAAGGAAGCTTAAGCCCCTTGGCGACGAGTATATTTTCATAGACGGGTATAATTTTATTTTCGCGTGGGACGAGCTTCGCAAAGCAAGTGAAAAGGATTTTTCCTTAGCGCGTGATATTCTCGTTCGCCTTATGTGCGACTACAGCTCTTTCAGAAAATGCAAGAGCGTTATAGTCTTTGATGCGTACAAGCGCCGCGGCGGCGAGGGCAGCACCGAAAAATACGGCGACGTTACGGTAGTTTATACGAAAGAGGGCGAAACTGCCGACTCGTATATTGAAAAGGAAACTAAAAAGCTCACCGAGCACAACCGCGTGCGCGTCGTAAGCTCGGACCTTGAAGAGCAAAGAATAATACTCGGCAACGGCGGACTTCGCGTCAGCACAAAGGAGTTCTCTTTGGATCTTAAGCAGCTCGAAGCCGATATTAAGAAAATGATTGACGTAATGAAATAATTTAAAAAAGCAAGATTTTAATGCAAGTCTTGCTTTTTTGTTTTTGGTAAGCTTTTAGGATTCGCTTGCGGCTAATACAATGCTGTTATTTTCCACCTTGATTTCAATTTTATCACCGACGCGTAAATCAAGCGTTGTTCTTACGTCTTTGGGAATTACTATGCGCCCTAATTTGTCAATTGTGCGAATAATTTTAATTTTCATTTGTTTTCTCCTTTTATTTCGTACTTTTGGTTTAAAAATCGAACTGTAAGTACATTATATCACATATCATTTGTCAAAAAAACTCGAAATATGCGTTAAAGGAAAAAAGAAGAACCAATTTTTAGGTTCTTCTTAATCAAGATATTCGATATAAGTATCTATCAAAGCTTCAAGTGCCACTCGCTGCTTTGGAGTTAATCTCTCAAGTCTTGAGCCGATTTGCTTATCTCCGTATAAATTTCTCGTTGAAATGGAATCGCGGAGAATATAATCTGCGGATACGTCCAAAATTTCAACAAGCTTAATAAATACTTGCATACTCGGCATTTTTAATCCGCGTTCTATCTGGCTTATGTATTCTAAGCTTATATCTACCTTTTCCGCCAACTGCTCCTGTGTTAAACCTTGCAACTTTCGAGTTTCTTTTATCCTATCGCCCATTGTAAGCTTATCCACGTTTCTTCCCCCCGTGCTATCAGTTTTAAATTCATACTAATATTATAAACTGGTAAAAGGAAGAAATGAACGAACTTATAATATGAAAATCATACCAACAGTGCGAAATTGAAATTGTCAAATATAAATAATGTCTTTTAAAAAAACAGGCGAAGTAAATTTTCAATGGAAAATGGAGTAACAAAATTTAACACGGGTGTCCTCTTCGGCTATTATTTCCATAAGATTTCCGCAATATTTGAGAGATGCCGTATTTCTTTTGTCAACGTAGGCGAAAAGTCTTGTAAGCCCTGTGCTTTTTGCGTATTCGGAAAGCGCTTTAAACGCCTTGTTGCCGTGTCCCTTGCCTCTTGCCTCGGGGAGAAGTCTTATCGCGATTTCAGCGCCGCCCATACCGTCAAAGGCGTAAAGCGTTGCCTCTCCTATAAAAGCTTCACCGTGTTTTACCGCAAGGGTAATTGCCGCACCGCGCAAAAATTCCATTTTGGCATTTTCAATGAAAACCGAATCGGAGGCATTTTCCGAAAAATCCTCGCGGAAGTCGTAGCCCCAGAATTCATTTGTTTTTTCGTCGCGAAGAAGTCTTGCATAGTCCTCGGCGTCCCCGTCACTTAGTGGTGCGAGAGAAATTTCGTCAAAGACGCGGGTGGGGATTTCGTCAAGAAGCTCGCATTCGGTTTTTATCCTCACTCGGAAGCTTTCTCCCTCGGGGTTCTCCGCGTCAATATCAAGGTGGCGGAAGCTTTCGACAAAAAGAGAAACGGACTCCTTAGGCACGTCGGTGAAAACTCTTTCGATTTCTTCGCGCATTGCATATTCGTTAATTTTGAAGAGCGCCGCCTTTTCGTCACCTCTTTCAGAAAGTGCGATAGGGTAAATAAACGAATATCTGCCAAGGTCAAAAATACGAACTAAAAGGCAAAAATTTTCTACCGTGTACGCGATTTCGCATTCTTCGTCAAGTGTGATTCCGATATCGCTTTGTAAGTCGTGGAGATATTCAAGCTCTTCGTTTGTAAGCCCTTCAAGATTTGGAGATTTTTTAAAAGAAATCATTTTCCACCTATAGTTAAAGCTGTCAAAAGGAAGACTTAAGACAGCTTTAAATTATCGTTTAAATATTTTTGAAGCTCGTCACAGCGCGCGCGGCTCATTGCTTCGGTATTTTTTAATTTATTCTCCGCGCCAAGAGCCTCATACTTGAAGAAACCGAGCGTATGAAAGGGTAAAAGCTCGTGTTTTTTGACTGACACGTACGGCTTCGCAAGTTTTGCATATTCTAGCATTTTTTCTTCCGTGTCGTTTATTCCTGGGATTACAACCGTTCTTAAAACAACGGGTTTTTCGTTTTCTTCAAGAAAGTTCAAAACAGCGCGTGTTTTTGAAAAATCGACACCCGTATAGCGCAAATATTCCTCGTTTGTGGGGAATTTTATATCGAGAAGCACGCATTCGGCGCCGAGAAGCGCGCGCTTTACGGAGTCCGTAAGAACTACCGCACCCGACGTGTCAATTACGTAAGAAATGCCTGCGTTTTTCAAAAGGGGCGCGCACTCTGCGATAAATTCCGCCTGCAAAAGCGGCTCGCCGCCGGAAAAGGTAACACCGCCGCCATTTTTAAAATAGGGGGTATAGCGTGTCACTTTTTTGGCTAAATCCTCAGGGCTTATCTCTTGCCCGACACCCGTTTTCCAGGTATCCGGATTATGGCAGAATATACAGCGAAGCGGGCAACCCGATAAAAATACCGCGTACCTTAAGCCGTCACCGTCAACCCCTGCAAGACTTTCGTATGAATGTACGTAAGCTTTCATAAACTTTTGTTTACATTTTTTCGTGGAAGGTTCTCGAAATAACCTCAAGCTGCTTGTCTTTCGTGAGCTTGTTGAAGTTAACCGCATATCCGCTTACACGAATTGTGAGAGAGGGATATTTTTCGGGATTTTCCATAGCGTCGATAAGCTTTTCTCTATTAAGCACGTTAACGTTTAGGTGATGCGCCTTCTGTGAGAAATATCCGTCAAGAACGCTGACAAGATTTGAAATTCTGCCCTCGTCGTTGCTGCCTAAAGCGTCGGGCGTTATAGAAAATGTGTTGGAAATTCCGTCTTGACAGCAGTCGTAGCAAATCTTAGCAACGGAGTTAAGAGAAGCCAAAGCGCCCTCAGAATCGCGTCCGTGCATAGGGTTAGCGCCGGGAGCAAAAGGCTCGCCCTTCTTTCTTCCATCGGGGGTTGCGCCTGTCTTTTCACCGTAAACAACGTTTGAGGTGATGGTAAGAATTGAGAGCGTGTGCTTCGCGTTTCTGTAGGTTTTCGTCTTGCAAAGCTCCGAGTAGAAAAATTCCGTTATCCATTTTGCGATAGAGTCAACTCTGTCGTCGTCGTTGCCGTATTTCGGGAAATCACCCTCGCACTTGAAGTCAACTATTATGCCTCTTTCGTCTTTTTGAGGCGTAACGCGCGCATACTTAATTGCCGAAAGGCTATCCGTAAGAACGGAAAGTCCGCTTATACCGAATGCCATAAGGCGCTCGGGCTCAACGTCGTGGAGCGACATCATAAGGCGCTCGTACGCGTATTTATCGTGCATAAAGTGAATGACGTTCATAGTGTTTACGTAAAGCTTTGCCATCCAAGACGCGTAGGACTTAAAGCTTTCGAGAACCTCGTCGTAATCAAGAGGCTTTTCCTCGTAAACCTTGCCTACGGGGGCTATCTGCTCTCCGTGAATTTCATCGCGTCCGCCGTTCAAGGACATGAGAAGAACCTTTGCAAGATTGCATCTCGCGCCGAAGAACTGCATCTGCTTTCCCGTTTTCATTGCGGAAACGCAGCAGGCGATAGAATAGTCGTCACCGAAATCGCGGCGCATAACGTCGTCGTTCTCGTACTGAATTGAGTCCGTATCAATGGAAACCTTAGCGCAGTATTCCTTGAAGCCGCGCGGAAGTCCCTCTGCCCAGAGAACCGTAATGTTAGGCTCTGCGCTCGGGCCGAGATTATAAAGAGTGTTAAGGAAGCGGAAGCAGGTTTTCGTAACCATAGTTCTGCCATCCTCGGACATACCGGCAAGAGAGCAGGTTACCCAAACGGGATCGCCCGCAAAAAGATTATTGTATTCGGGTGTTCTTAAGTGGCGCACAAGGCGCATTTTAACAACGAGGTCGTCAATAAGCTCCTGAGCCGAAATTTCGTCAAGAGTTTTTTCACGAAGATCTCTTTCAATGTATATATCTATAAAGGTAGAGATTCTTCCGATACTGTTAGCGGCACCGTTCTGCTCCTTAAGCGCACCGAGATAACCGAAGTAGAGCCACTGAATTGCCTCTTTCGCGTTTTCTGCGGGGCGGCTTATATCGCATCCGTATTCCTCCGCCATCGTAACGAGCTGCTTCATAAAGTCGAGCTGCTTTTCAACGTCCTCGATAAGCTGAATCGTCTCGGCGCTCATATCGCGCTCGCCGAGTCTTCTCTTATCCTCCTGGCGCTCCTCGATAAGATACTTCATTCCGTAAAGGGGGATACGGCGGTAGTCGCCGATAATTCTTCCTCTTGCGTAAGCGTCGGGAAGTCCCGTGAGAATACCCGCGTGGCGAGCCTTTTTCATAGTGTCAGTATAAGCTCTGAAAACGCCCGTGTTATGAGTGGTTCTGTATAAAAATTTCTTCTTTATATCCTCGCTTAACTCATATCCGTAAGCGCGGCAGGCCTGAAGCGTATTTCTGTATCCTGCAAAGGGGTTAACTGCTCTTTTAAGCGGCTCGTCGGTCTGAAGACCGAGGATTATATCCTTGCCCTCTATAACGTATCCGGGCTTGTAGCTAAGGATGGAAGAAACGGTATCGGTGTCAATATCGAGCACACCGCCCTTCTTCATTTCCGCAATAAGAAGCTCCTCAAGGCGCGCCTTAACGCACTCGGTGCGCTCGGTTGTTCCCTTAAGGAACGAAGCATCGCCAAGATAAGGCGTATAATTCCTTTTTATGAAATCCGCAACGTCAATAGAGGACGTCCAAGCTCCTTCTTTAAAGCTTCTCCAATAATTCATATTTTTCTCCAACTTTCTTTTTTCTATATTGCCAAATTGCCATTTTAATAACAAATTTCCATATTTTACCTAAGCAAAACAAAAAGGCACCACACGGTGCCCAGACGGTCGGCCGTAGCCGAAGAGAGCTGAACTAACAAGTCTTTCGGCTATAAAAGCCCTGTTCCACCATAGTTATCTATGCTCCGTCAGTTGCAGGGCGCAGAAATATTATACTATATATTGATGCCTTTGTCAATAATTTTCCTATATTTTGTGTTTAAAAAATTTTTTATCGGTAGTTCATAAAAGAATCTTGAAAAAGGAAATAAAAAATGTTAATATTTATATATAATGAATTCGGAGGAAAACTATGTCCGATCTTAATCTTGAAGTTTTGAACGAGAGGGCGCAAAATGCGCCATCGGAGCTTATTTCCGGCGCGGAAAAAAGCTATCATAATATTATTTCAGAGATAGCCGAAAGAATTTTATGTGATTCGGAAATCAGAATAGTTCTCCTTGCAGGCCCCTCGGGCTCTGGAAAAACCACAAGCGCCAATCTCATTTCCGACGCGCTTAAGTCACGGGGGCGCGAATCAATGGTAATATCGCTTGACGATTTTTACAGAAATTCAGACGACGAAAGCTACCCCCGTCTTGACTCGGGCGAGAGGGATTTTGAATCTCTTGACGCGCTCAATATCCCCGAGCTTCAAAATATGCTTATGAACGTTTCCGAGGGCGACGCGTTTTTAATTCCGAAGTACGACTTTAAGATAGGAAGAAGAAGAAGCGGTGTTACGCGCCACGTGCCGATGCAAGACGGCGTCGTTATAATAGAGGGCCTTCACGCGCTTAATCCGAGAGTTTTTTCGCTTTTGCCGAAGAAAAGAGTTTTCAAAATATTCATAAGTGTTTCAACGAATATAAACGATGCGGGCGAAAGAATACTCTCAGGAAGAAAAATTCGCTTCGTAAGACGAATGGTGCGCGACAGTATATATAGAAACGCAGATGCCAGCCACACGCTTTCTATGTGGAAAAACGTTTTAAGGGGAGAGGATATTTATCTCTATCCGCACAGAGATAACGCGGATATTTCCTTTAATACCTTTCACGAGTTTGAGCTTGGCGTAATGCGTAAGTTTGTTTTAAATCTTATTTCAGAAGAGCTTGCAGAGGAAGACGTTTACGCAAAAACCGTAAGAAATGCCCTTTCTTTTGTATATCCTATAGATATTTCTCTTGTTCCCGAAAGCTCGCTTATAAGAGAATTTATCCCTGGCGGAATATATGAAAATCTTTACTGAAAAAATTGATTTTTTTGAAAAAACTATTGACAAATGAGCTTTCTTCTGTTAAAATAGTTTTAGAATGGTTCTAAAAAAATTAAAATCGTTCTAAAAGGAGTTGTTATGACGATACAAAGAGCTGTGATTCTTGAAGTCATACGCAGAGGTAAGCATCATAGCACTGCAGAAGAAATTTTTGAAATGGCAAAAAAGAAGCTTCCCACGATTTCAAGAGCGACAGTTTACAATAACCTGCACGGAATGGAAGAAGAGGGGCTTGTCCGCAGAATAAGCGGCGAGGGCACGTCGGACAGGTATGATAAGAATATAGCACCGCACGGACACCTGTTCTGCAAAAATTGCGGAGCCATTTTAGACGTTATGCTTCCCGATATTGAAAAGCTTATTGAGGAAAGCTCGAAATCGGAGCTTATCGAATACGAGCTTAAGGTAAATGGAATCTGCAAGGCTTGTTTAGCCTGTGAATTTGACAAAAATTAAAATCAAAATAAAAACTAAAACAATATTAAGGAGAAAAACTATGAATCTCAAGGGAACAAAAACAGAACAGAATCTTATGACTGCATTTGCAGGCGAATCTCAGGCAAGAAACAAATACACTTATTTCGCATCCGTTGCTAAAAAGGAAGGCTATGAGCAGATAGCTGCTATTTTTGAAGAAACGGCAAACAACGAAAAAGAGCACGCAAAGCTTTGGTTTAAGGCTCTTGGCGGACTTAGCGACACCGCAGGAAACCTCCTTGCAGCAGCAGAGGGCGAAAACTACGAGTGGACCGATATGTACGACACCTTTGCTAAGGAAGCAGAGGAAGAGGGCTTCACCGCGCTTGCATTCCAGTTCAGAGCAGTTGCTGCTATTGAAAAGGCTCACGAGGAAAGATACCGCAAGCTCCTTTCCAACGTTGAAATGAAGGCAGTTTTTGAAAAGGCAGAGGAAACTATGTGGGAGTGCCGCAATTGCGGTCACCTCGTAATCGGCAAGAAGGCTCCCGGCGCTTGCCCCGTATGTGCGCATCCTCAGAGCTTTTTTGAAGTTCGCAAAGAAAATTACTAATTCGCGGCTTTGATATTTTGGTAAAAAGCGCAAATAAAATGAATTTAGGTAGAGGTTAATGTTAGCCTCTACCTTTTCTCTATGCTTATCTTGTTTATTTAAGGTTGAAAAACTCCGTTTTTATCCAATTTAATTAAGATTTTATTTGCTTCGCCGTTTCCTCGTTCAGCGTACTCTTGTACGCTTATCACTCGTCAGCCGACGATTTTTCCTCAAAATCTCTTTGCCGCGGCTTCGACTTTTTGGTAAGACCGAAAACCAAATGAATATTTTAAGGTGGGTTGCTTTGTGCCCCGCCTTTTCATTGTTCTGATTTATTTTATCAAGGTTGAAAAGCTCTGCTTTTCTCAACTTTCAATTAACCTAGCTCCGATTTTAAATCCCTTGCCATAAGCTTTTTCATAGCTTCCTTTGGCGATTTGTTTTCCATTATTACTTCGTAAACCGCCTCGGTTATGGGCATTTCAACGTTGTACTTTTTCGCAAGAGCAATTCCTGCCGAAAGGGCGTGATAGCCCTCGACGACCATTCCGATTTCGCGCGAGGCTTCTTCATAGGAAAGTCCACGTCCTATAAGCTCGCCGCAACGGTTGTTTCGGCTATGGCGCGAGGTGCAGGTAACTATCAAATCGCCGATGCCCGCAAGGCCCATAAAGGTTCTTCTATGGCAGTCCATTGCAAGTCCGATGCGGGTGATTTCTGCGATTCCGCGTGTCATAAGCATAGCAAGCGCGTTATCTCCGAAGCCCATTCCGCGCGTAATTCCTGCGGCAAGAGCTATTATGTTTTTGAAAGCGCCGGCAATTTCAACTCCGAGAATATCTGTGTTCGTGTAAGCTCTCATATATCCGTTTGAAACTATCTCGGCAAGCTTCATTGCAACCGTCTCATTTTTTGAAGCGGAAACTATTGAGGTCGGCATTCCTTTTGCAACCTCTTCTGCGTGAGTCGGGCCCGAGAGGGCGGCAATATGGAATTTTTCAATTCTGTATTTGCTAATTTCGTCCTCGATAATCTCGCTCATAGTAAAGAGTGTGCCTTTTTCAATTCCCTTTGTTGCCGTTGCGAGAATTGTGCCGGGCTTTAAGTATGGCGCGGCAGCCTTTACCGTCGCGCGAAGATACTCCGAAGCAACTACGAAAAGCAAAACGTCGCAGTCGGAAACGGCGCTTTTTATATCCGTTTCGTATGTAATACCCTCAGACATTTTAGCTCCGGGCAGATTTTTATGCTCGCCGGTTTCGCGAAGCATATCTATTTCTTTTTGGAGAGCTGACCAAAGAGTAAGGCTGTGTCCGTTATTTTTGAGAAGCGAGGCAAGTGCTGCGCCCCAGGTGCCTGCGCCTAAGACCGTAATTTTCATAAAATTCTCCTGTTTTTGCTTATGTTCTTAAGAGATTCGCGTATTTTGAGCGTAACGGGAGCTGTAATCTCCGAGTGCTCCTTATAGTGCTTGTTTTCGATTTTTTGAAGATAAGGTCTGCTATAAAATCGCTTTTTTCTTAAGGCCCGCCCTTAAATGCCTTTGAAACAGTACCGGCGGAAACGCCCCCTCTTTCGCAATATTTTCAAGTGTTATAACAAAACCCTTAAGTTTTTTGTATATTTTACCACAAAAGCTTTTAGTAATCAAGACGAAAAATCAATTTACGAAAAAAATTCGTAAAAAATGTTGCCGAAAAATATTCAGTGACGTTAAAGTAGGCTTGAAGGCACGCTTGCGCGCAAGGGCGCGCACGTGAAAATTACCGGCATTGAGTGCAAATGCGGCGCTAAAATGTTCCGCGACGACATAGGAAAGGAACAGACCGACAACGGAACAGTCTATACAAAAGACAAGAAGTGGTAATATATGCACGCAAAAAAGCAGGCATTTCGCCCAATGTCATTAAGTTAAAAATATCCGAGTTCAGAAATTGAGCTCGGATATTTTTTTACAAAAAAAGTTTAAGATTTTTTTAAAAAAGCTTGACAAAGAGAAATTTAACATTGCTGAGTTGAAAGAGCTTTACGCTATGCGTTGGGGGATTGAGACCTCTTTTCGTGATTTGAAATATTCTCTCTCTTTATCTTATTTTCATTCTAAAAAAACGGAGCATATTCTCCAAGAAATCTTTGCAAGACTTACTATGTACAACTTTGCCGAACTGATTACCTCGCACGTAGTCATTAAGCAGAAAAACAGAAAGTATTCTTACAGAATTAACTTCGCTGCTGCAGTACATATTTGCCGCAATTTCTTCTTGAAAAATATATCTCCGTCAGACATTGAAGCCTTGTTGCTTATGCATCTATTACCTGTTCGTCAAAGGTCCGCCAACCCACGAAGAGAATCTCCAAGAGCTGCTCCAAGCTTCATATACAGAATACCATAAATTTGTCTTTTTTTCAATACTTTTTTCGACAGACTCTTACGTCTGTCTTTTCGTCCTGCTTTTTTACAAGAAAAATGCACTCAACTTCGCTTTCTTGGCTTAGTTAAGTGCATCTTCCTTTTTGCCATTATTTTAACTTAATGACATTGGTCTAAATACTTTTCTTTTCATTCTCTTACCTCGCTTCCATTTTTTCATATGCAAAAAGCTCCCCTTAGTTGCCTAAAGAGAGCTTTTGTTTATTGGCAAATCAAAGGCAAGAGTAAATAATCCGAATTCGTTTTTGAGAGGCGAATTATCCGTTATACATCGGTAAAAATTCTTATAATATTTGCATATTATCTCAAATTTTAACCTCGTCTTACGAAAAATTCGTTCTCTCGAAAATTCGAACAACTCTGTGCCTTAATTTTTGTTTGATTTTGATAATTGGTTCTCGCAGGCATATGCGGATTTTGCAAGAAATAGTCGAAAGCTCTGAAAATTAAGGATACAGAGCGAATCCGGATTATCTACTCTTGCCTAGGCAGAAGCCCTTGATAATTTTGTCAATTTTATACTGTATTTTCAGAATATCATAAATTCTAAAATTTGTCAATTTTTTTATTGTCGAAAAAGTTTATTTGAAGTTTTATTTCTCAGGCACGATAAGTCCGTAACTACCCTCGCGTCTTTTATAAACCACCGAGGTGTCACCAGAGTCTGCGTCAAGGAATACGAAGAAATCGTGACCCGAAAGGTTCATTTGGAGTATTGCCTCCTCTGCCGTCATAGGCTTTAAGGAGAAGGATTTTACTCTTATATCAAATTCGCCCTCTTCCGCGTATTCGTCTTCATATTCGTCGTCGCAAAAAGCGCCCTCGCGTATGGTTTTTTCAAGGCGCGTTTTATTCTTGCGGATTTGTCTTTCAAGGCTTTCCATTGCTCTGTCGAGGGCAGTAATAAAGGTTTCGTTTTCTTCTTCGCTTCTGAACGTCGTGCCCCCGTAATTTACGGTAATTTCAATAATTTTGTCACCCTTTCGCGTCTTGCAGGTGACAAACGCTTCTGTATCGGCGCCGAAGAATTTGTCAAACTTTGAAAGCTTTTTCTCAATTGCCGACTTAAGACTTTCTCTGACTGTCATTTGTTTTCCGTAAATCGTGATTTTCATAACTATCTCCTTTTGCGTATTGCAGAGGAAGCAGGGCTCCCCTGCAAATATATTTTACCATATTATATGTGAAAAGTAAATATATTTTTCATAAATTTTAAAGAAAATTTGGTTTTATTTCACAAAATCCTCCTTGAAAATCTCCGCGCAATCTCTCCTATAGAGCTTTGCTATTGTAAAAAGCATTTGAATATCAAGTCTTAGCGGTATTTTGCCTTTTTCCAAAAGAGTGAGAGAATAAAGACTTATTTTTAATTTTTCCGCCATTTTTTCTTAGATAAGCCCTCTTTTGCTCTTAGTTTTTTTAGATTTTCACAGAAAATGCGAGTTTCAATTGCCATAATTTTCCCCTCTTTAAAACAAATTATAACACAAAATTGTGCGATTGTGTATAATATAGTTTGTTGGGGGGATTTCTTTGGAAAAGCATAAAAATCGTTTGCGTGATTTAAGGCAAGATATGGATTTAACTCAAGCACAAGTTGCTGAAAAGTTTTTTCTACAGTTGACTCAATATAGGAGATATGAAAATGGAGATAGTGATTTGCCTCTTTCGTGGGCTAAAAAATTTGCTTTATTTTATAATGTTTCTATTGATTATATTGCTGGGTTGACAAATACCCCGAGAAAATAAAAAGGCACGAGCAGTCAAACTCGTGTCTTTTTTGCGTTTTTTATAATCAGGCGTAGCCTACATCATTTGCCGAAAGGCAAGCATCATTGCAGAGTGAGCGGCATTGCGCTTGCGCTCGGCTCATTCAATCGGGCTTCGGTTTTCTGATTATTCTTGACTTTTTCCGACTACAATGGTAAAATGGATAAAAATGCAAAGAGGGAAGAATATGTCAAATCTTTCGGAAAAATTTTTGAAAAGAGAAAAAATATATAAGGGCGCGGTTCTTGATGTCGTAAAGGACACTGTAGAATTACCGGATGGCAAGGAGGCCTTGCGTGAGGTTTGTCTTCACGTGGGCGCGGTTTGCGTAATTCCGCTTCTTCCCGACGGGCGTGTTATTATGGAAAGGCAGTACCGCTACGCGCACGGAAGAGTCTTTTTTGAAATACCCGCAGGCAAGTTAAATTACAAAGAGGAAAACCCTCTTGAAGCGGCAAAGCGCGAGCTGCGCGAGGAAACGGGAGCCTTGGCAAAAGCTTACACGCCCCTTGGCATAATGGTACCCTCGCCCGCAATTTTGAGCGAAAGAATATATATGTATCTTGCCGAGGATTTGACTTTCGGCGAGAGGGAGCTTGACGAAGACGAATTTCTTGACGTTGAATTTGTGCCGCTCGATACTCTTTACGAAATGGTTATGCGCGGCGAAATTGAAGACGCAAAAACGCAAATTGCGGTACTTAAAGTCAAATCAATACTTGAAAGCAGGAAAAAAGCTTAATTTTCGATTTCTTTATATTGACAAATCTTCAATATTGTGCTAACATATCCTTATAAAAATTTTAACTTTGAGAGGTATTTTTTTAATGGGTGACGTAAAAAGTATTGTCAGCATTGCGCTCATTGCTATCGTTGGTCTCCTTGCCCTTATCGGTATGCTTAAGGGACTCCGCCGCGGTATCAAGCGCCAGACTGTCAGAACCATTAGTATAATTTTGTCTATCGTTTTAAGCTTTATTGCGGTAAAAATTATTTACGGCGTAGTTCTCGGATTTTTCGAGGGCGCAACAATGCCTGAAATCTTCACTAAGCTTGAGGGCTTTGGATTAGCTCTTGACGCAGAAACGAAGGATATGCTTGCAGAATTTGACCCCGTAGTCATAGAGTATATACTCGCAATCGTTCTTGCTCTTGCAGTAGGTCCTATCCTTTTTGTGCCCTTGTTTATCATAATAAGCGCGATTATGCTGATAGTTCACGCAATAGTTTCGGGTGTTCTCGGCTTCAGAAAGAAAGAAAACACCAAGGCAACAAGGCTTCTCGGTATGGCACTTGGCTTCGTTCAGGGCGTTTTGGTGTCTATAGTTCTTCTCGTTCCCGTTCTCGGTATAGCTACAACTGTTTCGGGCGCGGTTGATACCATTCGTGAAAAGCCCGAAAAAACCGAAGCGGAAACCGAGCTTCTCGGAACGTATGACGAAACGCTTAAGGATATAGTCGAAAATCCTATGGTTAAGGTTCTCAGCTCCCTTGGCGGAAATCTTACCTATAAATCCCTTGCAACCATAAAGGTTGAGGATAACCGCGTTAAGATGGTAAACGAAATCGACACCGTTCTTGCGGTTTACTCCGAGCTTGACAATATCAAGTCAGAATTTACCGAGCTTACTCCCGAAGAGCAGGCATCTGTAAAATCTATGATAAATACTCTCGGTGACAGTAATTACTTTGCGCCCCTTCTTTCAAGTATTGTTAAGAGCGCGGCTTCTATGCTCGAGGGCGAGATGGTTGCGGAAATGGAAGAGCCCATCAAAACCCTTATGGTTGACATTATCGCTATTTTCAAGACCTCGTCTCAGGAAACTCTTAAAACCGACCTTAATACTTTCTGTGATTTCTACTTCTACCTCATTAACAGAGACGTGCTTAGCGCGGCTATGGGCGGAGAAAGCTCCGAAGAACCCGAGCCCGATATAATGGACGTTCTCTTCAGAGTTGACGAAACGAATAATAAGACTACTATAGATAACGCTATCGCAATTCTTGATTCCAACGAGAGAACAAAACCTATTATTTCCTCTCTCGTCAAGATTTCCGTAGCTTATGCAAAGGAAAGCCTTAAGGACAGTGCATCAGGCGATATGCCCGAGCTTGAGGGACAGGATATCGAAAAGATTTACGAAGACGTTAAGGCAGGCATTAACGAGATAGTTCAGATAGACCCTAACGCTTACACAACCGAAGAAGAGTATAAGTCCGCAGTTTCCGCATCCATTGAAGATTTCGTTGTTAGCAACGGCTTCGTTGACCAGGCAGAAATCGACGGAAACAGAGAAGAAATGCAAGAAATCTTTGACGAGGTTTCCGACCATATCATTGAAAACTTTGGTGGACAGACGGAAGTTTCTGACGCAGAGCTTATAGGCGTTGTCCTTGAGTATTACAACTCTTATAACGCAAGCTCCCCGAATGAGTAATAAAAAAGTAAAAAGAAGATGGCAGCCGCCATCTTCTTTTTTGAAAGGTAAATTATGCCAGAGCTTTTTAAAAGAAAATCGGTGAAAATTATAGCTTTATGCCTTGCTACAGTTATCTTTATAGCCTTGGTTCTTGAAATCGGCATTCTTTTGCGCTCGCAATACGAGGTATATCTTCCCGATTATGAAAAAACTGATATAAGCGGAATTCTTAAAAAGGAAGAGCTTTCAGACTCGGATTATGAAATTCTGTTTATGCAAACAGGGCTTACCCGTCTTGGAATTGACGGTCTGCGAGATAGAGGGCTTGAAAAAAGGATAATCAGAATTCAGGACCAGTATTTTGAAAAGCAGAATTATTATCTTAATTCCTTCGCGCCCTTTACGGGCTATTTAAGCAGAAATACAAGACCTGAGGTCGCGGAGTTTGCGTTACTTGAAAACGGCGATATTTTGTATAGCCCGACAACCTATTTTTCATTTGTAAGACTGGGCCACACCTCGCTCGTCGTTGACGCCTCTCGGGGATATATGGCTCAGGCATCGGGATTTGGAAGTCCCGTAAAATACGTTCAGATAGACCACTTCTTTTCCCGCCCCGCCTTTGCGATTTTAAGAGTTAATACGGAAGTCGGACAAGCGGTAACTGATTATACAAAGGGTGAGCTTATCGGAGTGCGCTACAGTCTTCTTGCGGGATTTTTCGGTGACAAAGCTCCAAAGGAGCTAAACTCAACGCATTGCTCGCACTTTATCTGGTACGCTTATATGCAAAGCGGCGTGGACCTTGATTCAAGCGGCGGGAAAATCATAACACCCGACAATATTTTCTATTCGGAAGCCGTTTCCGTCGTGCAAATTTACGGCATAAATCCCGAAAAAGTATTTAAATAAAGATGTTTCGCACCTTACGGCGAATAAATTTTTTGTGGATTTTGTTGCAGTGTACCGCAGTTAAGTATAACTTAACAAGGGGCAATGTGACGAAAGACGCTAAAATTTATCGTCGCAAGGCTTGTTAGTTCGACTCTCTTACGGCTTTGCCTAAATGAAGCAAGCCTCTTTATATGTGACACTGTCGTGTCACATAAACAGTGCCAATTTGTCACACAAGCTGTGCCAATTTGTCACACAATAAATAAATAATAAATAAATAATACTTTCTTACTCTCTTACTATAGAGCGGGAGAGAACAAAGTTTTTATTTAAGATATTTTTTCTTAACTTCACTCGGAACCGTGCCGTAAGCTTTTTTGAATTTGTCCGAAAAATAATTAGAGTCGTTAAAGCCGCAGGCGTAGGCAATTTCGGATATTGTTTTTCCGTTTTCGTTTTTGAGCATAGCCTCAGCTTTTTGAAGCCTGACGAGAGTTATAAATTCGTTAAAGCCGATGCCCGTTTCCTTTTTGAACATACGCGAAAGATGCTCGGGGCTTACAGAATAAAGCTTCGCGATAGACGAAAGGCTCAAGGGATGCATAAAGTTCTTCTTTATGTGCTTGACGCACTCCTCAACGAGCATACTTCCGCTTGATTTATTGGTAAAGCTGTTATTATTCCTTGCCATAACGAAGAAGAGCGAATAAACGAGTCCTCTCACGGATTCCTTTGTAAACTCGTCGGGGGAATTGTATTCCATTTCGATTTTTCTGAATATCTCGTCGATTTCGGGAAGCGCTGCTTCGTTGCGGTAAAGATATACGAGCTTCGGAATATGGCTCGTAACGCTTGTCGGAATGTAATTTGCCGAAAAGTTTATAAGCAGGCGCGTGTGCGGCTCGGGCCCGTAATTCGTTTTATGTATAACTCCGTCGGGGATAAGAACTATATCGCCCGATTTTATCTCATAAACCTTGTTATCTATGAAATAATTACAGAAGCCGTCTTTCATATAGTAAATTTCAAAAAGATTATGATAATGCCTTGAGCAACCGTCACCGATGCTGTTTATATCTGTGTTGAAATAAAATATTTCGGTTGAAAGTTCCTTGAACGTAAGCCTCACTCCTCTCAAAAACATTCTAGCATATAAAATCAAAAAAATCAAGAAATTTCGCATTTTTTTAAAAAACCGCAAACAAACCCAGAAAAATTGACGAAAATCAAAAAATATAAGATGCGCGGCGAAACTTAGTCAAATTTTTTAAGGCAAGGTGCTGCATTTTGCTGTAGAATATAATTAGAATAATATTATTGAGGAGTTTATTATGAACTTTAATAAGACTAAAAGACCTGAGAAAATAATTCAGTTTGGCGAGGGCGGATTTCTTCGCGGCTTCGTTGACTGGATGCTTCAGAAACTGAATAATAACGGCTCGTACGAGGGAAGCGTCGTTGTCGTGCAACCCATAGAGCGCGGAATGTGCGACCTTCTTTCCGAGCAGAATTGCGTATACACCCATCTTATAAGAGGTGTTGAGGGAGTTGAAGAGGAAAAAATTGACGTAATTTCGCGTTGCGTAAAGCCCTACGACGATTATAAAGCCTATCTTGAGCTTGCGAAAAACCCCGATTTCAGATTTGTCGTTTCCAATACTACCGAGTCGGGAATTGAGTTTTCGGAGAGGGACCGGTTTGACGATGCGCCGCCAAAAACTTTCCCTGCAAAGCTCACGCGCTTGCTTTATGAGAGATTCAGACTGAATCTTCCCGGATTCGTTTTTCTTCCCTGCGAGCTTATTGACAGAAACGGCGACGCGCTTAAAAAATGCGTTCTCAATTACGCGCGCCTCTGGTCGCTCGGCAGAGATTTTGAAAGGTTTATAAATGAAGAAAACGTTTTCACGAATACTCTCGTTGACAGAATAAATACCGGCTTCCCGAAGGACGAGGAAAATCCTCTTAAGGAGTGCGACAAAATGCTCAATACCTCTGAGTATTTTCACCTTTGGGTAATTGAAACCGATTACGATATAGAAAAGGAGCTTCCCTTCTCGACTGCGAAGCTTAACGTAATCGTAACTCCCGATAAGCTTGAAATGTACAGAACGAGAAAGGTAAGAATACTCAACGGCGCTCATACCTCGCTTGTGCCTTACGCTCTTCTCTCGGGCTTTGATACCGTAAGAAGCTGCGTGCTTGACGAAAAAATGCGTGCGCATATCAAAAAATGCGTCTTTGACGAAATTATCCCGACGCTTGATTTGCCGCGCGAGGAGCTTGTGGCTTATGCCAATGGCGTTATAGAAAGATTTGAAAACCCGTATATCAAGCATTATCTTTCCTCTATTGCTCTTAACTCCGTAAGCAAATTCAAGGTAAGAGTTCTTCCCTCAATTCTCGAGTATATAAAGAGATATGAAAGAATGCCCGAAGCTCTTATTTTTTCCTTTGCGAAGCTTATAGATTTTTATAAAACCGATATGACAAACGACGCGCCCGAGGTTGTGGCATTTATGAAGACTTCCACCGTTTCCGAAATCCTTTCAAACGCGAGCCTTTGGGGCGAAAATCTTGACTTCCTTACACCTGAGGTAGAAAAATATGTTAATAAATAAGCTTGACAACGTCGAGGTTAATCTTAACGACGGTCACAAGTATGCCGCGCGCGATATAAAATGCGGTGAGAATATAATCAAATACGGAAACCCGATAGGCCACGCGACAGAGGACATAAAAAAGGGCGACCACGTACATACTCATAACGTGAAAACAAATCTTTCGGGAAATCTTGAGTATAGCTATAGCCCTGAATTTTTCGATATACCGAAGGAAGACGGCAGCCGTACGTTTATGGCTTACGTGCGCGAAAACGGCGACGTAGGTATAAGAAACGACATTTGGATAGTGAATACCGTCGGCTGCGTCAATAAGCTCTCCGAGAGAATTGCGGCGGCAACGGGCGCGTTTGCATTTCCCCACCCATTCGGTTGCTCTCAGCTTGGCGAGGACCAGGAAATAACGCAGAAAATTCTTCGCGGTATGGTAAATCACCCGAATGCCGCAGGCGTTCTCGTTCTCGGGCTAGGCTGCGAAAACAATAATATTGATGTTTTTAAAAAGGTGCTTGGCAAGTATGACGAAAGAAGAGTAAAATTCCTTAACGCGCAGGAAGTCACGGACGACTTTGCAGAGGGCGTAAAAATCGTTAAGGAGCTTCAGACTTACGCAGATAGCTTCAAAAGAGTGCCCGTTCCCGTATCGAAGCTTAGAATAGGCCTTAAATGCGGCGGAAGCGACGGATACAGCGGCATAAGCGCAAACCCCCTCGTCGGAAGGCTCTCCGATAAAATGTCCGCTTTAGGCGCGTCAACCGTTCTCACCGAGGTTCCCGAAATGTTCGGTGCGGAGCATCTGCTTATGAAAAGATGTGAAAGCCGTGAGGTTTTCGAAAAAACCGTAAAGCTTGTTAACGACTTTAAGTACTATTATGCAAGACATAATCAGGTTATATATGAGAACCCCTCGCCCGGAAACAAAAAGGGCGGAATTACGACGCTTGAGGAAAAATCGCTCGGCTGCATTCAGAAGGGCGGTCTTTCAAAGGTCGTTGACGTTCTTGACTACGGCGATACTTTGAAGAAAGCGGGACTTTCGCTTCTTAACGGACCCGGTAACGATATAGTTGCTATCACGAATCTTATGGCGGCAGGCGTGCATATCATTCTTTTCACAACGGGAAGAGGAACTCCCGTCGGAAGCGCCGTTCCCACGGTGAAGATATCCACGAACAAAAATCTCGCGGAGAAAAAGGCGGGGTGGATAGACTTTGACGCAAGCCCCACGCTTCTCGGAAATCCCTTGACAGACGAGCTTTTTGAGTATATAATTAAAGTGGCTGAGGGCGCGGAAACCAAGAACGAAAAATATGGATACCGCGAAATTTCAATTTTTAAAGACGGAGTAACGCTATGAGCTTTATTAAAGATAACTTTATGCTTAAAACGAAAACCGCAGAAAAGCTTTACGCTATGGTAAAGGATTTGCCTATCATTGACTATCACTGTCACCTTTCGCCCAAAATGATTGCGGAAAACTACAAATTCAAAAACGCATACGACCTTTTCTTAGGCGGCGACCATTACAAATGGCGCCAGATGCGTACCAACGGAGTTGACGAGGAGTATATTACGGGCAGTGCCGACGAATACGAGAAATTCTTGGCATTTGCAAAAACTATGCCTTATCTTATCGGCAACCCGATTTACCACTGGACCCACCTTGAGCTCAAAAGATATTTCGGCATTGACGAGGTTCTTACGGAAAAGAGCGCAAAAAGAATCTGGGACATTTGTAACGAGTGCCTTGCAAAAGACGAATTTCGTGCAAGGGAGCTTATAAAGCGCTCAGGCGTTGAGGTTATCTGCACGACTGACGACCCTATTGACACTCTTGAATACCACGAAGCGCTCGAGGGCTTTTCAACGAAGGTTCTTCCCACCTTCCGTCCCGATAAGGCGGTTGAAATAGGCAAGGAAACCTTTATCCCTTATATCGAGGCGGCAGGCATAAAATCTTACAGAGAGCTTGAAGCGTTTATAAGAGCGAGAATTGCGTATTTCGACGCGCACGGGTGTAAGCTTTCCGACCACGCGCTTGAATACGTACCTTATGCAGAGGGAGATGCGGAGGCCGCGTTCAACAAGAGAATGGCGGGCGAAGCTCTTACCGAATACGAAATAGACTCCTTCAAGACCGCAGTTCTTAAGATTTGCGCGGAGGAGTACACGAAGCGCTCATGGGCAATGCAGCTTCATATAGGCGCTCTTCGTAACAACAACAGACGTATGTATGAAAAGCTCGGCGCCGACGTCGGCTTTGACTCTATAAACGACCTTGCTATAGCAGAAAAGCTCTCTCTTTTCTTAAATTCTCTTGAATACCACGACGTTCTTCCGAAAACCATACTTTATACCCTTAACCCTAAGGATAACTACGTTCTCGGAACTATGCTCGGAAACTTCCAGAAAGCACCCACGGCAGGCAAAATTCAGTTTGGCTCTGGTTGGTGGTTCAACGACCAGCGCGACGGAATGGAAGCGCAGATGCAGGCGCTTGCAAATCTCGGTATGATTTCTCGCTTCGTAGGTATGCTCACCGACTCGAGAAGCTTCGTTTCCTACACCCGTCACGAGTATTTCAGAAGAATTATGTGCAACCTTATCGGCAAGTGGGTTGAAGACGGAGAATATCCTGAGGATTATGAAGTTCTTAAACAAATCGTTACGGGAATTGCTTACTACAACGCAAAGAGCTATTTTGGCTTCTAACAAAGCACTTATTTAAATTCAAATAAAACTAAAAGAGGGTGGCTCGGATTTTACCTTGAGCTGCCCTCTGAATTGTCAGAGAAGTCCGTAGACGTGTTAAAATTAACACGTATTTTTGCAAATAATTATTTACAGAAAGGAATCTTATGTACGACGAGCTTACCAAAGTTGATATACAAAAGATGGAAGAGGAAATAGCCTACAGGTCGGGCGCTTTAGCGCAGGAGCTTGGAGCTGAGCTTAAAAGAACGCGCGAGTTCGGCGACCTTTCCGAGAATGCGGAGTATAAGGAAGCGAAGCGCGCAAAGAGAAGAAACGAAGCTCGCATAAGATACCTTCTCAATATGATAAGAACCGCTAAAGTAATAGAAATCAAGGAAAGCGACGGTGTTTCTCTTTTCGATAAGGTGGCGGTCTTGAATGAAAAAACGGGCGCAGAGAAAACCGTGCAGATAGTTACGACCTTAAGGCAAAACGCGCTCCTCGGATTTGTCAGTAAGGAGTCACCCTTAGGTATGGCGCTTATGGGGCGCAGAGTCGGAGAAAGCGCTCTTGTAAAAGTCAGTGATACTATGAGCTACACCGTTAAAATTCTCAAAATAGAGAAGGGCGAGGACAATACCGAGCTTCCCATAAGTGAGTATTGATTTAAAATATTAAAAAAATAAATGCATACGTCTTGACAATAGCGCTTGCGAGTGTTATAATAAAGCATAAACTTTTAATCGGAGGTATACCGAAATGAAACGTATCGAAACAATCGAAACCCGTAACCTTTGCGAAAGCGCAAAGAATGGCGGATGCGGCGAATGCCAGACTTCCTGCCAGTCCGCTTGCAAGACCAGTTGCGGAATTGCTAACCAGCAGTGCGAAAGCAAGGAAAGCAAGTAATCCTGTTTTGATAGTAGGGATGGCGCAAAACAAGCGGCATCCCTCTTTTCTCGTAGTTTGATTTTTATTTTTTGGAGTTTTTATGATTCATCAGTATAAGCTTCTTGGTTTGAATATAGTTCTTGACGTCGCCTCGGGTTCGCTGCACGTCGTTGACGACATTGCTTACGATATAATCGAGCTTTTTGAAAAATGTACGGAAAACGAGATAATCGAAATTATAAAAGAAAAATACAAAAACGAGCCCGGCGTTAACGAAGAGGAAATAACCGAGTGCTACGGTGACGTTAAGTCGCTTTGCGAGGCAGGCAAGCTCTTCGCCACCGATACGTTTGAGGCTATGGCAGGCAAGCTTAAGGAAAAGAGCGCGGGTGTTATTAAGGCTCTTTGTATGCATATCGCGCACACCTGCAACCTAAACTGCTCCTATTGCTTCGCAAGCCAGGGTAAGTATCACGGTGAGAGAGCCGTTATGAGCTATGAGGTTGGCAAAAGAGCGCTTGATTTCCTCGTTGAAAATTCAGGCTCAAGACACAATCTTGAGGTGGACTTCTTCGGCGGTGAGCCTCTTATGAATTTTGACGTTGTTAAAAAACTTGTTGAATATGCAAGAAGCATTGAGGGAAAATATAACAAGAATTTCCGCTTCACACTTACGACAAACGGAGTTCTTATTGACGACGACGTTATAGATTTTGCAAACCGCGAGTGCTCTAACGTAGTTCTGAGCCTTGACGGAAGAAAAGAGGTTCACGACAGATACCGCGTTGACTATGCAGGGCGCGGAAGCTTTGACAAAATCGTGCCGAAATTTCAAAAGCTCGTTGAGTCGCGCGGTGGAAAAAATTACTATATGCGCGGAACCTTCACGCATAAAAATCCCGACTTTCTTGAGGATATAAAGGTAATGCTCAACCTCGGCTTCAAGGAATTAAGTATGGAGCCCGTCGTTTCGGCTCCGGGTGACGAGGGTGAGCTCACGGCGGAGGATATGCCGATAGTCTTCGAGCAGTATGAAAAGCTTGCCGAGCTTATGAGAGAAAAGCGCCGCGCAGGAGAGCCGTTTACGTTCTACCACTATATGATAGACCTCACGGGCGGTCCTTGCATTTATAAGAGAATTTCCGGCTGCGGCTCGGGAACGGAATATATGGCGGTAACCCCGTGGGGCGATTTGTACCCCTGCCATCAGTTCGTCGGTGAAGAAAAATTCAAGCTCGGCGATATTTATAACGGTGTAACGAATACGGAAATGCAGGGCGAATTTGCCGCTTGTAACGTGTATGCAAGAGAAGAGTGCCGTGACTGTTGGGCAAGGCTTTATTGCTCGGGCGGCTGCGCGGCAAACGCATATCACGCAACGGGCTCCGTCAAGGGCGTTTACAAATACGGCTGCGAGCTTTTCAAGAAGAGAATGGAATGTGCAATAGCTCTTGCCATATCCGAAAAGCTCGACGGTAAAAATCAATGAAAACACCTATCTTTGACTTTTTAAACGAATACAGAAAAAAATCACCCGAAAGATTCCATATGCCAGGTCATAAGGGCGCGGAAAATCTTTTGTGCGAGGAATACGACATAACCGAAATTGACGGTGCTGACAGCCTTTTCAACGCTACGGGTGTCATTTTTGAGAGCGAAAAACTCGCCTCGGAGATATTCGGAGCGCACACACTTTATTCGACGGAGGGCTCTTCTCTTTCGATAAGAGCAATGCTTTATCTCGCGGCACTTCACGCGAAAGAAAGCGGCAAGCGGCCCTTGATACTCGCAGGGCGAAACGCACATAAGAGCTTTATTTCTGCGGCGGCGCTTATAGATTTTGACGTGGAATGGATATATCCCGAGAAAGATGCGTCTTATCTTTCCGCAAAAATTGATACCGAGTGGCTCAAGGCTCGCTTCGCATCAAAAAATGCGGCACCTACGGCGCTTTATATAACCTCGCCCGATTATCTCGGAAACGTTGAGGATATACGGAGTCTTGCCGAAATCTGCCACGAAAACGGCGCGCTGCTTCTCGTTGATAACGCCCACGGTGCGTATCTTAAATTCTTAAATCCATCGCGCCATCCTATTGACCTTGGCGCAGATATTTCCTGCGATTCGGCCCATAAAACTTTACACGCCCTCACAGGTAGCGCGTATTTGCACCTTTCAAGGCACTTGCCTGAGTACTTCTTTCAAAGGGCGAAGAGGGCAATGTCACTCTTTGCCACGACAAGCCCCTCGTATCTTATACTCGCATCTCTTGATAAGCTTAACGAAAGGCTTGAAGGCTACGAAGCCTCGCTTTCCGAGTTTTTGCCAAAGCTTTCCGCTCTTCGCGCGCGCCTTTCGGCACTCGGCTTTGAATTTCTCGGAAACGAGCCACTTAAGCTATGCTTCGCTGCAAAAAAATACGGCTACTTTGGCTTTGAGCTTGCGAGAGCCCTTATTGAGAAAAATATTTATCCCGAATTTTACGACAGTGATTTTCTCGTTTTGATGCTTACGCCCGATAACAGTGTAAGGGCGCTTGAATATCTTTTCTCGGTTCTTTCGAGAATAGAAAGAAAACCCGAAATTTCAGAAAATGCGCCCAAGTTTTTTTCACCCGTGTGCAAGATTTCGCCGCGTGAGGCGGTTTTTTCACCGTTTGAAATGCTAGAGGCAAAGGATACAGTCGGAAAAATACTCGCGCATCCCGGTGTTTCCTGTCCGCCCGCCGTGCCTATCTTGGTGCCGGGTGAGGTTATAGATAAAAACGCGCTCTCCGTCTTTGAATATTACGGAATTGAAAAGCTGCCCGTTGTAAAAGAGGTTTAATATGAAAATAAAACTGGGAAAATACAGACACTTTAAGGGTAACGTTTACGAGCTTGTGGCAATAGCGAAGCACTCAGAAACTCTTGAAGATATGGTCGTTTATCGCTCCCTTGAAGACGAAGCTCTCGTGTGGGTGCGCCCTCTTTCGATGTGGTGCGAAACTGTCGAAAAGGACGGAAAAACTGTCCCCCGTTTCACGTTTATTGAAGACTAAAGGAGATTTTATGAAGTATTATCTTGGCATTGACGTCGGAGGCACCTTCGTCAAAGGCGCTCTGGTTGCGGAAAACGGTGAAATTCTCAACAAGGGAAAAATACCTACGGATTCAAAAATCGGCGGAGAAAAAATTATCCGCGATATAGCCGCGTTTTGTGAAAGCCTTGCTGCATCATACGGAATAAGACTTTCCGACGTCTCGGGTATAGGTATGGGCATTCCGGGAATAGTTGACGGCGCGACGGGCGTTATTATCTACGTTCCAAACCTCAACTGGCGCAATTTTCCCGGAGCAAAGCTTCTTTCTGAGCTTACGGGGCTTCCCGTTAAGCTTTCCAACGATGCAAATGCCGCAGCTCTCGGCGAAACCAAATTCGGCGCAGGTAAGAAATATAAAAGCACCGTTATGCTCACGCTCGGAACGGGTGTTGGCGGCGGAGTTATAATAGACGGAAAGCTTTTTGAGGGCAATATGGGCGCAGGCACCGAGCTTGGACATATAGTAATTGCCAGAGGCGGAGAGAAGTGCAACTGCGGACGTCGCGGCTGTCTTGAAGCTTACGCATCCGCAACGGCTCTCATACGCGACACGCGCCGCGCAATGCAGAAAAATCCTAAGTCTAAGCTTTGGCAGATAGGCTCGCTTGAAGCGGTTGACGGTAAGCTTGCGTTTGACTTATACGACGAGGATTCCGATGCGCGTGCGATAGTTGATAATTACGTTGAAAAGCTCGGCGCGGGTATCGTAAATTTCGCAAATATATTCCGCCCCGAAGCGATAATAATAGGCGGCGGAGTTTGCGCGCAGGGCGAAAGTTTAAGAGCGCCTCTTGAGAAAATACTT
Organism: Eubacteriales bacterium; assembly: GCA_045629745.1. Taxonomy (GTDB): domain Bacteria; phylum Bacillota; class Clostridia; order Oscillospirales; family CAG-272; genus UBA1740. The sequence continues at coordinate 51,439 of JAZQRU010000045.1, forward strand.
AAAGAAGAGCTTTACGCAGGCGACGTAGGCCCTGCTGTTGACCTCATTATAGCAGAGCTTAAAAATGATGCGGGCTCACTCGGAGCTGCCGCGCTCGTTATGGAGAGTTAAATTTAAAGGAGATATAAAAATGGCAGAAAAGTTAGGCGAATTTTTAGTAGAAGTTTTTGGGAATCCTTATATAACGGTATTTTTTATCTCAATGATACCGCTTATTGAGCTTAAGGGCGCTATCCCTGTCGGAATGACACCCGCTTTTGGACTCGGACTTCTTGAAACGGCAGGTGTTGCTTACCTCGGCTCAACTCTTATAAGCTTTCTTGTTTTCTTCCTTTTGAAGCCTATTTTCGCGCTTCTTAAGAAAATCAAAATCTTCAACCTTGTCGTAAGAAAATGCGAGGGGCTTTTTATTCATAAGGCAGAGGAAATAGCCGCGAAAACCAACGGAAGCGTTGAAAAAGAAGCTAAGCGTATAATGATTATAAGTCTTCTTATATTCGTTGCCGTGCCTTTCCCCGTAACGGGCGTATGGACAGGCACTGCGATAGCAGTATTCTTAGGGCTCAGATTCCGTGAAGCCGTTATGCCTTTGGCTCTCGGAAATCTTATCGCAGGCTCAATAATAACGCTTTTAACCTTCTTGTTTGAAGCTTACGTTGATATTATCATATACGCGCTCTTCGCGCTTGCAATTATAATGCTCATCGTAACCATTATAAAGATAGCAAAAAGCAAGCCCAGCGAAAAATAAGAGCTTGAGGCGGTAAAAAACGCAGAAAAGAACACGACAACTGATAGTCGTGTTCTTTTTTATAGCGTTTAATATTCGGAATAATTCTCAAGAATGAGCCGACCTTTAATACTGCGACTTTACCTTTGAAATACAGTCGTTGCATAGTCGAATTTTTTGCTTTTCTGCTTTTTTACCGCAAAGTGCACAACGGTTGCTTGCGGGGGGATATCAAAATCGTATCGTTTTCCAAAGATATAAAAACCCTTGAACTTGATGCAATTCCGAGCCTTTTTCTAAAACTCATAGGTATCACTACTCGACCTGCGGCATCAATATCTTTTTCTATTTTGTTCATTTTTACCTTTTGAAAATGTTTTTTTAAATAATAACATAAATTTCAGCGAAATCTTCGTCATTTTTTATTTCAAGGCGAATGTTAATATAAGTTTACAAGCGGCTTAACAAAGCCCGAGGGGTCCTGAGAGGTGACGTCGCAGGCGATAATTTTGTTTCTGTAAACGATAAGATTTATAAATACGGGGACCTCTTCTTCACCCCATTTTTCGACTTCATAGGTATACCGTGTGACTTTTTTATTCTTGTATTTCGTTATATCAAGGCCTTGCGACTTCTGAATTTCGTTGTATGCGAGCATTATTCTGTCGAAGTCCTCTGGCACGGAAAAGCTGACTGTGGCGCTTGGCTCGCCCGTGACACCGTGGGTGAATTTGGAAATAAAATTTAATCTGTCCTCGTTGGTTTTTATTCCCGAAAAATTGACTTCCGTCGAGGCGGTGTAAGCCGTGGCTTCGTTTCTTCCTAAAAATATTATTCCGAGAAGCGCCGCTACAGTAAGAGCTATGACCGCAACAAAGCGCAATGTCGATGCGCGTACCGAATATATGAACATAAAAGTCCTCCGTATTCTTTTTGTAAATCATACGCGGTACAGAGCCTTAATATTACAAAAGACCTCAAAAAAACAAATGAAAAAAGCGAAATAGGTACTGAAAAACGTGCCTATTTCGCTTTTTCCTCAGGCTATCTCAAAAAGAGATTATAGCCTTAGTTGTTGCAGTAGCAACAGAACACAATAACTATTGCAAGGATTATAATCCAAGTGCAGTTATCGTCGAAAAGATGGCATAAGCAATTGTTATTCATATATGTTGCCTCCGGGAGTATTTGCGATTTTTTCGTCGCTAATACCATCATATGAAGAACGCAAAAATTGGTTCTAAAATTTAAAAATTGCTTTTCCGTCTTGAAGTGCAAGCTTCGCCTCAAAGGCTTTTCCGTTCTTGGAAATGAAACCTCGCATTTTTGCGGTTTCACCTGTAGCGAGAAGCCTTGCGACCTCGTTTATCGGTATCGTATTTTTGCAAATGGTGAGTCCTAAACGGAATTCGCATCCGTCTTTGTAGCCGATACAGCCGTAGCTCTTGTTTCCTCTTATAACGTTCTTTCCGCAAAGCGGGCATTTTCCCGCAATTTCACCAAGCTTTCCGGTGTTTACGGGAGAGGGGAGAGTTGCGCTTCCGCCCGATTTGAAAATATCGGCTATTTCTTGCTCTGCTATCTTTACGCTGTCGTCAACGCTTATCTCGCCGCGGAAAACCTTTTTAAGAGCCTTGCCCATCTCACTCGTCTTGTATTTGTCCATATTTATTGAAAGCTTTTCGAGCGATTCTATAAGGCGCTCGCCTGCCTCAAGTATCAGGTAAACGTCTTTTTTTATGTCGATATATCCGCTTTTCTTCGCATTGTTTATAATTTCAGAGCGAGTTGCCTCAGTTCCGAGCTCAAGGCCCTCGAAAATCGCCTTATAATCGTCTGCGTCGTCGATTTCGCCGTTTTCTTCAAGCTCCTTTGCGCGAGCCTTGTCGTCTTTAAAGGGATTTTTTAAGTATTTGTTGAGGGTTTCAATAGTGTAGTGGCGCGGCGGTGAGGTTTCCTTTTCGCGCGGCTTGAAATCAATATTGACACTGTCGCCTACGGAAAGGTCGGGCAGAATTCTGTCCTTTCCGCTATAGTCGTCGAATTTTGTCCAGCCCTTTTCTACGATAGCCGTGCCCTTAAGCACGAACTCCTCGTATTCGCCCACCTTGATTTTAAGCTCGCTCTTGTCCGCGATACAGTCCTCTGCGCAGAAAACCGCTACGAAGCGGCGCATGACCGCCCCATAAACCTGCTTTTGCTTCTCGGAAAGCTTTGTCACGTCGGGAATTTTATAGGTAGGCGTCAAGGCGGAGTGAGATTCTATCTTGGAGTCGTCAAAAATATATTTGGAATCCTTGAATTTTACGGGATATCCAAGCTTTGCGACGTTTGCGAGCACAGCCTTGATTTTATCCTTTTCCGCTGTCGCAAGATATTCGGAGTTCGTTCTCGGATAGGTAAGATAGCCCGCTTCGTAAAGCTCTTGTATAATTTTAAGGCTATCGCTCATACTCATTTTGTATTTTTTACCGAGCACGCTTTGAAGAGTTGAAAGGGAGTAGAGCTTGCCGGGGAGTATTTTGTCGCGCTTTTTATCAGCACTCGTTATAACGGCGCCTGCCTCGTTATAAAGTCTTGCCGCATCCTCCGCCTCGGAAAGCTTTTCCTTCGGAAATTTCTTCTTTCCGACAAGCTCTATCACCTCACCGTTTGTTTCGGCATTCGACTGGAGCGCATAGTAATGGTCGGGCTTGAAATTCCTTATCTCCATATCTCTGTCGTAAATCGCGCGGACGATAGGCACGATAACTCTTCCAACGCGCAAAAGCGTTCCAGTTCTTATGGTTGCGTAGCGCGTGAGATTAACTCCGTAAAGCCAGTCTATATAAGTTCTTGCAAGTCCCTCTGCGGCAAGGTTGTCGTAATCGCTCTCGTCCTTCATATTAAGGAGCGCGTCACGCACGGTTTTCGGTGTCTGGTCGGGAAGCCAAAGCCTTTTTGCCGATTTTTTTGTTTTAAGCGCGTTTTCAACGCATATTCTTACGATAATTTCACCCTCACGGTCTGCGTCGCCCGCGTTTATTATGGTGTCAACGTCGGCTCTGTTGCAGAGTGCTTCTATTATCGAAAACTGTCTTTTAACACCCGAGTCAACCTTTTTGTCCTCGCCCTTTTTAAGCTCAAACTTGAATTTTTCGGGAAAGCAGGGAAGATTGTTAAGCGTCCAGCCAACTCTTTCACCGCCCGTGTATTCTTCAACGTCAACGAGAGAAAAAAGGTGTCCGAAAACCCAGCTTACTATATACTCTTCGTTGATATAATAGCCGTTTTTCTTTTCCATTTTTCCAATGCCGTCAACGATATTACGGGCCAAGGTCGGCTTTTCGGCAATAATAAGCTTCATATTTTCTCCTTGCGTCAGATTTTTTCTGTATACTTAATAACTTCTTCGGATAAAAACAGAATATTTTCGTTTTTTACCTTAGTGTCCTTATTAGTATGTATTCTCGCAGTGTAGAGAATACCGTTTTTCGTTTTTGAGCAAGCCATACACAGAACCCCGAGAGGAAAGCTCTTGTGGTCCGAGTTTCCCGCGCTGTTGCTCGTTTTGTGATATGAAACGGAATAGCTTTCATTACTCTTGAAGCTTTCCTTAAAGGTCTTGTATTCGGCACACTCTCTTGCCGCCTTTTGTGATACGAAAAGAATATTGTCGCCGTTTCCTACACAGTCAAAGTTTATAACGAGCTTGTTTTTCATAAAGTCCTTGTGGTCTTTATAATAAGCCTTTGAGCCGAGCTTGCCCTTTTCCTCGTTGTCGAAGAAAATGAATGCAAAATCAGCGAGCCTCTCTGGCGGCAGGCTGTCAATTATTTCGAGGAGCGTCGCAACGCCCGAGGTGTTGTCGTTATAATTGTTTTTGTTAGTAAATGCAAAATACAGAGTGTAGAAAAGTCCGAAATAGAGGACTAAGAAAATCACGGGGTAGAGAAGTTCTATTCCCGTAGCCTCGCTGATAAGGAGCGCAGGCAAAAGAGATACTGTGAGAATTGCTATAATGGGAAGAAAGTGGAAAAGATATAAGAGAACAATGTTTTTCGGAAGCATAAGATTTGGAACGATGCTCGTCGCGGGAGTGTCATAGTGTGCGGTGAAAACCACCTTTGCGCTCTCAGGTGTGCAGACTACTACGTTTTCATTCTTTTTATTTTTCGTAACCTCGACCGTGGCTTTTATGCCCTTTTCGTAAAGCGAGGAAATTATATATTCACGAAAAGCCTTCTTTTGTGAGGTGTTTTTTCTTATGGGATAATTTTTGTTGAGATAATCAAGATGGCTCATTCGTTTTCTTCTCTTTCTTCTTTTTCTTTATAAGATATACGAGCGCGCCGACGGCAAGCGCTGCGGCGAGGAAAATTCCAACGCCGACAAGCGCTAAGGTTTCAAAATCAAGCTCCCACGGGTTCTTTCCGAAAAGCAGAAAAAGTCCTGCTCCTATGATAAGACAAACGGCAGAAATAATCAATTCAAGGCACGCGTCTACAAGTCTTTCTTTAAAGCTCGTTTTTTGCTTCATAAACTGTTATGAACTCCAAAAAATATAAAAATTCAAAGATTTTTCTATCAAGGAACGGCTTTTATCCGAAGTTTTCGTAAGCTTCGTTTTAAATTATTTCAGCACCGCTCTCGCGGTATATAATTCTGTCGCCCGATGTGTTTTTAGAATCCTGATAAGCAAGGAATTCTTCTTTTGATTTAAACTCGGGCTTGTAATTTGCGATAATTTCCCGCGCTCGCTTCGCTCCGTTTTCAAGAAGCTTTTTGAGTATCGCCACCTGCCATATAGCACTCTTGACGCAAGCTCTTTCTGCGTCGGCTATATAGTAGTCTTTTCCGTGTCCCGTGCCGACAGCACCGCCGGCATAAGGGTGAATTACGGGCATAATTGCCGAGAGGTCGCCCATATCCGTGCTTCCCGTGGAGAATTCTTCCAGTTCATAAAGCTTTTCCTCAGGGAGAGCTTCGGTAAGAGCCTCTTTCGCAAGAGCGAGAAGAGTTGGCTCGTTGACTATAGGAGAATAACCCGGGGCGTCAATAATTTCAATATTCGCTCCAAGTGAGTATGCTGCGCCGATAAGCGCGCGGTTCACTTTTGCATTTGCTTCGTCAATTGACATGTTCGTTTTGCCTCTTACGTAGCTTTCAAGCTTTACCTCTTCGGGAATTGCGTTAACCATAGAGCCGCCGCTTGTAATTATAGGGTGAACTCTTATAAGGTCGCCCTCTTTAAAGGTTTCGCGAAGAGCATTAACCGCGTTAAGACCGCAGTTCGCGGCATAAAGAGCATTTTTTCCGTCCCAGGGAGCGCCGCCTGCATGCGCTGCCTTTCCTTTGTATATGACGTTCTTGGCAATGCATCCGACAGCCCCGGGTATTGTTGCAAAGTGATATGACGTGTGTACCATAAATGCCATATCAACGCCGTCAAAGTATCCGCGCGAGAGAAATTCGCTTTTGCCTCCGAAGTATTTGATTTTACCCTCGCGGTGAAGCTCGCTTCTGTATTCAATTTCAAGAAGCTCCTCGGCAGGAACGGCACAGAGCCTTATTCTGCCCGAAAGCCCCTCAAGTATTTTTTCATTTTTCAGCGCCGCGGCAATGCCGAGAAGCGACGCGCATTGCGCGTTATGTCCGCAGGAGTGAACCGCGCCCGTCGTTTTGTCTGACTCCGGGTGCGCCGGGCATATTATTGAATCAAGCTCTCCAAGCACCAAAATTTCGGGACCCACGCGGCCGGTGTCAACTACGGTATAAAAGCCGGTAATACCGTCGGCAAGCTTTATATCATAGCCAAGCTCGCGGAATTTTTCCGCCATATAGCTTGAGGTTTTAAACTCCTTATATCCCGTTTCGGGGTGCTCCCAGATATAGCGTTCCGCCTCTAAAATAAGGTTTCTTTTGCTTTCAACTGCTTCTCTTATAAATTTCATATTTACATCCTTTTTTAACACGGTTTGTGTCTATTATGTAATTCTGTAAATAATTATTGTTATTTATTCGTTTTCTTTTTTAAAAACGAGAGCTGAAATTAAGCTTATTGCGCTTGCGAATATGAAAAGTATTCCGAGCACACCTGCAAGAAGTGTTACTAGCGGCTTTCCCGCTTCCTCGTGCCAAACGAGAGATATGCCCTCGTCCGTAACGAAATGAAAGAAGAAAAACGTGAGCGCCAAAAGAAGAACACCGATAATAACAGTTATAAGTGAAAATTTGAGTAATTCTTTCCGTGTCATATTAAGTCCTTTAGTAGTTGTATCCTTAGGTATGTTCGGTTTTTAAACCTTTCGCTTGAAGTTTCCGAAAACCTCGTTAAGCTTTTTGCAGTTTTTTTTCATAAAGACCTCAAAATAATTATAAAGTTTAGTTTACTGCAAAACTTACTGTTTCAATTGCGATTTTCCGCCCGTTTTTGACACGGGTTCGTCAAAACCGTAATCTCAAGCACGTTGAGATAATCAGCAGTCAATAACGAAGCTTAAAAGCTCACCGTCGGCAAGGGTAAGAAGTCCTGATTCGCCCTCTTTGAAGTCCTCAAAAATTTCTGCGTTTACGGAAATTTTAATTTCTTCGCCTGCCTCGTTTTCAAAAACGACGAAGTATTTTTTGCCACCTTCCGCGTCTTCGGTTAAAAGCTCCTTAACCTGCGCCTTGAATTCCGAAACCTCGGCAAGCCCTGCCGAGAGCATTTTATTTATGCGTTTTCCACTTTTTATGCTGAATATTACTGCGGCAATTGAAGCTATAAGCAAAACGATACCGCCGATCAACATAATCCATTCTTCTGTTGTCATAGTTTTTCTCCTTGTTTTGTTTAAATGTTGTTTTCTAAGCTTTTTGTGTTCATTTTTTGAGAGTGTTATTCAGGTGCTTTATTTCGTCAGACAAACGACACTTTCGACGTGGGTCAAGAGAGCAAAAGGTATATTTTACTTCAAAATGCCAAATTGTATCAAAGCAAAAATGGTTATAAACGCTAATCCAAGAATGATAAAAATTATGCCGACGCCAATATATTCTCGCTTTTCTGATTTTGTCCAATCTCTTCTTGGATTGATATTTTGAAAAGGGATATGACTTGTAAGCTGTAATGAAACGAGGACATGCTTAAACTCAAGAACCGTGCCGATTATATCGTAAACACCTACGCAAAACATTGTTATGCCTGCAGATAGAAATGTGACGAATCCTTGGATTTCGGGTTCAGTATTTACCAAATTTCAAATTCCAAAAACAATAGCAGGTATCAGCAACATAATCACAATACTGCCCCAACGCCATAAATATCCAAAAGTAATAGCTCGTCGTTCTTTTTTTGAATAAGAAGTTCCTTTTTTCATATACTCTCCTTTCGATATGTTATACTAAACTGCTGTAAAATGCACTTTCGAGTTTTGCTCAAAAGTAACATTTGTCCTCAATTGTTCCCCTTTGCGGTGGTGATGGATTTGACAAGCATACGACGAATAACACCACATTCTTGCAAAAGTTCTTTGGCTATTTGCTCACTAATTGCATTTGAGCCGACAAGCATTTCAATCCAATATTCTGTTTCACCACATTCTTTGAGGGCAATATGAAATTTGTTTATAAAGTCCGCTTTGCTTGCCGCATAGTTGGCTTCGTGGATGTTTGCACCGATAGAAGTCGCACTCCTAACAATTTGATTGACAAGCACACCTCTGCCTTTTCGTGTATCTACATCGTCGCAGACGGCAATTATATGTAAGGCAAGAGCCTTTGCTCTTGTACGCAATTCGGAATCTTTAATTATTGTTCTCCTTTTTGGTGTTTGGTGAAGTTTTTGCTTCGCAAAAGTGAAGTTGCTCACTCTGTTCGTAGTGAAGTTTTGCTCGCTATGCTCGCAAAGTGAAGTTAAGTTTGCCCCACTTCGCCGTCAGGCGAAACTTCACTCACGCAGTGAACTTCACTGCCAAAGGCAACTTCACTTGCCCGCAAGGGCAAACTTAGTTGTTGAAACTATTGTTTGCAAAGACAAACAATAGTTTCAACGTGTCCCGTCATAGGAAACATATCCACCGTAAAGACCGTATCACCGATGTAGCCAAGCTCCTTGAATTGCAGCATATCGCGCGCAAGAGTTGCGGGATTGCACGAAACGTAGATGATTTTGCGCGGATTTAATCTAGCGATAAATTCATTAAGCTTTTTGTCGCTTCCTGCACGCGGCGGGTCTAAAATTACGACGTCGGGTATTATTTTTTCTCCGCGTTCGCGTTCTGCCGCCTCGAGTATTTTCTCAGATTCCTTTGCGTCGCTTGCGTAAAAGCTTGCGTTGTCAATTCCGTTGAGCTTCGCGTTGCGCTTAGCTCGCATAACGGCGTCGGGCACGATTTCAATGCCGATAAGCTCACGGCAATCACTTGCCATTGAAAGTCCTATTGAGCCGAGACCGCAGTAAAGGTCGAGGAGTGTGTCGCTTTTTTTGAGGCTTGCAAGCTCGCGAGCCATACCGTATATGATTTCACAGCTTGCGTGATTTACCTGATAAAACGACGGCGCGCTTACTTCAAGCTTCGTGCCTGCAAGGGTATCTACTATATAATCTCTGCCGTATACCGTGCGCCACGTGTCACCGAGTATTACGTTTGTTTTTTTCGTATTTGTATTTATAAGGAAACCCTTTATTTCGGGGTGCCTCGTAGAAAGCTCGGATTTGAAAAAATCTTCACCCGTGAGGGCGCTTCCGTTAATCGTAAGCGCTAAAAGCACTTCGGAAAAGTCGTCGTTTGCGCGAAGATATATGTGCCGCAAAAGTCCCTCGCCGCGCTCCTCGTCGTAAACGGAAATTTGCGTTTTTTTAAAAATGGTTTTAAGCGTATAAAGTATATCGGAAAAACCGCCCTTTGCAAGAGGACATTCTATTGCGGGGATAACGCGGTGCGTTTTTGGTGCGTAAAATCCTATAAGGTACTCGCCGTTTTTGTCTTTTGCAACGGGATACTGGGCTTTGTTTCTGTAATGAGTGGGTAGGGGGGATGCTTTTGTGTCCATAATCTTGATTTCGGAAAGCCCCGCCTTTTTGAAAATAGCCTCGACGTTTTCTTTCTTTAAAGAAAGCTCGTCTTCATATGAAAGATTCTTATAGGGGCACGCGCGGCAAAGCTTATTTTCGCATCTCGCGTCGCAGCGCTTTTCAGATGGGAGAATCAGCTTTTCGAGCTTTCCGACGGCGTACGAAGACGTAATTTTTATAATTTTCGCAAGAACCTTGTCGCCGGGAACGGTATGACTTACAAAAATTACCTGTCCGTCGATTTTTCCAACGCCAAAGCCGAGGTTCGTTATATCGTTTATTTCAAGCTCAACGCTTGAATTCTTCTTAAGCAAGGCTGGTTCTCCTTTCAAAAAACGGGTACGGGTGTTAAAATATTTTTCAAGACGTAAACAATTATTTACTATATAAAATCGTCTTTAAACTTGTTTCTGTATTCCTTAGGTGTCATACCGAAGCTTCCCTTGAAGCTCTTTGTGAAGTAAGACGCATCTTTAAATCCCGCTTCCTCAGCAATTTCACCAACACTCTTATCGGTTAGTTCAAGAAGGCGCTTTGCAAGCTTCATTCTATAATTTATTATATATTGTCTGAGAGTTACACCCTTGCATTCCTTAAGCTTGTTGCTTACGTAAAATGGGTGATATCCGAAAATTGCTCCGATTTCGGTATTTGAAATTTCGTCGCGGCGGTTTTCTCTTATGTAGGTGTCAAGATTTTTTACCATCCTTGGCGGAAGCGCCGTCGCATCGGTAATAGCGGCAAGTCTTATTAGTATGAGCTTTAACATAGCGGAAATTTCTGCGCGCCATTCGCCCTCCGCTGAGGTAGCGATTTCCGCAATTTCCGTAAAGTTTTCTCGCTCGTCGTCGGCATCTTCAAGCCTCACGGTTTTATCAAATGGGGGAATATCGCACTTATGTATAAAAGAATCATCAAAGTTATCGGGTGTCACAGGTTTAGGAGCTTCGGTCTCCGAAAAATCTGCGGTAAGGTCAAAGCTTATCACCGCCATAAGAAAACGGCCCGTTTTAAATTTGTATTTCGTGCCAGCGGGTAAATATATCAGGTTTCCGCTAGAAAGCTTTGTTTTTTTGCCTTCAAGCGTGAGATTCGCCTCTCCCGAAATCATATAGAAAATTCTTGCGTCGTAGGCAATGCATTCGTCGCTTCTTCTGACGACGTCAACTATACCCGCAGAGCGCACGTAGGGATTAAGCTTTGAAAGATTCATAGACTGCCTCCATTTTAACTTACTACTGTATTCTACCACTAAAATCGGCGAAAATCAACAATAAATTTAAATTCTTCAAAAAAAGACTTGACAAAGCAAAAAAACTGTGTTAGAATAATCGAGCAACTGAATAAGGCTCGTTGGTCAAGCGGCTAAGACACGGCCCTCTCAAGGCTGAAACGGGAGTTCGATTCTCCCACGAGTCACCAGAAAATAGATAGGCACTCCGAAGTGAGTGCCTATCTATTTTTTGATGCCCCATGGGCATCATCGACCTCTGCACGCCAAACAGATTATTTGCCTTTTGAATGAGTCAAAGAGGCGAACAAATCTCTCTTTTGAAAATGGTCATGGCGTGCGGAGGTCGCATATCCACGCTCAGAGAGCGAGCGTGGATATCTTGCGAGCGCGGAGCAAATAACTTTACTGTGTATACCCGTATAAATGGCAAAGAGCAAAATCCCGCGCCGCAAATTCTCCCACGAGTTTGCCGCTCGGGTTGAAGCTAATATCAAATTACACGGTCTTACGCGGCTTTACGTATATCTCCGAGCTGGCAATATACCGCCTTTGGCGGTATGCACCATGAAGAATCATTGAAAATAATGTCAATTCTTTTTAACTTTTCTGGAAGAATCTCACTCCGCAACGAGCGCAAAGCGCGATGTTGCGGAGTCCGCATATGCCGCGCAAAGCGCGTAGTGAAACGGCGTGAAAGTGTAAGAAAACAACTAAATGTTGTTTTCCCTTGAGCGTGACCGAGCCGTAGCGAGAACAAGCTTGATTGTAAGCGGCAAGCGAGCATATATTCGCCGTGGGAGAAATTCTCCGTAGGCATCAACGAGCTCTGCACTATTGACTGATTATTAGTTTTTTTGAATGAATTAAACAGGCGAAAGAAACTTTCTATAAGAATTCGTCATAGCGTGCGGAGTTCGCATGGGGCTAGCTCATTAAGCTAGCCCCTCTGTTTTTTAATAAAATTCATAAAATATTTAAAATTGCTTTTTTAAAACTCAAATAATTGAAATTATTGTATATATTCAATAAAAATTCAAAATGAAATTTTGCCTATTTGCCTATAGGTTTTTTGCGCGTTATATGCTATAATATAATAAAAAATAAAAACTCAGAGGAAAAGTTATGAAAAAACTTGGCAAAATTCTCATATTCGCGCTCTCACTTGTGATAGCGCTGAGTGCTTTTGCAATTGCTTCGAGCGCTGATACTTCTCCGTTTCTTGTAGAAGGTCTTTATCGCGAGAGCTGGGAAGAGGCTATCGAAAACGCTTATATCAAGGGCGATAGAGTTGTTCCCGTAGAGCTTCTCAAGGATTACGAAGCAAACGGCGAAATTGTTGAAATCACCGAATCCGTGGTGATTTCACTTAACGGATATACTCTTAAATCGGCGGCGGGAGCACCCCTTTTCTCCGTCTCCGGAAAGGATACAACGCTTACCATTAAGGGCCCCGGTGCGATTTCTTGTGCCGGCACTTTGGTTGAGGTTCAAAGCGGTGCTCTCGTTTTTGACGCATCGGAAGCTCTTACGATAACTTCCACGGGCAGTGACAGCGTAGCAGTTGTCGGCGGCGGTGAAGAAAAGGCTTACGCAAGCGTTAAAGGTAACCTTGATTTTCAATCAAGCGCAGGAAGCCTTTTTGAAATGGCGTCAGGCTCTGAGTTCAAGCTTGAAACGGACAACGGTGTAAGCGCAAAGCCCACCGCAACGGCAACCGACGGCTTTGCAATAGTTATCGCAAACTCAGGCTCAAAGGTTAACGTTTCCGGAGGCAGCCTTGCGAACTCCGGCGGTTACATATTTAAAATAGGTGACGACACCGAGCACGAAAATCCTGTTAGCATTAAATGTGAGAGCGCAGTTCTCGTTTCCAACTCGAGCACTTACGGCTCTATCGTTGAGGCAGGCTCTGCCTATGCAAACGTAGACGTACGTTACTCCGAGGTTTTAGCTTCGGGCGGTGCATTCACCTCGGATAATACTCTCGCTGATTTTGAGGGCGAGGGACGCGACAAGGTTTACGCGAAGCCCACTCTCAAGGTTAACTTCGTAGTAAGCACTTATAACGTCAGCGAAAATCCGAATGCAAACGCGAGCCTTTTCTGCGGTAACGTTACTGGTATCGTTGCCGCATCTGAAATATGGAATACCGAAAACTCCTTTATAGCTATTAACACACGTCTTTGGGACGGTGAGTGCGGCGTGCTTCTTAAGAAGGGAAACAAGCTTTCCGTAACGAGCAAAATGCCCGTATCCGATACTAAAGCTCCTGCTAAAGACGAAGACGGTGTTACCGTTTACTTTACTCCCGGTGCAGCTACCAATAACAACTTTTCCTTAGAAACTATAGACGGCAAATCCTGCGATTTATATAAAGCTACTGACGTTACGGCAGACAGCAGCCTCATAAGTTATTATCTAGTAACGAATGAGATTTCTTCTTTCGTTGACGCAGAGTATAGCTCTAATTTTAACGATCCTAACGGAATTCACCCGCTGGTGGATTCTATCACCTCACAGTATGGCTCAATAATCTACGAGACCTCGAAGGATAAGGACGGCAAGGATAACAGATACTTTAAGTGGGAATACGACGTAAGCAAGAACGATCAGTATTCATTCGATTCGGGCGGCTCCTACTTCGACCTTGATGCAGGAGGAAGCTACGGAGCTACTCGTGGATTTAATGCAATTGTTGATAATGAGTATATAACATGGGATTTCGATATTACTTCTTCAAACGGTACGTATTCATCCGCAACTCTTAGGATGTTCATAAGAGAAAATGGCGGAAGCAGTTATACTGGCTACTTCGCCTCCATTACGAATAACACTTTCAAATTAAGCAATGCACCCAGTGCTGCGATTCCCAAGCTTCCGGTGACACCTTACGAGTGGGCACATATAACCCTCGTTCTTGAAATTGATTCAAGCGGTGCTTACGAGGATGGCGGAGTTACCTGCTACCCAAATCTCTGTAATTCAAAAATTCACCTTTTTTATAACGGCGTATATTATTACTCCACCGCGATGTTCAGCGACCTTATCGAGAGCGAAGACGGAATCAAGAATAGCGCTCAATTCTCTCTTGACGCTATCCGTTTCCGTCTTAGCGCAGGTCCTTCTGTTGACAAGACTAAGTCTACCTCTATCCTCATTGACAACAGCATACTTACCTACTATCCCAAGGGATATACGGGCAACGTTTCTGAGGCTGAAAAGGCAGCATTATATGACAAGACTAAGGAATACTATAACTACAAGACAACGTGCGAAGAGAATGGTGTTCCCGTAGCAAAAAACCTTAGAGATTTTGTCGGTGATATGAAAATCACGCTTTCAGACGTGCTTATCAACAAGTCTATAATGAGCATTAAGGATGCTTGCGACGTTGTTTATAAGAAGGGCTACCGTATGCCCGGCGCAGGCGTTATTGACACTGACGACCGTCCTGTTAAAGCAGTTGTTGACGGAGTAAAGTACTATGAGATTGAAGAGGCCCTCAGAGCTATTGTCGACGGCTCCGAAGTATATCTATATACAGACGTCGATATTGAATACAACGCAAACTTGTCGTTTACCGTTTATACGAAGAAAGAGGACGGCGGAGAATATAAGTTCAACGTTTTGTCAGACTCATACTACGTCTCCGAAGTTCGCGAGAACGGTGAGGTAGTTGGATACAAAACATTGCTTGCAAATACCTTTATCACTGTCTATTGGCAGATAAACACCGGTTACCAAACTCAAGTTCCTCTCGGAATAGTTCCGACTTACGACTGGGTAATTCCTTCACCGAGTTATGACGAACAAGGAAGATATATAGAGCTTCTTGGCTGGTCGAGCGACAAGAACGCAACTGAGCCAGAAGAATTAGGCTCAATAACTAAAGACGACCTTATTAAAGGCTATAAGATTTACTATCCCGTTATGGGTGTCACCAGAGTTCCCGTAAGCTTCCTTGATGCGTACGGCAATCCCGCTAAGGATACAGATGGAAACCCGGTTGTTAAGGAAATCCCCGTAGGAACTCCCGAAGCCGAGCTTAATAAGTATTTTGACGGTTCAAATATGCCTGCATTCCAGATTCCCGACAACGACTGGTATGAAAAATGCTTCAGCGCTTGGTCTATTCCCGGCGATGTCGTTGGCAGAGAACTTATAACGGCAACACCCGAATTTTCAGAGGTTCGCATTAAAGCGAGCGCTATAAAAACTAGCTTCTCAATTGTAAGACTTATTGACTTCTCTCCCACACTCTACATTTTGAAGCCCGATGCGGATTCGATTCCTGCCGATTCGGTTGACAAGGTTCAGTTTAAAGGCTTCTCTTTTGACGAAAAAGATGTTTTAGATTCAAGTAACCAGTACGTTTACGATAACGTAAAAATCGGTGATAACGTTTACTACAAGCTTAATTTATCAAAATCCGGTCACTTTGGTAAACCGAGCGCCCAAAATCTTCAGGATTTCAAGGTTTACGTTCATTATACCTATGAGGGTGTTACGAAGGTTGAAAGTATAACGCTTAGCCTTTCCTCGTATCTTGAGGCGGCATTTAATGCTGGAACCAATAAGGAGGAGAAATCTGCAATTATCGAGATTATGCGACTTATAATGGCTTATCTCGAGCTTGCAGAAAACACCGACGCAAGTGTATATGCGACCTGCGCGAAATACGTGAACGACTCGAAATATGCAGAATATCTCAGTGAGTATACTAAGGCGATAGATTCCATATCTTCTGAAAAGAAAGCTGCAAATGCGACAATGCTTGAAAGCCTTTACGAGCACGCAGAGGATAATATCAGATGGAACTTCGTTACTAACGTTATAAGCTTTACACCTAAAAAGGAAAAATATCCGAGACTCTCAAACGATTGGACTCCTGCAAAGGAAGAAGATGACGGTGTAGTGGTTAGAATTGTTACTACGAATTCGCTGGAAATGGGCGATGCATTAGATAAGGCTGCAGGCACTTATACTTTTGGCTTAGGTTTCGATTCTGTCAAAAGCACAAGAACGTCAATGATTACGGCTTATGATACCAGTACTGCTAATAATGCGAAAGATATGATAGGCTTTGACTTCCTTAACGAATATTATGTAGACGCAAGAACGAAGTTGCACACCCAGTACTACAACCTCACGGCTCATATCACCGAGCTTACAAGGCGTATTGACGAAATTAAAGACGATGCAGATCAAGCTGCTCTTAAGGCCGAGCTTGAAGCGGAGCTTAAGATGGCAGAGATTATCCTTTCAACTCACGTGGCTCTTCAGAAGTGCACGTTTGAAAGCAGCTCAAATGGCGCGCCTATTGAAATTCCGGGTACAGTTATTCCTCCCGCAGTTGCTTTACCTAAGCGATAATCAACTAAATTAAAAAAACTAAGGACTCTCGTTTTATTGCGAGAGTCCTTTTTATACCAGTAAAAATAAGTAAGGTAAGGCTTATATTGGAATAACATAGCTTTTTTTTTCAAAATAATCTTCGATTGGGATTTTTTATTCATTGTAGAATCTCTTTCTTTTTGGTATTATTGTTTTGTATTTTGAAAAAAAGAAGAAAGGAGAAAAAATGATTAAAACTCAAAATGCAATTTTAAAAATCACCTCTCTTATTTTGTTTCTGTGCCTGTGCTTCCCGTTATTTTCATTTAAGTCGGGCGCAGTACATAACGAGGGGGTAAAAGAAAGAAGTGTCAAGACTTATCTTGCCGTCAAGGGAATTCAGAACACCAAGACAAGCGCGTATACCTCGCGCGCCATAACGAAAGACGGAAAGTCGCTCGGCATAAACGCTTTAATAATAAACGGAAGCTTTTACGTGCCCGTGAGGGCATTTTTGGGCTCTGTTGCACCGAGTATGAAGGTTAGCTATTCAAATTCCTCGAAAACGCTTACCGTCTCCGGCGCGGGACTTTATCTTACGGCTGCCGACGGCTCTTACGCGGTTTATGCAAACGACAGAATTCTTTTCGACCTGACGCCTGTAAGGCTTATGTCAGACGGACGGATTTATATGCCTGCAAAAACGCTTGCTAAGGCTCTTGGCCTCAGTCTTACGGAAAGAAGCTCGGCACTTGATTTTTCAGGAACGGTGAGTCCAATTCTTGCGGGCGCTAAGTTTTACAGAGAGGACGCTGTATATTGGCTCTCCCGTATAATAAGCGCGGAAAGCCGTGGCGAGCCTCTTATCGGGCAGATAGCGGTTGGCAACGTAATTATGAACCGCGTCAACTCAGCAAGCTTCCCAAATACTATCTGGGGCGTAATTTTCGACAGAAAATACGGTGTTCAGTTCAGTCCCGTAGCAAACGGCACGATTTACGACACCCCAGCTTACACCTCGGTGCTTGCGGCAAAAATTTGTCTTGAAGGCTTTTCCGTATCAGAGGATATTCTCTACTTTTTAGCTCCGCGATACGCAACGTCAAGCTGGATAGGAAATAACCGCCCTTACGTTTTCACGGTTAAAAATCACGAGTTTTACGCCTGATTTTTGAAAACACTTGAAATCCTAACACTTTTGTTGTATACTGTAGATAAGATATATAAATAAATTATAGGAGCAATACTATGGTATACAACTTAAAGGTGGCGGGACTTGAGCGCGAGCTTACTCTTTGTCCTTTGACGGAAAATCTTTATATCGCGGGCTTTATTATGTTTGGTGACGTTGAGCTTACCGAAAAGTGCGCTGAAGCGCTTTATAAGCTTGCGCCCGAGCACGATTTGATAATAACCGCAGAGTCGAAGGGAATTCCCTTAGCTTACGAAATGTGCAAAATTTCAGGCAAAAACCGTTACGTGCTTGCAAGAAAATCAGTGAAGCTCTATATGAAAAACGTAGTTAAATGCGAAACTAAATCCATAACTACTGATGCCGTACAAACTCTTTATATTGACGGTGACGACGCAGAATTTATGCGCGGCAAGCGCGTTCTAATCGTTGACGACGTTATAAGCACAGGCGGCTCGCTTCTCTCGCTCGAAAACCTCGTTAAGATGGCAGGCGGAAACATAGTCGGTAAAATGACGGTGCTTGCAGAGGGCGAGGCGGCGGACCGAAACGATATAATCTATCTTGAAAAGCTGCCGCTTTTTGACAAAAACGGAAAACCGCTTGATTAATCCAAACTTGCTCTGAAGCCTTAATTTTCAGCGCTTTCGTCACTTATCTCTTTAAAACAAGTTCGGTTTTCTTACGGCTAAAAAAGAAAAAGCAAGAATTAAGATTTTTACTTAACTCTTGCTTTTTTTGTTTGGCAATATTATTCTTTGTCTTTTTTAGCAGCCTTCTGCTCTTCAACCTTCTTTATAGTGAAGGAAGTGAAGTGGGTTGCTAAAATGATAATTCCGACGATAATAAATACGCCGACCATACCAAGTCCCATAAATTTAAGATTCTTTACGAATGCCAAAAGGTCAAACTGAATGTTTCCCATCTATAAATCCTCCTTAACCAAAGAATCCAAGCACTAAAGCGCCCGCGATAACGGAAGCTATCTGGCCCGAAACGTTAACACCTATTGAGTGCATAAGTATAAAGTTTTCGGGATCCTCTTTGAGTGCCATTTTGTGAACTATACGGCCCGACATTGGGAATGCGGAAATACCTGCCGCGCCTATCATAGGGTTGATAAGCTCTTTCTTGAATACCTTTGCGTAAACGTTGTAAAGCTTTGCGAAAAGAACTCCGCCTGCGGTGTCAACGATAAATGCGATAAGACCGAGCCCCATAATGAGAAGAGTCTGCACGTTCAAGAACTGGCTGGCAGTCATATTGAAGGCAATGGTGATGCCGAGGAATATCGTTACGAGGTTTGCAAGCACCTTCTGCGCAGTTTCCGAGAGGGATTCAAGAACTCCGCACTCACGGATAAGGTTACCAAACATAAGGAAGCCGATAAGCGAGCCTGCGCCGGGGGCAAATATGCATGCAACTATTGAAATGATAATGGGGAAGAGAATTTTCGTAGTCTTGGAAACGCTCTTCTGAGTGTAAGACATACGGATTTTTCTTTCCTCTTTCGTTGTAAGAGCCTTAATAACGGGGGGCTGGATAATAGGCACGAGAGCCATATAGGAGTAAGCGGCAACCGTTATTGCGCCAACGTAATTCGAGCCGAGCTTGTTTGCAACAACGATAGATGTAGGACCGTCTGCCGCACCGATAATAGCAATTGACGCATAGTCCTTTGCCTCGGGGAAGAAGATTGACGCCATACAGAGCGTGAAGAAGATACCGAACTGAGCCGCCGCACCGAAGAGCATAAGCTTCGGATTGTTAAGAAGCGGACCGAAGTCTATCATAGCTCCGATACCGATAAAGAGAAGAAGCGGGAAAAGCTCGTTAGCGATACCTGCGTTATAAAGGGTATGTAAGGGTTCTGCGATGCCGGAATAGTGAACGGATATAGCACCAGTACAACCGTTGTGGCCGCATATTTCCTGACCGAATTCCGCAACAGTTTTGCAAGTGTCACAAATGCGCTGTACTGTGGTGGGGAAATTCATAAGAATTGCACCAAATCCGATGGGCAAAAGAAGCGTAGGTTCCATTTCCTTTTTTATCGCAAGGTAAATAAGAACACCGCCGATTACCCACATAAGAATCATTTTCCAGGTTCCCGGCGTTTCAAAGAACGAAAGGAATCCCTCAAATAAAACTCTCATAAGTAAAACCTCACTTTATATAAATTATTTTAAAAACAAAAATGGACTCCTCGCGAAGATGAGCCTTCACGAAAAGTCTTGTTAAAGCATTTTTTCGCCTTCGGAAAACCGAGCAGGAAATTCCTGCCGTTCTGACGGCTCCCGAGCGCACTCGCGCGCAAACTACTCCCTTTTCGGGTAAAAATTACCTCTATTATTATAAAACAATTTGTAGCTTTTGTCAATAGGAAAAAGAGAAATTGTAAAGCTTTTGTTAAGCAAATAAAAGTTTACAAAAAATAGATTTACCCCCGCATCCGTGTTTATTTTTTTTAAGAAAGGGCATACTAAAAACGGAAAATGCGACAGATTTTTCAAGAGATTTATCTTTTTTCGGGGGAAATTTATGCGACTTAACAAGGTTGATATTGTTGGAATAGATACGTCAAGTCTTAAAACTTTGAAGGAGAGCGAAAAGCGAGAGCTTCTTATGCTTTCAAAGAACGGTGACAAAGAGGCGCGCGAAAAGCTTATAATAGGAAATTTAAGGCTCGTTTTGTCGGTTATTCAACGCTTTTCGGGGAAAGGAGACAGCGCAAACGATTTGTTTCAGGTCGGCACGATAGGCCTTATAAAAGCTATTGATAACTTTAATCTTGAGCTTGACGTTAAATTCTCAACCTATGCCGTGCCTATGATAATCGGGGAAGTCAGACGGCACTTAAGAGATAACAATTCTTTAAGAATTTCAAGGAGTATGCGCGACCTTGCATACAGAGCCTTGCAGGTTAAGGAGGAAATTTCGGGCAAAGAGGGGCGCGAGCCAGGTATTGCCGAAATAGCGCAAAGGCTTTCTGCGAGCGAGCGCGACGTCGGGGCGGCGCTTGAAGCCATAGTTGCTCCCGCCTCGCTTTACGATTCCGTCTATAACGACGGCGAGGATTCGGGCTACGTTATTGATAAGCTCGCAGGCGAAGACGACGCAAACGACGCATGGGTTGAGAGCATTTCCTTGCGCGACGCTATGAAAAAGCTTAACGAGCGTGAGCTTGGAATTATATCGAAAAGGTTTTACGCGGGGAAAACTCAGATGGAAATTGCCGAGGAAATAGGTATATCGCAAGCACAGGTATCGCGGCTTGAAAAGGGCGCTATAGAGAAGCTCAGAAAATATATGTCATAAAGTGGTGTCGCGCGTTTGGATTTTTGCGCGTTGCAAATAAAGAAAAGAGAGCAAAAGGTACTGCCCTGTGCTCTCTTTTGTGTTTATCGAGATATTTAGACTTAACGAATAAAATTCGTTCTTATCGGCTTTTCCTTTTCGGGAAGTCCGTACTTTTCGCGGCCGAGGGCTATGCTCTTGATAAGGAATGACATATTGCGGGCAAGAGTTCTCATTGTCTGAAGCCCCTCACCGTCTTCTGCCGCCTCGCCGGGCTTCGCACCGTGAACGTTATTCCAGTATTGGCTCGAGGCTACGGGCATACCGCTTATCGTGAAATATTTATTGAGCTGGTCAAAGGTTGCCGTAGTGCCGCCTCGCCTTGCAACCGCAACGGATGCGCCGACCTTCATTCTTTTGTCAAACGGGGTACTGTAGAAGAGTCTGTCAAGAAGGGCGGTAAGGGTTGAATTTGCGGAAGCGTAATAAACGGGGCTTCCGAGAACAAGGCCGTCGCACTCCTCGAATTTTTTTGCAATTTGGTTAACAACGTCGTCAATTACGCACTTTCCCGCCTTGTAGCACTTAAGGCAGGCAAGGCAACCGCGCACGTCAAGATTTCCTACCTGCACGTAATCAACTTCAATTCCTTCCTCGAGAAAGACCGTTCTCATTTCCTTTAATGCAAGCGCGGTATTACCGTTATCCTTAGGGCTGCCGTTCAAAATTAAAACTTTCATATATTATCCTCCGAAAAGCTTTATATTTTTATTATATTCTAACACAGAAAAAGGTTCTTTTCAAGTGGGATATAAGATGTTTTAATCGAGTGCTTAAATATTTTAATATCTATTGATAAAATTATGAGTCTATGCTATAATAAAGAAAATAAATCTATATAATGGAAAAAATAAGTCTATTTTGCCTAAGGCACTAAAGGATA
>JAZQRU010000046.1:0-4222 GCA_045629745.1 Eubacteriales bacterium
TCATTGATTTTTTCTTCGTTTATCAGTTCAAATTCGGGAAAACAAAGCAAATAATAGTCGCACTCGTCGCAACAACACTCAAAGCCTTGCTCGCCGTTGCCAAGACAAACGGTAGGCTCTCCCGGCGTGAGTTCTATGCCGGCAATGTCTATTACCTTTTTTTGAATATTCTTATCCATATTTTCTCCTATCGGCATATAAAAAGGTGCGCAACCGAAGTCACGCACCGAAAAACGCTAACTCCAAGTTGTCGCCAAACAAAAAAACTAATGCTACGGAAAACACCATACACAAATTAGCGGAATCAACGTTTTTACCATTATTCACTAATTTGCGCAAAAAAATCAAAAGGGTATAAAACACCCTGTAAAAATAAGGCGCTTTCCTTAAAATCATTATTCGTTTTTTGTTTGGCATAATTATTATATCACAGTTTTTAAGATTTGTAAATATATTTAGCGTAGTTTTATCAAATTACCTTCCGAGAGGTAGAAAAAAGCCTACCTTGTGTAAATGGAGCCATTTCTTTAGTAGTCAATTCATATGTCAATTTCCCTGACAAGCCCTGACTTAATTAAAGACACCAAAGTTTTGTTAAATTCTCAAGCTTTATTGACAAATCAACAGAAATGTGATAAGATATACTCGTCACACAATCTAATATTTTTTCGTGTTAGTGGGAAACTACCCTTGGCAAAAGGTGTTTCCTTTTTTCCTCATACCCACTAACACTGGCGAGAGATTGTGTGACAACAATGAAGGAACACTTTTTCGGTGCGTTCCTTTATGGGGCGCACTTTTTATATGCTGAGGTGGAATATATGAACAATAATGATATACCAAAAAAGATAATAGATATTACCGGCGTAGAACTTACGCCCGGAGAGCCTGCCGATTGTCTTGGCAACGGAGAGCAAGGCTTTGAATGCTGTTGCGACGAATGCGACTACTTTTTGCTTTGTTTCCCCGAATTTGATTCAAAAAGCGAAACAATTAACAAAACAGAAAACCCCCAGACCTTACTATGACAAAAGCAACGTAAAGGCACTTTTGACATTAGCATATCAAAAGCCTATGCGATTACCTTCCGGCAGGTAGAAAAAAGCCCCTTTACACAAGGGTACCTTTTATTTTTACATACCTCTTTGTTTGCAAATGGTCATAAGGTTTTGTAGTCCTTAATTAAGCCACAAGAAGCACTGCATTTGTGGACACAAATGCAAAAATACGGCATACCTCTTTCGAGATATACCGTATTCTTGAAAAACTGTCCTTTAGAGTGACGCTCTAAAAATGCTCTCCCTTTTTAATGAAATGCTCTCTCGCGCATGAAATGATTTTTCGTTCTTCACCCCGAAGCTGTATTTAATACTGCGAGAGGGGAAAACGGGAAATATTACAAAAAGGGCGAGGTCGTTACCACGGCATAAATTCAGCGCCGAGAAGCTTAAGTATCGCTTCCGTGAAGAAGTAATCACCGTAAATTATCGAGATATGCACCCTTGCCGACTTTTCGGTGTACTTCCCCGGAACGGGATAACGGACTGTGCCGTAGCCCATCATTGCGTCGTGCTCGGGATCATAATCGCAGAACTTTTCACCCATAGCTTTGAGGATATTGATAGCGGCATTCATATACATTCCGCCCTCGTCCTCAGGAAGAGCCTTTGCAATTTCGATAAGTCCGCAAGCCGCGCAAGCGCCTGCGGTTGAGTCGTAGTAAACAGGCTCTGCGGGAGCTCTGAAGTCAACTCTCGGAAGCCAGTCGTCACAGCAGTTTGCGATAAAGTAGTTTGCTACCTGCTTTGCGCCGTTGAGGTATCTTTCTTCCTTCGTGTGAATGTAAGAAAGAACGAAGCCGTAAAGCGCCCAAGCCTGACCGCGCGACCAGGAAGAGCCTTCGTGGATACCCTGTCCGCCGTAGGTTTTAACCAAGTCTCCCGTTTCTCTGTCGTGCTCAACAATGTGGTTAACGGAGCCGTCGGGGCGGAGATGGTCGCGGAGCGTCATATCTGCGTGAGCCTTTGCGATTCTTGCGAATCTGTCGTCACCTATTTCGTCAGATGCCCAGTAAAGAAGAGGAAGGTTCATCATACAGTCGATAATTGTGCAGTTAGCGCGGCTATTTCCGTTCCTAGCTATTAAAAACTTACCGTCAATATTGAAGCGCGAAGCAAAGGAAGCCGCCGCAAAAAGATTTCTCGTTTTTGAGCCAACGTCACCCGTGAGTCTGTAGATAGCGCCTGCAAGAAGGTGATAAATAAAGCCTACGTCGTGATTTAAAAGCTCGTAATTTTTAATTGCGCCGTCAAGGATTTCTTCGCTTCTTTTTGCAGTTTTGAGGTATTCCTCGTTACCCGTGTAAGCGTAAAGCATACAGTTAAGACCGCCCCAGAAGCCGTTTGTCCACTCGTTAGGAGCAATTTTCCATCTGTCAAGGTGCTCACCGTTTTCGTCAACACCGTCTGCAAGCTTGTTTCTTGAGCGAAGTGTTACCTTCGACATTTTAGCGTCTATTTTCTTGAAGGTTTCTTCAAGCCACGCGCGGTTTTCTTCAATAAGCTGTTTGCAATTTTTCATTTTTAAAAATCCTTTCGATATTAACCGGGCTGTTTGCCGAAGTATGCCTGAATACCGCCGTCAACGTAGAGAATCTGTCCGTTTACGAAGTCAGAAGCATTTGAAGCAAGGAATACCGCAGGGCCTGCAAGGTCCTCAGGATCGCCCCATCTGCCTGCGGGAGTTTTGCCGTCGGTTATAAAGCTATCAAAGGGGTGCTTGGAGCCGTCTTGCTGACGCTCTCTTAAGGGTGCGGTCTGAGGAGTTGCTATGTAGCCGGGGCCGATGCCGTTACACTGAATGTTGTAGCTTCCGTACTCGGACGCAATATTTCTCGTAAGCATCTTAAGTCCGCCCTTTGCAGATGCGTAAGCAGATACGGTTTCGCGGCCAAACTCACTCATCATAGAGCAGATGTTAATGATTTTACCGCTTCTTCTCTTCATCATAGTGGGAAGAACCGCTTTTGATACGATAAAGGGAGCGTTAAGGTCAACGTCGATAACCTGTCTGAATTCCTCTGCCTTCATTTCGTGCATAGGGATTCTCTTGATAA
This sequence comes from Eubacteriales bacterium, assembly GCA_045629745.1. Lineage (GTDB taxonomy): Bacteria > Bacillota > Clostridia > Oscillospirales > CAG-272 > UBA1740. The sequence continues at coordinate 3,116 of JAZQRU010000046.1, forward strand.
TACCTGCGTTGTTTACGAGAATATCAATCTCGCCAACCTCTTTTTCAATTTTTGCAACCATTTCGCAAACTGCTGCCTCATCGGTAACGTCGCAAACGTAGCCCGTAGCATCAATTCCGTCTGCCTTATAGGAAGCAAGACCTCTTTCAACAAATTCCTGCTTAATATCGTTAAATACTATTTTAGCGCCTGCCTTTGCCATTCCCTTTGCAATAGCGTAGCCGATGCCGTAGGATGCGCCCGTGATAAGAGCGATTTTGCCTTCAAGACTAAAGTTTTCAGTGTAAGCCATTTTATTTCTCCTTTAAATATTATCTTAATTCTTTAGTTTCGATATGGTCCATATCGTCAAATTCCTGGTTCTCGCCGCACATAGCCCAGATAAACGAATAGTTCTTCGTTCCGACGCCCGAATGGATAGACCAAGAGGGAGAGATAACGGCTTCTTCGTTGTGCATAATAATGTGGCGCGTTTCCTTGGGCTCGCCCATCATATGAAATACCGCGTCATTCTGTCCCATATCAAGATAGAGGTAAACCTCCATTCTTCTATCGTGGGTGTGGCAAGGCATAGTGTTCCAGTTTGAACCAACGGAAAGCTCGGTAAGTCCCATAGCAAGCTGGCAGGACTTCATAACCTCGGGGTGTATGTACTGATTGATAACTCTCTTATTGCAGTCCTCAACAGAGCCGCAGGGCACCTTGCGAGCCTTGCTTATGTCGATTTTTACGGTGGGATACTCGGTGTGCGCAGGGCAAGAGGTCATATACAACTTTGCAGGGTTTGCTTCGTCACAGCTCTTAAAGAGAAGGTCACGATGTCCCTTACCGATATAAATACCGTCACGGGGATTCATCTCATACTCCTCGCCGTCTACGGTGATAATACCCTTGCCGCCGATGTTGATACAGCCAAGCTCACGGCGCTCAAGGAAGTAGTCAGCCGCAAGCTCCTTGCCTGCCTCAAGCTTAAGCTCAAGCTTGATGGGCATCATTCCTATTACTATAATTCTGTCAGTCTGGCTATATACCATTCTGATATTATCCTTGGTGAAGAGATTTCCGATGTGGAATTCCTCTCTGAGTCTGTCAGTAGTGTAGAATCTG
>JAZQRU010000047.1:0-33759 GCA_045629745.1 Eubacteriales bacterium
CGCACCGAAAGGTAGATTACTCACGCGTTACTCACCCGTCCGCCACTAAGTGTATTGCTACACTCCGTTCGACTTGAATGTGTTATGCACGCCGCCAGCGTTAATCCTGAGCCAGGATCAAACTCTCTAAAAAATTATATATTAAATCCCTAAGGACCTAATACCTTTCTTAGAGCTATTCTTCTAGCTTCTTCTTACTTCTTTGAGTTTCTTTTTTCAAAGTGTTTTGACAAGATCTCTCACACTTTTTCAGTGCTTTTGATTTCTTCTGTTGTTCAATTTTCAATGAGCAATTTTGCTCTACCCGCAAAGGCGGAGCTTATCTAGTATACAATAACTATTTCTTTTTGTCAAGAGTTTTTTCGAAAAAAGTTTAAATTTTAGAAAAAATTTTTAAACGTCATAAGGCAGGCTTCGTAATTTTGTTCGTTAATTTTAATCTTTCATCCGAAAATGAAAGATTATGGCTTTCCAATCCGACAGTCTCAAAAAACTTTATTAAAGCGGAGTCATCAAGCACTTTTTCTCGCGGTGTATTATATCCATAGCGTCTCCTCGCGTTTTATATCGTGTCATTTTAAATATAGATTTGTAAGTGAAAATTTCCGCATTTTACCATTCATATAATTCGCTGTACTTGCAAAAATAATAACAGAGCGCAGAAGTCGAGCCGAAAGCTTGGTTTTTGCGGCTCGATAATATAGATTTAAAAAGAAAACACAGGAGATTCATTCTTATGGCTAAGAATAATGAAAAGAAGGCAGCTCTCGAAAACTTTAAGATGCAGGCTGGAAACGAAGTTGGCGTAACTCTCAAGCAGGGTTACAACGGTGACCTTACCTCCAAGCAGGCAGGTAGCGTTGGCGGACAGATGGTTAAGAAAATGGTTGAGTCTTACGAGAACAACCTCAAGTCTAACGGCTAATTTTAATTAACCGAGCCAAATTTCACTCCTTTCAAAAAATCCGATCAAATTGCTGTGCCTTTTGATTGGAAAAGACCTCGCTTTTTGCGAGGTCTTTGTCTTTTTTAATTAACAAGAGTGTAGTGATTGTTTAAAACAAAAATGGGGTTAAAACAGCTTTAATCACAATACTATTTGAATTCATCTGCATCTATTGGAGTTTGAGAAAAATTACCATCGTCAACCGGATATAGGGTATACTCCCAAGTATATCTTTTAAAATCGCACAAATATGAGGAAAAGATAATTGGTTCTTTCTTCTGCCGGCGGCAAATCTGGTATGATTTTAAAATCTGATTATAAAGCAGAGTGCCGTTGCAAGAATTGCGGCGAATGCGCCCGAGAAGAGATTTACGACGTCGTTATCGAAAAACTCAAAGCCCGAAGCCTTTTCGCATTTCTTTTCGCAGTGCCATTCCCTTTCGGTGAGCTTTCCGCACGCTTTGCATCTATATTTCACCTGAACGAGCGAGCCTAAAAGGCTATCAACGACAACGCCGATAAAGGCTATTAAAGAGGCAATGAGGAAAAGCTGCCAGTTTATAATATCAAAAAGTAAAGCAAACGCAGGGATTGCGAAAGAGGCGAAAAATGCAGAAAGAGTGCCAATTACGGAAACACCGCCGCTCATTCCCTTTTGTGCGTGCCGCCACTTGAAAAGGTCAAAGGTTTTCTTCGAGAAAACACCGAAGCCCGATGCGGCAGTATCCGCAAACGCCTCTGAAAGCGCGGCAATATAGCCGACAAGGAATGCTGGATGCTGATATAGAGCCGTAAAAATCGCAAAAAACATAGGAACAATTCCGTTTGCGACAACCTGTACGGCATCGCGGCAGTCACCGCGCTTGGTTATTCCGTCATCAGCCAGCTTTTTCTTCTTTATTTTATCTATTAAAACACTTCCGACAAGGAAAGTCAACAAAAGCAAAAATCCGTAATTTCCGAGCGTTAAGCTTACTACAATATCAAGAAAAACGGCAAGGACCGTTGCAAATGGTGTGAGCGCCTTTTTCTTAAGAACTACGGCAATAATCAGAGGAGTTAAAACTATCGGAACGAGATAATTCCCTATCCTATCAAAATAAATAAAGGAATATGAAAGGAATGCCGCACCGAGAGTTACGGTGATGTTATCAAGTCCGCGCGAGCTTATAAGCTCAAGGGTTGCCACGAAAAACGCAATAAGCGCGCATTGCCATAGCTTAAGCCCCATATTGAAAACGGCTTCAAAAACGAGAGGCACGGCAAAGGACACGCAGAGATTTGTCAAAAAGCCGAGAATGCTTTTATTCCCGTATATTTTAGGGTTGCGCTTCTTAACTGCCTGTCCGACAAGCCCCGCAAAGCCGTCACCGAATGAGGTGCAGAAAACACCGATACCGAAATAAAGAACGAACTCGGGAACGAAGAGGCAAACGGTTGCCATAATCGACATTGCGACTCCGTAATAAACCGTGCCCGGTGCGTTGTCACCCTCCGAGGCTATCATTGGCGTAAGCCTTTTGAAGTAGGTTACCAAAAGAAGAAGCGTGAATATCAGGCATACACATAAAAAGTGTATGCTTCCGCCTCCGAGGAATGCGTACAGAATAACCCACTCGAAGCCCACGAGTATATGCACGAGCTTTCTCGTGTAATTTTTAGCCATACCTAGCTTGTACGCAAGGAAAGCAAGCCCAAGACAAAGCACTCCGTAAAGAAGAGCAAAAATATAAGCCTTTAAAACCATTTTAACCACCTGAAAATCAGTTAAACTAACAAAACAATTTTACACCAAATTACAGAAATAGTCAATAGCGAAAAAAGAAAAAGCCCGATTCCGCACATTTTTGCGAACATCGAGCATTTTCATTAAACTTCTTCGCTCTCCTGAGCTTTGAAGCGATTTTCACTCTCTTCATTCTCTGTGGGGTTGCCTTCCTTACCGGGAATAACGATACCCATAGTCATAGCACGAAGATTCTCTTCATTCTTTTTATTAAGAATCTGTTGCTTAGCTTCCTTTTTGAGCTTTATATCTGCTAAAATTTCGTCGCTCACCGAGCCGTCGGAAAGAGTAAGAAAGCTCTCAAAAGCATCGGGATAAACAAATGTTTTCTGCATCGTGCCGAATTTTACGGTCATATATTTACCGTTATTTGAGATTACAAGGCCTTCGCCAAATGATTTATGCTTAACTTCGAGATTGTCAAATATCATAACTATCCTCCGAATCTTATGCTAAAAGCTTTACTGTATTTTATGCCTTGATACACAAAGCGGGACTATTGTAACAAATATATATGTGTTTGTCAATAGCAATTTTGAATTTTTTTCATATTTTTAATATTTCTTGACTATTTTATTTAAAAACACTGATTTTTATACCGCTTTTTCCCAAAACTTTGTTCTTTTTTTACAATTTAGTATTGCAAAAAACAATTCATAAGAAGAAAATCGAAAGCATTTCAAGCTTAATAAAAAACAATTTCGCACAAAAAAAGTAGAGGCTAAAATTAACCTCTACCTTTAACTATTTCATTTGCGGTTTTGCCAAAAATAATCAGCTGAGCTCGATTTGCTAGATTAGTTTTGAGAAAAAATCGTCGGCTGACGAGCGAGAAATGTACAAGGGTACATTGAGCGAGGAAACGACGATAGCAAATGAAATCTTAATTAAATGAAGAAAAACAGAGTTTTTCAACCTTAATAAAAACAATTTCGCACAAAAAAAGTAGAGGCTAAAATTAACCTCTACCTTTAACTATTTCATTTGCGGTTTTGCCAAAAATAATCAGCAAATCTCAATCATAGATTCGTCCCAGATGTCAGGCGCTTCGTAGCCGAGCATATTTACGGTTGTTGCCGTAACTGCGGAAAGTCCGAAGTCCTCACGGCCTACTTTAACCTTGTAGCCGTCCTTTGTGAAATTATCGTAGATAATAAAGGGAACGGGGTTAAGAGTGTGGCTCGTTTTTGCTTTGAAGCTTCCGTCTTTACCCTGCTTGGGAGCTTTTGTTTTCTTGTCGATTTCGTACATTTCGTCGGCGTTTCCGTGGTCCGCGGTGATAAGAGCCGCGCCCTCAAGCTCGTCTACAACCTTTAAAAGTCTTGCAAGCTGCAAATCAAGAGCTTCCATAGAGCACTCGGTTGCAAGGAAAGAGCCGGTGTGGCCTACCATATCGCCGTTCGGGAAGTTGACGCGGAGATACTTATATTTGCCGGATTTCAAGCATTCGATAAGCTCGTCGGTAATTTCTGCGCACTTCATCCAGGGGCGCTGCTCGAAAGGAACGACGTCAGAGGGGATTTCGATATAGGTTTCAAGCTCCTCGGAGAATTTGCCCGACTTGTTTCCGTTCCAGAAGTAAGTTACGTGGCCGTACTTCTGCGTTTCCGAGATAGCGAGCTCGGGGATACCCGCAGAAACGAGGTATTCGGTCATAGTATTGGTGATTGTGGGGGGATTTACAAGGTACTTTGAGGGAATGTGAAGGTCGCCGTCATACTCAAGCATACCTGCGTAAAGCACTTTGGGTGCTCTTACTCTGTCGAATTTGTCAAAAGAGTCGCCCTCTTCAAACGCCTTGGAAATTTCGATAGAACGGTCACCGCGGAAGTTGAAGAATATAACGCTGTCGCCATCCTCAACAGTACCGACGGGGTTACCGTTTTCCGCAATTACGAAAGGAGGAAGGTCCTGGTCGATAACTCCGCTTTCATTTCTATAGGCGGTGATGGCTTCTTCGGCAGATGTAAATGCTCTTCCCTCACCGAGAACGTGAGTTTTCCAACCGAGCTCAACCATTCCCCAGTTTGCCTCGTATCTATCCATCGTGATTTTCATTCTTCCGCCGCCAGACGCAATTTTTATATCAAAATCGGTAGAACGGAGAGCTGCGATATACTCTTCAAAGGGGCATACGTAATCAAGGGCGCTAGTTTCGCCAACGTCACGTCCGTCAAGGAGAACGTGAATTCTTACGCGAGAAACACCGTCACGCTTTGCGTTTTCAATTAAAGCTTTCAGGTGGTCGATATGTGAGTGCACGTTTCCGTCGGAGAAAAGTCCGAGAAAATGAAGAGTTCCGCCTGAAGCCTTAACACCGGCTACAAGCTCGCGCCAAGTGTCAGACTCGAAGATTACTCCGGTTTCAATAGACTGAGAAACGAGCTTTGCGCCCTGAGCAAAAACCTGTCCTGAGCCGAGCGCGTTGTGTCCGACCTCGGAGTTACCCATATCGTCGTCTGAGGGAAGACCGACTGCCGTTCCGTGAGCCTTAATTGCAAGAGTGGGATAGTCCTTCATAAGTCTGTCGAGGGTAGGCGTGTGAGCCGCAGCAACCGCATTTGCACCGTTATCGGGAGCAATACCGACACCGTCCATTACTATCGTAAGAAGAGGACCTTTAACACCCGAGAATTTTTCTGATTTTTTAAGATTTGCCATATATTTGCCTTTCGTTATTTTAATACTTGTTAAATGTCGGCGTCTTTGATATAAAGATGGCCGTTTTCGGTTATAAAGCGCTTTCTTTCCTGAAGAGCGTCACCGAGAAGAACGTCAAACATTTTTGCAGTTTCCTCTGCGTCTGCGGGAGTTACGGCAATAAGCCTTCTCGTCTGCGGACACATCGTAGTCCTCGACATCATTTCGGGCTCGTTTTCGCCAAGACCTTTTGAACGCTGAATGGTGAATTTTTTACCGTCGAGCTTTTTGATAATTTCGTTCTTTTCATTCTCGTTATAAGCGAAATAGGTGTCTTTTCCGGAATTGATTTCAAAAAGAGGGGATTCCGCGATAAATATCTTTCCCTTTTCGATAAGTGTCGGCAAGAGCCTGTAGAACATCGTGAGAAGCAGAGTTCTTATCTGATATCCGTCCTCGTCGGCATCCGTACAAATTATAATTTTGTTCCATTTAAGAGCGTTATAATCAAAGGTTGAGAGGTCGCTTTTCTTCGATTTAATTTCAACTCCGCAGCCGATAACTTTTAAGAGGTCTATAATGATATCGTTTGCGAATATCTTATCGTAGGAGCTTTTCATACAGTTAAGAGTTTTACCTCTTACGGGAATTATAGCCTGGAATTCGGCATTTCTCGCCTGCTTACAGCTTGACATAGCCGAGTCACCCTCAACTATATAAACCTCTCGAAGCTCGGGGTCCTTTGAGTGACACGGAACGAACTTTTCAACTCTGTTTGAAACGTCCATCGTGCCCGAAACCTTTTTCTTTATGTCAAGCTTCGTTTTCTCCGCACTCTCACGCGCGTTTTTATTCAAAAGCACCTGATTTACGATTATATTCGCAACACTCGCGTTTTCGGTTAAATAAATTTCAAGGTTCGTTTTTATAAAGTCGGTAAGAGCCTTTGCAATAAACGCATTGGTTATAGCCTTCTTCGTCTGGTTTTCGTAAGAGGTTTGCGTTGAAGCGGAGTTTACGATTATCGCAAGGTTGTCTCCTATATCGGCAAAGGAAATTTTGGATTCGTTTTTCTTTCCGTACTTACCGTTTGCCTTAATATACTTATCAATAGCATAGGTAAAGGCATTTCTTACCGCCTTGTCGGGCGCGCCGCCGTATTCTAGGAACGAGGAGTTATGGTAATATTCCGTCATTCCCGACTTTGCAAAGCAGAAGGTAATTTCCGCCTTGAATTTATAGTCTGGCAAATCCTCTCTGTCGCGTCCCTTTGTTTCAAGCTTCCAGAGAACAGGGGTCGTCATAGCTATACCGTCGGTGATTTCCGCGATATAATCCGCAACACCGTTTTCGTAGTAGAACTCGCTCTTTTCAAACTTGCCGTAGGAAACCTCGTTTTCAAATATAAACTTGATACCCGCGTTGACGAATGCCTGACGGCGCATAGTTGCCGTAAGAAACTCGACGGGAATATCAATTTCTTTAAATACCTTAAGGTCGGGGCGCCATCTTATGACAGTGCCCATTCTCTTCGCGCCGGGTTTTATCTCAATATCCTTAACGGAAAGCTCTCCCACGGGCTCACCCGATTTGAAATTCATTTCGGAAAGAGTTTTGCCGTTATAGGATTTAACATTCATATATTCCGAGGAATACTGAGTAGCCGTCGCGCCAAGACCGTTAAGTCCGAGAGAAAACTCATAAGCTCCCTCACCGTCGTTATTATCGTACTTACCGCCTGCGTAAAGCTCGCAAAAAACAAGCTCCCAGTTCCAGCGCTTTTCCTTTTCGTTATATCCGAGAGGAACTCCGCGGCCAAAGTCCTCAACCTCTATTGAGAGGTCAAGATATTTTTTAACTATGATTTTATCACCGTATCCCTCGCGCGCCTCGTCAACCGAGTTTGCAAGGATTTCAACGAATGAATGCTGGCAACCTATGATGTCGTCAGAGCCGAAAATAACCGCAGGTCTTTTTCTTACTCTCTCTGCGCCCTTAAGGCTTTTTATGCTCTGGTCGCCGTATGAAGCTTTCTTATCCTTTGCCGCCATTGTTTACTCCTCTAAAAATTCTTACTAGAAAATTATACCATATTATAAATATTTTGTCAAGCCGCAAAATTTAAAGAAATGTCAGAAAATACTAACTTTAGTTTACGGAGAACGCACAATGAAGCTTTTAAAAATCGGAGAAAAGGTTTTACCTCTCGTCTTTTGGGTTTTTATAATTTTCGCCTTTGATACACCGCGTTTTGCAATTCTTACGATAGCCGCCGCGGCAATACACGAAGCGGGGCATATACTCTTTGGCAACTCGCGCGGAATTATGCGGCTTTTTCCCGCAGCGCACCCTACGGGCTTCAGGATTAAACCCAAAAGGCTAGGCTCATATAAAGACGAGTTAATCTTACTTTTAGGCGGCCCTGTGTCAAATTTTACCTCATCTTTACTCTTCGGAATTATATTTGCACTCACAGGGAGGGCTTTCTTTTTTGACTTCGCTTTTTTAAACCTCTTAACTGCCCTCGCAAATCTTCTTCCTATCAGGGGCTACGACGGCTACAGAATTATCGAAGTATTACTGCTTCTCAGAAAAAAAGAAAATCTTGCCCCGCTTTCCGTGCTTCGCGCGTTTTCATTCGCCTTTACTGTACTTCTTACCTTTCTCTCCCTTTATTTGCTTCTTAAAATCGGCGAGGGATACTGGATTTTCGCCCTTTTTTTCTCTTCCGTACTGCTCGACACCAAAAAACTTGCAGAGGATAACGTTTTTTGAGAATACGCGAGCTTTTGAGAGATTTTGCGAGAAATCAAGAGCTTTTGCAATTTTTTAGTAGAGAAAATTCGGGATAAATTGGATTAATCACGCCTAAATGCGAATTTTTTTTAAAAAACCTATTGAAAAACGATATTCTTTTTGCTATAATTACATTCATGCATCATTTTTTTGATATTTTATTTAAATTTGCGATTACTTTTGACAGGAAAGGACGTTATTTAAAAATATGCATAAGCTTATTGAACTTAAAAACGTTTCAAAATCTTACGACGGTGAAAAGGTGCTTGATTCCATTAACCTTTACATAAAGGACGGAGAATTTATAACGCTTCTCGGTCCGTCGGGCTGCGGTAAGACGACAACGCTCCGTATTATCGGCGGCTTTGAAACGCAAGACGAGGGCGAGCTTTATTTCGACGGTACGGAAATCAGCGAGCTTCCCGCATATAAAAGAAAGGTTAATACCGTATTCCAGAAGTACGCGCTCTTCCCTCACCTGAACGTTTACGAAAACATTGCTTTTCCCTTGAGGCTTAATAAGACAAAGGAAGAGGAAATAGAAAAGCGCGTCACCGAAATGCTCAAGATGGTTGCCCTTTCGGGATTTGAAAATAAGAGCGTCAGTACCCTTTCGGGCGGTCAGCAGCAAAGAGTTGCGATAGCGCGCGCGCTCATTTCCCACCCTAAAGTTTTGCTTCTTGACGAGCCTCTCGGAGCACTCGACCTTAAGCTTCGCAAGGATATGCAGAACGAGCTTAAGACTATACAGAAAGCTATCGGCATTACTTTCGTTTACGTAACGCACGACCAAGAGGAAGCACTTTCAATGTCCGACACGGTTGTCGTTATGGCAGACGGAGAAATCCAACAGATAGGCACTCCGACGGATATCTACAACGAACCCGAAAATGCTTTCGTTGCCGACTTTATCGGCGAGAGTAACATAGTTGACGGTACAATGCTTGAGGACTTCAAGGTTAAATTTGCATCTCACACCTTTGACTGTGTTGACAAGGGCTTCTTGAAAGACGAGCAGGTTGACGTTGTTATAAGACCTGAGGATATCGACGTTGTTCCCCTCAAAAAAGGAATGCTTAAGGGTAAAGTCACAAGCGTTACCTTTAAGGGCGTTCACTATGAGATAATCGTTGATATCAAGGGCTTTAAGTGGATGATACAGTCAACGGACTACGTTGCGCCCGATGCGGAAATCGGCATTTACATTGAGCCCGATGCAATTCATATTATGAAAAAGTCGAAGTATTCGGGTAAATTCGGTGACTACTCGTCGTTCTCCGACGAGCTCGACCAGCTCTCCGACGCGGATACGGCAGAGGAATTTTAATTTTTTATTAAGGATAAAAGAGCTTTTGCTCTATGTTAAAGGACTAAAACAAAATGAAGAAAAAATCGTTTATGAATTCCATAGCGGCAGCACCTCATATTGCGTGGGCCGTTATGTTCATAGTTTTTCCGCTTATCATAGTGCTTTTCTACGCATTTACAGATGCAGACGGAAATTTTTCTTTTAAGAATATTCTCTCCCTCTCGGACTACCTGCCTATTTTCTGGCTCTCTTTAGAGCTTGCGATAATAGCAACTGCGATATGCCTCGTTATAGGCTACCCTCTCGCTTACGTTATCGCAAAGGCGAAGCCGAAGCATCAGAAAATATTTATTATGCTTCTTATGCTCCCTATGTGGACAAACTTACTTATAAGAACCTACTCGATAATGGCTATCTTTGACGACGGCGGTTTCCTTAATTCGCTCCTCGGCACGAGCTTCCATATAATAGGCACAAAGGGCGCGGTTATCTTCGGAATGGTTTACGACTTCTTGCCTTATATGGTTCTTCCAATCTATACATGCGTATCGAAGATTGACAAAAATATGTGGGAGGCAGCAAGCGACCTCGGAGCAAGTCCTATCGTAACTCTCATAAAGGTTATTCTTCCCCTCTCTATGTCGGGAATAATCTCAGGCGTTACTATGGTTCTCGTTCCCTCTATAAGCACCTTCTATATTTCGCAAAAGCTTGGCGGAGGAACGTTTGAGGTTATCGGTGACACTATTGAGAGACAGTTCGTCACGGGCGCTCTTAACGTCGGCGCGGCGATTTCGCTCGTTATGATGGTGCTTATACTTATATCCATTACCGTTATGAATAAGTTTTCTGACGAGGACGGAGGTATAATAGTATGAAGTATACCTCGAGAATTTATCTTTGCTTAATTTTAGGCATTCTTTATATTCCGATTTTAACCCTCATTCTTTTCTCGTTCAACTCCTCCGAAAGCACTGCGGTTTTTGAACAGTTCAGCTTCAAATGGTATCGTGAGCTTTTCAGCTCCGCGGAGGCGTTTACCGCGCTTCGCAACACTCTTATTCTTGCAGTTCTCTCTTCCCTTTTAGCGACGGTTATCGGTACTGCTGCCGCCGAGGGAATTTACAAAATGAAGAATAAATACTTAAAGGGCGCAGTTAATTCCGTTACGAACATTCCTATGATGAACCCGGATATCGTTACGGGTATGTCTATGATGCTCTTCTTCGCGGCGGTTATGGCTATACTCAAAATAACGGACTACAACGATATGGGCTTTATTGCAATGCTTATCGCTCATACTACGTTCTGCCTGCCTTACGTTATTCTTTCGGTTCTTCCGAGAATTACCGAGATTGGCCCGACGCTTACCGAGGCAGCGCTCGACCTTGGCTGCACTCCCATAAAGGCATTCTTCAAGGTTAAGCTCCCGAACATTATGTCGGCGGTTCTTTCGGGACTCGTTATGGCATTTACGCTCTCCCTTGACGACTTCGTTATATCCTATTTCGTAGCGCCACCGAATTTTCAGACGCTTCCTCTTCTCATTTACTCTATGACGAAGAAAAAGGTCAAGCCCGATATGTACGCGCTTTCGACCATAATTATCGTTACTATTTTCGTTCTTCTTATAATCTCCAACCTTAAGAGCGACAAGAAGAAAAAGGGCAACGAGCGCAAGAAAAAAATTGCAACTTACGCTTCTCTTGGCGTAGCTCTCGTTCTTATATGCTCGATTATCATTGGCTCGTTTACCTTTGGGGGCGCTTCAAAGGAGGAAACTCTCACTCTTAATGTTTATAACTGGGGCGAATACATTTCCGACGGAAGCGACGACTCAATTAACGTTAACGAGGAATTCGAGAAATATTGCGAAGAGGAGCTTGGCTTAAAGGTTAAGGTTAACTATTCGACCTACGCGACAAACGAGGACCTTTTCTCAAAGCTTGATAACAGCGCGGTTTCCTACGATATAGTTATCCCCTCGGAATATATGATAGAAAAGCTTATTGCAGAGGACCTGCTTCTCGAGTTTGACGTTGAACGTGATATTCCGAACTTCAAATATATTGCCGAGCAGTTCAAGAATTTACCTCACGACCCCGAAAACACTTATTCCGTTCCCTATACCTACGGTATGCTCGGAATAATTTACAACGTTGAGGGAGTTGACGAGGAGGACCTTAAAGATAATAGCTGGAGTCTTCTTTGGAATGAAAAATACAAGGGCAAAATTCTTCAGTTCAACAACCCGCGCGACGCTTTCGCAACGGCTATGTACTGGAAAGGCCTTGACATAAATTCCGATAATCCTGAGGTCTGGGACGAGGCGCTCGAGCTTTTAAAGCAGCAGAAACCCATACTTCAAGGCTATGTCAACGACGAAATCTTTGACAAAATGACTTCGGGCTCAGCACTCATTGCTCCTTATTTCGTTGGTGACTACGTTACTATGGCGGCAACCGAGGGCGCGGTTGAGCTTGGCTTCTACTATCCAAAGGAGGGCGTTAACTACTTCGTTGACGCAATGTGTATACCGAAATCCTCTAAAAATCCCGAGCTTGCAAAAGCATATATAAACTTTATGCTCACTGAGGAAATTGCGATAGCTAACGCGTCTTATATCGGCTACGCTTCCCCGAATACTCTGGTTTCGCAAAACGAGGACTACCGTGCGGAGATGGAAGACTACCTTGAGGGCTCGATAGAGCTTCTTTACGGAAAGAATCCCTCTGACGTTAACGCATATTACGATAATCTTATCGGTAAAGAAAACGCAAGCTGTTACAGAAATTTCACACCCGAAATTCAAACTAGAGTCAACACTCTTTGGGAAAACTTAAAGCTTGCGGATTCAACTGAGGCTTGGATTCACGTTGTGACGGCTCTTATTCTCGTATCGGTTATCACGCTTGCGGTTTATACTACGTATATTAAGAAAAAGCGCTCCCGTGTCTACAGAATGAGAGATAAGCTTAAAAAACAGAATAAAGCATAAAAATACGGGGGTTTTGCGCGAAGCGAAATCCCCATTAAAATAGAGGTTTTATGACAGATTTACTAATAAGGCTATTTGTTAAGGATAAGGAAAAAACAGCTGATACGAAGGTCAGAGGAGCTTACGCACTCCTTGCAGGTGTTGTCGGAATAGCTCTTAACGTTCTTCTTTTCGCAATTAAGCTCACGATAGGTATTATATCTTTTTCCGTTGCGATAATCGCCGACGCTTTCAACAACATTACCGATGCGGCATCCTCCGTTATATCGCTTATAGGCTTCAAGCTTTCCGCAAAGCCAACGGACAAAGAGCATCCTATGGGACACGGCAGACTTGAATATATCTCCGCTTTTATCGTTGATATGATTATAGTTCTCGTCGGCTTTGAGCTTTTCACCTCGTCGCTTGAAAAGATTTTCACCCCTGAAAAGCCTAATATTATAATTCCCGTTTTCATTTTTCTCGGAATTTCCGTTCTCGTCAAGCTATGGCTTTTCTTCTTCTACACGAAAATTTCCAAAAAAATATCCGCGTCGGCTATCAAAGCCTCAGGCCTTGACAGTCTTACCGATGCAGTTGCGACGCTTCTCGTTCTCGCCTCGTCGCTTCTTTCCTATTTGGGAATACTTGACGGTGTTCCGCTTGACGGAATCGTCGGTATACTCGTTGCCTGCTTCATACTTTTGGCGGGAATACGCGCGGCCAAGGAAACGATAGATTTGCTTCTCGGCGCGGCTCCCGACGAGGAGCTCGTAAGAGAGATTTCCGAGTTTTATAAGGATTATCCCGAAATTATCGGCATTCACGACCTTATGATTCACGACTACGGCCCCGGCAGAAGATTTATATCCTTTCATGCGGAAGTGCCCTCGGACTCCGATATCGAAATCGCTCACGAAGCGGTTGATAAAATGGAGCGCGATATGTTCTCAAAATTCAATTCTATCGTAACCATTCACCTTGACCCTTTGACAGTAAACGACGAAAAGGTTGACGCTATGCGCGAGTTTTCTCTGGCGTGCGCCAAGGAAGTGTGCGAAAGCCTTTCCATTCACGACTTCAGAATGACTGACGGAAGCAAGTTTACAAATCTTATTTTCGACCTTTTAGTGCCGCTTGACTCGGGATACAGCTGCGCTGAGGCGGAAAGGCTCGTTACGGAGAAAATCAAAGAGAAAAATCCTAATTGCTTCGCTGTTATTCAGGCAGAGCACCCGTACATTTAAAATAAAAATGGTAGAGGTACTGAATTTCAATATCTCTACCTTTTTTGCGCAAATATTTAAACGCCTTCGTTATCAAACTCGGGTATAAAGCTTTCGCTTGCCGTACCGCCCTCTTGAACGAAGGCATTTTTTATACCGAGCTTTACGGCGTAAGAAACTAGCTCGCGATACTCTTCTCTCGTTACCCTGCGGTTTATCGGAGAGGGTGCGTTTTCCGGCGGTGTGTATTGATTCATAAGGCTGTAATATACGTTGTCGCCGTATTTCTTATAGAGCCTTGACAAAATAAGTTTTGCCTCGGCAACGTGGCGGGGAAGAAGAAGTATTCTTATAATAACACCCGAGGTCATAATTCCATCGAAAAACTCAGGGCGCGGCTTTTGCCTATACATTTCGTCAATTGCAAGGCTTGCCGCTTCGGGATAATTTTCCGCCTTTGAATATTTTTTCGCGCTATTCGCACGCGTATATTTGAAGTCCGCAAGATATACGTCGACAAGTCCTTCAAGCGAGCTAAGCGTTTCGGGGGTATCGTAAGACGAGGTATTATACACTATAGGGAGCTTAAGTCCCGCTTCTTTAGCAAGAATTATTGCATCTTTTATCGACGGTGCGAAGTGCGTCGGGGTTACAAGATTTATATTATGAGCGCCCGTAGCTTGAAGCTCCAGCATTATTTCGGCAAGGCGCGCGACGGTAATTTTTTTGCCGACACCGCCGTGTGAAATTTTTGCATTCTGGCAAAAGATGCAAGAAAGCGAGCAGCCCGAGAAAAATACCGTACCCGAGCCTCGCTCGCCCGAGATAATCGGCTCTTCCCAGAAGTGAAGCGCAGCGCGCGCGACCTTAATTTCGTCGCTTGATTTGCAAGCTCCAAGCTCTCCCGCCGCGCGATTTACCGAGCAAAGACGGGCGCAAAGCTTACACCTTGAATAGTGATTTTGCAAAAGCTTACTCCTTTCGCTAAAAATTTCTTGACAGTGACAAATTTCTATGATATACTATCTAAAAACATAAGCCGTATGGCAGAATAGAGGTAAAAATGTCCGACAAAAGACAAGGCTACATAACTTGGGACGAATATTTTATGGGAGTTGCCCTGCTTGCCGCAGAGCGCTCGAAGGACCCCAACACTCAGGTTGGCGCTTGCCTTATCGACAGCCAAAACAGAATAATCTCAACGGGCTATAACGGATTTCCTCAAGGGTGCTCCGACGACGAATTTCCTTGGAACAGAGATGAAAAATGCGGAGAAACTAAGTATCAGTTCGTAGTTCACGCAGAACTTAACGCAATTCTCAACGCACGCGGAAAGCTTCTTCAGGACTCGAAAATTTACGTAGGACTCTTCCCCTGCAACGAGTGCGCAAAGGCTATAATTCAAGCGGGCGTTTCCGAGGTTATATATCTTTCCGACAAATACCACGACACCCCCTCGACTAAGGCCTCACGCAGAATGCTCGAGTCGGCAGGAGTTAAGCTAACGCAACTGAAGCCTACGAAAGCGCAGCTGGTTCTTAATTTTGAGGTTGACAAGTGATAATAAATAAGTCCAAAACCCTTTCGTTACGAAAGGGTTTTTCTTTTGCATTTTTTTAGTTGATTCTTATTCAGCGTTAAAATAGGCCTTTATTTTTTCAAGGCTTGCAGAGAAGCTTCCCTGCAATGCCTCAGGCTTTCCGCCGCCGCGGCCTGCAAGCGCTTGGTTCATATCCTCGCGAATTTCGGTAAGATTCCGAGTTCTTGAAACGGTAAGATGTCGGTATTCTCCGTCTTTTCCGGAGAGAAGCACGAGTATTCCCCCAATGCGCGATAGAAGAGCATTTGCAAGGGTTTTTAAATCGTCAAAGCCTGCGCTTTCATAAAGCAGAACGAGATTTCCGCGTGTTTCTGGTATTTTTTCCGCCTCGGTAAGATAGCGCAAGCTTCTTTCTTCCTTTAAGCTGGATTTTAAGGCTTCAAGTTCCGAAATCACTCTCTCGCAGCCCTTATCTATTTCCGTTTTCGGAACGGAAAGAAGTCCCGACACTCTGCGGATTATTTCGTATCTTTCGCGCGCGTCCCTGACGGCGCGTATTCCTGCGGTCATAGATATGCGAGTACCGCCTCTGTGCTTTACAAAATCTAGTATTCTTATAATTCCGACCTCTCCGCTTTTCGCTACGTGAGGCGCGCAGCAAGCGCAGGCGTCGTATTCTCCTATAGTTACGATTCTCACGTTTTCCGTCAAATCAAGCTTTGAGCGGTATTCCATACGCGAAAGCTCGTCAGGACTTGGAAAGCTTGCGACAACGTCAACGTTTTCGTATATAACCTTATTCGCAAGAAGCTCAACCCTTACGATTTGCTCCTCGGAAAGATATGCGTTTATATCCATCGTCACCTCGTCGGCGCCGAGGTGGAAGCCTACGTTTTCAAGCCCGAAGAGTGAGTGAAAAAGCCCCGAGAGTATATGCTCTCCCGTATGTATCTGCATTTTTTCGTATCTCTCGTCAAAGTTGATACGGCATTCAAGGCTTGCGCCGGGCTCGAGCGCTTTATCGCATATATGGTGAATAATTCCCTCTTTTTCGTATACCCTCGTAACCTTTGCGTCGGATATTGTTCCCGTATCGGAATACTGTCCGCCCTCCTCGGGGAAAAACGCGGTTTTATCAAGGACCACGTCAAAGCCCTCTTCCGTTTTTAAAGAGCTTAAAACACGCGCGGAAAACTCCTTTATATATGCGTCACGGTAATATAGCTTTTCTGTCATTTTATTTCCTCACAAAACAAATTCCAAGGGTAAAGAGTTACGTCCGGGCGAGCCTCGAAGCTGTAGCTTTCGCCAAAGAGCGAAAAGGCAAGCTTATATGCAAAAAGCGCGGGATTCCTTGCTTTTCCGTCGCGGCTTCCGTATTTTTTGTCACCGACAAGCGACATTTTACGCGAGGAAAACTGAACTCTTATCTGGTGAAATCTTCCCGTTTTAAGCTCTACATCAACGAGTGTTTTTCCGTCTTTTTGTGAAATAGGCTTATATTCAAGCCTCGCTTCCTTTGCGCCCCGTCGCAACGTATTTACAACGTAAGCCTTATTCGTAAGGCTATCCTTGTATACGTAATCCACAAGCTCACCGCCCGAAGCCTCCCCCTCGGCTACCGCAAGATAGCCCTTGAAAAGCTCACCTTTGGCAACGAGACTCGAAAGAAGTGCCGCCGTTTTTTCGTTTCTTGCAAAAACGAGAAGTCCCCCGACGACTCTATCAAGCCTATGCACAAGCCAAAGCCTGCCATTTTCCCCGTGCGACTTAAGGATTTCCGACGCAAGAGTCATAGCGTCGGCATCTCCCGACAAATCGGACTGCGACGGCACAAGCGGTGGTTTATTCACTACTACAAAGTCTTTATTGAGATAGACGACTTTCATTAAATTTCCTCTTATAAAAAATGGCGTCAGAGACGCCATTTTCGTTAGTTCTTTTTGTTAATTTCAATAAGCTTATAAATCGTAGGCGCAAGAACAAGATTTACAACGAGTTCGATTATGAAATTTATACCGATAAAGCCTGTGATTATAAATAAAGTTACCTCTTCTGCCTTTAAGACAAACTGCGCCGCTATATCTTCAAAGAAAAAAAGCTCGCATCCGAGGAAAAACGTTCCGGTATTGACGATAGGCGCGGCTACGGCGGAGCAAATTATAGCCGCGTAGCGATTTTTCTTTTCAATAAGCTTATAAACAAGACCTGCGGCAAGTCCTGCAAGTATACCCTTTAAGAAAACTAAAAAAATGGTTGCGGGAATATTAAACTGTAAGAATAAAGCCGCGTCCCCCGTTGCAAATACCGCGAGTCCGAAAATGAAGCCGAGCCACGCACCCGCACCGACACCGCATATAGAAACACCGATAACTATCGGCACTAAAACGAAGGTAAGCGAAAAGGTCGTAAATCTTAGAAAGAGCGAAATGAACTGCAAAACGAAAACTATTGCAGAAAGAATCGCAAGGTAAGTCATTTTCCTTACGTCAAGCTTAGAGTTTGTTTTCATACTGTTTCTCCTAGCCGTAAGAGAACCGAACTCATAAGGTTTTTAAAGATAGATTTTCCCCTATACTTCGCTACTTTTTTCTTAAATATCGTATATTCTGCTAAAAAACGACTCGTCTATGAAAAAATCTATTCTTTTAAAACTGCATTCGTACCTTACTGTAAATAAATTTTTGGTGGATTTTGTTGTAATGAGCCGCAGTAAAGTATAACTTTACAAGACTCGGTACGACGAAAGACGCTAAAATTTATCTCCGTACGGCTTGCTAGTTCGATTCTCTTACGGCTAAAAGTCTTATATGCGTATATTGTAGCACAAAAATCCTTTATTTTCAATAGCTTTTTTAAAAATTATCCGTCCATTTCCTTAGGCATTTTTACGCGCACGCTTTTCGCCTTTACCGCTTCTCCGCCTGAAAGAGCTATCATTTTAACCGCAGTTTTGCTAAAGCCGTTTGCGAAAATGAAAAGCTTTTTATCAAGCTCCCCCACGGCTAGAACCTTTATTTCGAGGGTATCGTACGGAATAAGACCTAAGGCCTTCATTCTGTTTATATCAACGCGCTCACCGTCGGAAAATGCGCGCGAAAGCTTGCCAAGGTTGATAATTCTCTTTTTCTTTCCAAATGTTTTAACCGACATTCTTTTATGCAGAAGGGCTTTCGCCATTCCGTCACTGAGAAGCGCGTCTGCCAGTCTTGCGTCTACCGAACTCTTCGGGAAAGAAATATCAGGCTCGCTTTCTGATCCGCGCGGCTCGGGAAGCGCAGGATAAAAATAAAACAGGGGCGCGCTCGGCGCATATTTCGCCCTTTTGATTCCCCGAGAGAGCGCGGCAAGACGCAAAAATCTTTCCCTCTCAAAGAAGAGCGCCAAAAAAACGAGCGCCAAAGAAATGGCGAAAATAAATATTAAAAATCCATTTGCGGCGCTCTCTCCCGCTAATCTCTGGAAGCGAACCCTGATTTCTGAAAACAACTCCATAAGACCGTAAAACATAAGAACCTCGTTTAGCATTTTGATTTTATTTTATCACTTAAAATTTACGCTTTCAACAAGGCTCTGCCGTTAAGATTTCCAAAAATTCCGACGGCAAGCTTTGCATTTCTGCAAAAGATATGAAAAAAAGACAATAAAAAAGAAAAAGAGGCTCGCGGCGAGCCTCATAAAAGTTTTATTTTTCCTTGTAATACAGATAACAGTGGCAATAGCCCTCATAATCGGGGTCTTTTATCTGGTCGCGGAATTCGCGGCACATACATTTCGTCTCCTCGCTTCTCTCGAGCTTGCAAGGGCAATAGCCGCCCGTTTTTTCAAGCCCCTCTTTAATGGATTTTACTATTTCTTCGTTTTCGTTATATCTTATTTTCATAGAAAATCTCCTTTTCTTCGTAGCTCTATTTTATCACAAACAAAAAGGCTTGTCCACCGTTTTTTAAAAATTTACATTTTAGGGTAGACTTTTTGTCGCGAAAGAATTAAAATATATTACAAAAACCAAAAGAGGTGCTCTTATGAACTTTTATTCCAAGAAAATCGAGGTTGACATTCACGACGTAGATCCAAACGGCGTCGCAAGACTTTCCTCTCTTATGAGATATATTCAGGGCGCGGCGCAGTCACAGCTCACGGACAGCGGAAAGTCTTATGAAAATTTGCGCGATATGAAGCGCGCTTTTATTCTCAGCAGAATGAAGCTCGAATTTTGCGAAAACGTTTACGCATACGAGAAACTCGAAGCCGAAACCTTCCCCTGCGATAGCCGCGGATACACCTTTTTGCGTTGCTATTTGCTCAAAAAGGACGGAAGAACGATAGGCAGAGCCGTTTCCGCGTGGGCGCTTATTGATACGGAGAGCCACGCGCTTGTACCCGTGCGCGATTTTGAGCTTGGGCTTGAAACCGCCTCGCCCCTTGATTTAAGCCTCACACGTATTGCAATGCCTGCGGAGCTTAAGAAGATGGGCGAATATACGGTGGTTTACTCCGACCTCGACCAGAATAACCATATGAACAACACACGTTACCCAGATATGTACTCAAACTTTCTGCCGCTTTCGGGAAAGCGCATTAACGAGATAACGATAAGCTATCTTAACGAAGCGACAAGGGGCGAAAGACTTACTATTGAGGGCGCGTCTGTCGGTGACAGATTTTATATAAGAAGCATCAAGGAAAACGGAAAAGTGAACACCGAAGCCGAGCTTCACCTCTGCGAAATTTAAAGTATTGATTTTCTAGTTGTCTGAAGCTCGCGCTTGCGGAATTTCAAAGCGGAAATTCCTATTTTTGACGAGAAATATTCGGAAAAATAGTTCTCGTTTTCAAAGCCGACGGCATAGGCAATTTCTTTTATTGACATTCTTGAATCCAAGAGAAGTCTTTGGCTTTCAATAAGTCTTTTGTTAAGAATATACTGCTTTGGGCTTACGTGAAAGGTGCTTTTGAAGAAGTTGCCAAAATACACCTTGCTTATATTCATTATTGAAGCAAGCTCTTCAACAGAAATCTGCCTTTTGTAATTTTTGTCAATATATTCAAGCACCTCGACAAAGCGAGAAAGATTTTGTCTTTCCGCGCTTATATCATTTATAAAATCAGCGAGTATCAAATCAAGCGCTCCCTCTACACGAAGCTTTGAAGAAAGCGAGGAACTTGCGTAGTTTTCAACTACGGTTTTGAAAAGATACTCGCTTGTTTCGTCGCTTTTTACGGAATATTTATCCGAAAAGTACCTATAAAGCGAGAAAATCGGAGAATCCGACTGAAAATGAATATAATATTTATCCATCTTTCCCGCAATGGAGCTTTCAAGAACGGAGAATGCAGGAATGAAATAAACGTTACCCGGCAAGAGCTTGATTTCTCTGTCGTAAAGAGTTATTGCCGCCTCGCCCTCGGTCAAAAGATAAAGCCTGTGATATCCTATTTCCCTGTGGTGCTTATCCCATTTTACAAAATTCCACTCGTCGCCGATTTTGCGACGCTCGGCAAAGGCAACGGAATAGCTCCTTTTTTCAAATAAATCGTTATTCATATTCAACCTTTATTTTGTTAAGAAATTTCTTTGTTTAACCTATTGAAAATATTATAGACTAAACTTATAATAAAATCAAGAGAAACTTAAAAAAATTATATTTTGGAGGAAGTTATGGCAAAATCAAGACTTATCGGTGAATACCCCACAATAGGCATACGCCCGACAATAGACGGACGCCGCGGCGCGCTTGGAGTTCGCGAATCCCTTGAGGAACAGACTATGAATATGGCGAAAAGCGCGGCAAAGCTTTTCGAGGAAAATCTCAAATACTCAAACGGTGAGCCCGTAAAGGTTGTTATTGCCGACACGACTATCGGAAGAGTTGCAGAGGCGGCAGCTTGTGCTGAGAAATTCAGACGCGAGGGCGTTGATATTACCCTTACCGTTACTCCCTGCTGGTGCTACGGCTCGGAAACTATGGATATGGACCCGCTTACTATTAAGGGTGTATGGGGCTTTAACGGAACGGAGCGTCCCGGCGCAGTTTATCTTGCCGCAGTTCTTGCAGGACACGCGCAGAAGGGACTTCCCGCTTTCGGAATTTACGGCCACGAGGTTATGGATGCGGATTCCACAGAAATTCCCGAAGACGTAAAAGAGAAGCTTCTCCGCTTCGGAAGAGCAGCTGTTGCGGCGGCTACTATGAAGGGCAAATCCTATCTCCAGATAGGCTCGCTTTGTATGGGTATTGCAGGCTCACAGATTAACCCCGACTTTATGGAGGATTATCTCGGACTTCGCGTTGAATCCGTTGACGAGGTTGAAATTATCCGCCGAATGACTGAGGGCATTTACGACAAAAACGAATTTGAAAAGGCGCTTGCCTGGGCAAAGGAAAACTGCAAGATAGGCTTTGATAAGAACCCCGATTTCATTAAGAAGAGCGATGAAGAAAAAGAAAAAGACCTTGAATTTGCAATTCTCACCGCAATTATTATCAAGGACCTTATGAACGGAAACGCAAATCTTCCTAAGGGCTGCGAGGAAGAGGCGGTAGGACATAACGCAATTGCGGCAGGCTTCCAGGGACAAAGACAGTGGACCGACTTCTACCCCAACGGAGACTTTGCAGAAGCAATGCTTAATTCCTCGTTTGACTGGTGCGGCACTCGCGAGCCTTATATTCTCGCAACCGAAAACGACGTTCTCAACGGTCTTGGAATGCTCTTTATGAAGCTTCTTACAAACCGTCCGCAGATTTTTGCAGACGTAAGAACCTATTGGTCGGCAAGCTCTGTTAAGAGAGTTACGGGCTACGAGATAGAGGGCAAGGCTAAAGAGGCTAACGGCTTTATTCACCTTATAAACTCAGGAGCTGCTTGTCTTGATGCGAACTGCAGAGCCTTGAACGAAAAGGGCGAGGCGGAAATTAAGGAATGGTACAACGTTACCGAAAAGGATGCAAAGGCGATTATGGATAACGTTGAGTGGTGCCCTGCCGATACCGGATATTTCAGAGGCGGCGGCTTCTCTTCTCGTTTCGTTACTAAGGCGGAAATTCCCGCAACTATGATAAGACTTAACCTTGTCAAAGGACTTGGTCCTGTGCTTCAGATTGCAGAGGGATGGACGGTTGAGCTTCCCGACGAGGTTACCGATACTCTTTGGAAGAGAACTGACTACACCTGGCCTTGCACTTGGTTTGCTCCAAGATGCGACGGTGTTGACGGCTCGCCCTTCCGCGATGCTTACAGCGTTATGAACAGCTGGGGAGCAAACCACGGCGCAATAAGCTACGGCCACATTGGCGCAGACCTTATTACTCTTTGCTCAATGCTCAGAATTCCCGTTTGCATGCACAACGTTGACGCGGAAAAGATTTTCCGCCCTGCAGCTTGGAATGCTTTTGGCTCAGACAAAGAGGGCGCGGATTACAGAGCATGCGCGACTTACGGACCGCTCTATAAGAAGATATAACACAAACGAATAAAAAATTACCGCTTTCGGCATTTGTCTGAAAGCGGTTTTCTATTATAAAAATTAAAGCGTTAAATTATATTTTCCAAGATGTATTTCGCGATATGCTCGTCGTTTGAGCAGATAACCTTAGTTGCCGCGTTTTTGACTGTGTCCTTTGCGCCCGAAACCGCAAAAGATAAGCCGGCAACGCTTAGCATTTCAATATCGTTAGGACTGTCACCTGCGGTTATGAATTCCGAAAGACCGATACCGATAAGATTTGAAAAACGGCGAAGCGCGTTACCCTTGTTCGCATCCTTATTTACGATTTCGATATTTCCGTCGGCAGAAGCGGTTACGTGAAGCTCGGGAATTTCCGAAAGGCGAGCGCGGCACTCAGCTTCGACGTCGTTATCGCGTCTGAAGAACGTTACGAGCATTTCCATTTTATCAAGCGTTTTGAGATACTCGATAAAATCGTCAACGCGTAGCTCGTCGGGTATAAAATTAAAAATCTTCATATAAGGGGGCCAGACCTTAAATTCCGCGGCTCTTTTATAGCCGTAGTTATCAAGGCGCCCACTGCCGTCTATGTGAAGAAGATGCAAGAGGTCGTAATCCTTAATAATTTCAATGATTTTAGCAATTGACTTTCGCTCAACGGGGGTTTCGTAATACTTGTCCGAAAGCTTATCGTAAATTCCCGAGCCGTTTGAATATATAAAATATCTTATTGATTTATGGTTTCTCACCTCGGGAGGAAGCTCCGCAAGCGTTCTTCCAGTTGCGGGAACGAAAAGATAGCCCATATCGACTATTTTTTCTATTGCAAGCGAGTTTTCGGGCGAAAGCTCCGAATTTGAATTGAGAAGCGTTCCGTCAAGGTCCGAGCAAATTACTTTATAACTCATTTTTACTCCTTTATTCAGAAAAAAGTTTTGTTGAGAGGTATCTGTCACCCCCGTCTGCGAGAAGAGCCACTACGTTTTTATTCTTAAATTCTTCCCTTTTTGCAAGGCTTATAGCCGCAGAAAGCGCGGCGCCTGAGGAAATTCCGACAAGGTAGCCCTCGCATCTTACGAGAAGTCTTGCCGAAAGGTACGCTTCCTCAGTTTTAACAGTTATGACTTCGTCATAAATTTCAGTATCAAGAAGTGCGGGAGTGAAGCCTGCGCCTATTCCCTGAAGTCCGTGCGCGCCCGCACTTTTGCCCGAAAGAACCGCGGAATCGTAAGGCTCGACGGCAAAAATCTTCACGTTAGGATTTTTCTCTTTAAGGTATTTTCCCGTACCCGTTATTGTGCCGCCCGTTCCGACACCGCACACGAATGCGGAAATTTCGCCATCGAGGTCGCGGTATATTTCGGGGCCCGTCGTTTCATAGTGTGCCGCGGCATTTGCAGGATTTTCAAACTGTGACGGAATGAAGCTGTTAGGGTTTTCTTTCGCAATTCTTTCCGCCATAGTAATCGAGCCGCGCATTCCGAGCGCGGAATCAGTCAAAACGAGCCTTGCGCCGTAAGCTTTCATAAGAAGCTTGCGCTCCTCGGACATATTTTCGGGCATTACTATGGTAACGCGGTATCCGCGCGAGGCGGCAACCGCAAGAAGTCCGATTCCCGTGTTTCCACTCGTCGGCTCTATAATCTCGGTGTCTTTATTTATTTTGCCCTCGCGCTCGGCGGCGGCAAGCATAAAGAGCGCTGCTCTATCCTTAACAGAGCCTGCGGGATTAAAATATTCAAGCTTTGCATAAAGCCTTGCAGAAAGTCCGAGCTCTTTTTCGAGCAAGGAGAGCCTGACGAGAGGCGTCTTTCCTATTAGGCTTTCAAAGGAATTGTATATTGCCATATCTTTCGTCCTTTTATTTAACAGATCAAGTATACTACAAGCTTTCCCCAAAGTCAAGGCAGAATTTGATATTTTTTCAAAAAAATATTGAAAAATGACAATTTTTGAGTTATAATAGAAGCAACGAATGTTTGAGGAGTATTTTTATGAGTACGTTTCACCTTGTAGATCATCCGCTTATACAGCACAAGCTCACCATTATGAGAAACAAGAAAACTCCCTCTAAGGATTTCAGAGTGCTTCTTGACGAAATTTCAATGCTTATGGGTTATGAGATTACGAGAAATCTCCCCCTTGAAGACGTTGAAATAGAAACTCCCATTGAGAGAGCTACGTTCAAAAGAATTGCAGGCAAAAAGCTTGCGATAGTTCCCATTCTCCGCGCAGGACTCGGAATGGTTGACGGACTTTTAAAGCTCGTTCCCGTAGCGAGAGTCGGACATATCGGACTTTACCGCGATCCCGAAACTCACGAGCCCGTTGAATATTATTGCAAAATGCCCCCCGATATTGAAAACCGCCTTGTTATAGTCGTTGATCCTATGCTTGCGACGGGTGGTTCCGCGGCAGACGCCGTTTCTATGGTTAAGGCAAGGGGGGCAAAAAACGTTCTTCTTATGTGCCTTGTTGCAGCGCCCGAGGGAGTTAAAAAATTCCAGAGCACGCACCCCGACGTTGATATTTACTGCGCGGCACTTGACGAAAAGCTTAACGACCACGCGTATATCGTTCCCGGTCTCGGTGATGCGGGTGACAGAATTTTCGGCACTAAATAAGTGTATGGTGCCTTTTGGCGTAATCGAAAATGACGGAATAAATTTTAAAATGCTTTTCAGCAAATGATAAGCAATTAAAATTCAAGGTTGAAATTCTCCGAATTTCTCCAAGTAAATTAAAGTCATTTTCTATTCGCGTTTTCCGCCCTCGACGTACCCTTGTACGCCTCACGGTTGGAAGAACGCAAATTTTCGCTCAAAATCCCCCTATCCACTTGGTATGGTGCCTTTTGGCGCAATCGAAAATGACGGAAATATATTAAAACAAAAAGGCTAGGCGCATTTTAACTAAATGCGCCTAAATTAAATCTATGTTTGAATTTAAAATAGGCAAAAACGACGCAAATCAGCGCCTTGACAAATTTATTACCAAGGCTATTGATATTCCGACGTCGCTTCTTTATAAATCAATACGCACGAAGAAAATAAAAGTCAACAGAAAAAGAGCTGAGATAAGCACCGTGCTTTCCGATGGTGACACTGTTCAATGCTTCCTTGCCGAAGAATTTTTCAAAAAGCAGACGGGCGAAGCCTCATTTGAAAAAATCACGCCTCGCCTTTCTATAATTTACGAAGACGAAAATATTATGCTCCTTGATAAGAAGCCAGGTATTTCCGTTCACGAAGACGAAAAGGGCGCGACGAACACGCTTATCACGCATATTTTAGCTTATCTATATCAAAAGGGCGAGTATAATCCAAACGAGGAAAATGCCTTTGCCCCCGCGCTTTGCAACAGAATTGACAGAAACACCGGCGGAATAGTAATTGCTGCTAAAAATGCCGAGGCGCTCCGCATAATGAACGAAAAAATCAAGCTGCGAGAGATAGACAAGTTTTACCTTGCCGCCATTCACGGTGTGCCCTCAAAACGAGAGGACACGCTAAAGGGCTTTCTTCTTAAAGACGAGAAAACGAAAAGCGTCAGAGTTTACGACAAAAATCCCCCGCGCGACGCAAAAACCATCATAACTAAGTACCGCGTTTTGAAAACGAAGAGCGACACCTCGCTCGTTGAGGTTGAGCTTCTCACAGGAAGAACGCACCAAATTCGCGCGCACTTATCCCACATAGGACACTCGCTTATAGGTGACGGAAAATACGGCGTAAACCGCGACGACAGAGCACGTGGCTATAAATATCAAGCGCTTTATTCATACAAGCTCCGCTTTTCATTTAAGGGCGAAGAAAACGCGCTTTCCTACCTCAACGGCAAGGAATTCCGCGTGCCCGACGAGAGTATTTATTTCCTCACGGATTTTAAATAAAGAATAATTCCCTTTAGAAAAGGTCGTGAATTTTCACGACCTTTTTTCCCTTTATTTGAAATATTGGAGAAGCTCGATAACTTGCTCGCGCGTTGTCATAAAGCTTGTGACAAGACGGATAACGTTTCTGCCGTCGGGAGCTTTCTCCCAGAAGCTAAAGCCGACTTTGCTCTCGAGGAATTTGAGCCTTTCGTCGTCTATTATGACGAATTGCTGGTTTGTCGGGGAGTCTAAGAAAAACTCGTAGCCAAGGTCGGCAAGAGAATTTTTAAGGTAAAGCGCTTGGTCTATCGCGTTTCTTGCTATTTTAAAATAAAGTCCGTCGGTGAAAAGCGTGTCAAACTGAATACCGAGCATTCTGCCTTTTGCTAAAAGCGCTCCGTGGCGCTTTATCATAGTGAAAAACGCTGGGCAAATTTCAGGATTTGTGAGAACTACGGCTTCACCGAAAAGAGCGCCTACCTTAGTTCCGCCTATGTAAAAGGCATCTGCGTATTTCGCGATATCGGAAAGCGAGAGGTCGTTTTCCCTTGCGGCAAGCGCGTAGCCGAGCCTTGCTCCGTCAACAAAGAGCTTTGCTTTGTAGCGGTGGGTTATTTCGGATATTTTTGCAAGCTCCGATTTCGCGTATATCGTGCCGTATTCGGTGGGCTGTGAGATATAAACCGCGCCCGGCATTACGGTATGCTCTCTGGTTGCGTCGTTATAATACTTAAGAAAGGCTTTTTCCAATTCGTCGGCATAAATTTTACCCTCTTTATGCGGAATTGTTATAACCTTATGGCCCGAAGCTTCGATAGCGCCCGATTCGTGACAGGCAATATGACCTGTTTCCGCTGATATTACACCTTGATATGGCGCGAGGATTGAGTCGAGCACGGTTGCGTTAGTTTGCGTTCCACCGACAAGAAAATAAACTCTTGCCGTGGGGCAGTTGATTTCATTTAAAATTTTAGCTTTTGCCGACGCGGAATACTCGTCAAGTCCGTAGCCTACGGTTTTTTCGCTGTTCGTTTCTAAAAGGCGATGAAGAATTGCCTCGTGACAGCCCTCTGTATAGTCGCTTGAAAAATCAATTTTCGGCATTACTTTTTACCCGTTGAGCCGAAGCCACCTGCACCTCTGACGGTGTCGGAAAGCTCTTCGGAAAGCTCAAATTCAGCTTTGAGGAATGGCATAATTGCAAGCTGGGCTATGCGCTCGCCCGCGTCAATGCCGACGGCGACTTCCGTGTGATTATGTAAGGCTACCATAATTTCGCCTCTGTAGTCAGCGTCAATAACGCCAACCTTATTTGCAGGCGCAAGTCCGCGCTTCGAGGCAAGTCCGCTTCTCGCGAATATAAGTCCTGCGTAGCCCTCTGGAATTTCAAGGGCAAGTCCCGTATGAACGAGAACCGTTTTGTGAGGCTCAACCGTTACAGCCTCGATAGAATAAAGGTCGGCTCCTGCGGAATACTCCGTGCCGTAGGTGGGGATTGTTGCTCTTTCGTCGAGCTTTTTAACGTTAAGTTTCATTCTTTTCTCCTTTTATTCAGGCCGCGTATATGTTTTATCAAGCTTTACGCCGTCCCATATTACTATTTCCCCACTCTCGCGGGTTTTGTTCATATCAATAATTCTCTGGTTTGCAGAGCCTCTGAAACGAAGCCCGAGCCTCTTTTCTTCCTCGATAAATCTTCCGTCAACGAGTATATCAACGTATGAGAGAATTTCTTTCGTTATATCAAGGCACTTCGGGTGCGAGCCGGGCACGCCGTTAAGCTCCTCGTAAAGATTTCCCGTAAAAAGCCATACGTTTTTGTGGGGAAACCTCTTTTTAAATTCCCGGATGAATGGAAGCAAATCCCTCTGATTTTCGGGCTCCATAGGCTCGCCACCGAGAACACTTAGTCCTTTGACGGATGCGTTATTCATACTCGCGAATATTTCCTCTGCCGCTGCCTCGTCAAAGGGCTTTCCGTAATCAAATGCCCAAGTATCCGGATTAAAGCAGTTTTTGCAGCGGTTTCGGCAGCCTGACACGAAAATCGAGGTTCGGATGCCCTCACCGTTAGATATATCGCATTTCTTTATTGCTCCGTAATACATCGCATTTCCTTTCAAAATGTAGGCAAGAGTAAATAATCCGAACTTGTTTTGAAGAGTCGAATTATCCATTATACTTCGGTAAAAATTCTTATAATATTCGTATATTATTTCAAATTTTCACCTTGTCTTACGAAAAATTCGCTCTCTTTAAAATTCAAAGAACTCTGTGCCTTAATTTTAAGTTGATTTTGGTACTTGGCTCTCGCAGCCAAGTGTGGACTTTGCAAGATAGATAAGTGCCGAAAGCTCTGAAAACTAAGGATTCAGAGCGGGTTCGGATTATTTACTCTTGCCTAAACTTTAGTTAGTCTTTCATATTAAGCTTTTGCTTTAAGAACGCACCCGTATAAGATTTTTCGCATTTTGCGACCTCTTCGGGTGTTCCCGCTGCAACGAGAGTTCCGCCTCCGTCGCCGCCCTCAGGGCCGAGGTCTATTATATAGTCTGCGGTTTTTATAAGGTTGAGGTTATGCTCGATAACAACGACTGTATTTCTCGAATCAACGAGGCGCTGAAGTATGACTATAAGCTTTGATACGTCCTCGGTATGAAGTCCCGTCGTCGGCTCGTCGAGTATATAAATGGTTTTACCCGTTGAGCGCTTTGAAAGCTCGGTTGCGAGCTTAACTCTTTGTGCTTCACCGCCCGAAAGAGTGGTTGAGGACTGTCCGATTTTTATATATCCGAGTCCTACGTCAAAGAGCGTCGTGAGCTTTCTTTGAAGCTGAGGAAGTCCGTCAAAAAAGGCAATTCCCTCTTCAACTGACATTTCAAGAACGTCATAGATATTCTTTCCCTTATACTTTACGTCAAGAGTATCTCTGTTGTATCTTTTTCCGCCGCAGACGTCGCATTTTACGTAAACGTCGGGCAAGAAATTCATTTCAATGCATTTAACGCCGTCACCCTCGCAGGCCTCACATCTACCCCCGCGCACGTTAAATGAAAATCTGCCTGCGTCAAAGCCGCGCGCCTTTGCATCTTTCGTTTTTGCGAAGAGATTTCTTATATCGGTGAAAAGTCCCGTATACGTTGCGGGGTTTGAGCGCGGAGTTCTTCCTATCGGGCTTTGGTCGATAGATATAACCTTATCAAGATTTTCAAGGCCGCAGATTTTTTCTACCTTACCGGGATACGTCACCGCGCGGTTAAGCTCTTTTGCAAGGGTTCTGTATAAAACCGCGTTTACGAGCGAGGATTTTCCGCTTCCCGAAACACCTGTTACGGCAACGAAAGTGCCGAGAGGAATATCAACCGAGAGCTTTTTGAGGTTATTCTCTTCCGCGCCGATAACCGAGATATACGAGCCGTTACCATGTCTTCTCGCTTTGGGCACGTCAATGGTTTTTCTTCCCGAAAGATATGCGCCCGTAATTGAATTTTCACATTTTCCGACTTCCTCGGGCGTTCCTGTGGCCACAACCTCACCGCCGTGTATACCTGCACCGGGGCCGATGTCAATTATATAATCGCTCTCGCGCATAGTGTCCTCGTCGTGCTCAACGACTATTACGCTGTTTCCGAGATCGCGCAAATTTTTAAGTGTGCCGATAAGCTTGCCGTTATCTCTTTGGTGAAGTCCTATACTCGGCTCGTCGAGGATATAAAGCACTCCCGTAAGCGCTGAGCCTATCTGTGTTGCAAGGCGTATTCTCTGCGCTACGCCACCTGAAAGCGTGCCTGCCTGACGCGCAAGGTTGAGATAGTCAAGTCCGACTTTCGCAAGGAAATTAAGGCGCTCCTTGATTTCTTTAAGAACCTCTTTTGCTATCTTTGCTTCTGTTTCGTTAAGCTTTATATCCTCAACGAATTTAAGCATTTTTTCTATCGAAAGATGGCAGATTTCGTCAATATTAAGTCCGCCTACGGTAACGCCGAGCACCATATCGGAGAGTCTTCTTCCGCGGCAGCGCGGACAAGGAACATCCTCAACAAACTCCTGATAATAACCGCCGCCCATCATTTTCATACGCTTTTCTACGATAGCCACGATTCCGTCAAAGGTCGTAGTCTGAAGCTTCGATGTGCCGCCAAAATAGCGCCTTACCGTATATTTTTTCGCTCCCGCGCCGTACATAAGAACTCTCATTTGCTCTTCCGTAAACTCGGAAATGGGAGTGTCGAGCGTAAAGCCAAAGTCCTCGCCGACTGCGGCAACCAAAGGACCTGTCCAAGAGTCCTCAGTAAGAGTTTTAAGTCCGTTTACCGCAATACCGCCCTCTCGTAGAGATAGATGCTTGTGCGGTATCATTTTTTTGACGGAAAGCCTTTGCATATTTCCTATCCCTGAGCACTCGGGGCACGCGCCTATAGGATTATTGAACGAGAACATTCTCGGTTCAAGCTCGGGAAAGCTTATTCCGTGCTCCTCGCAGGCGTATTTTTCGGAAAATTCAAGCTCCTCACCCTCACTTCCGTCACGCGTTACGACGGCTATGCTAACTCTTCCGTCTGCCGCCTTAAGCGCCGAGAAAACGGAATCAGAAAGACGCGCGCGGAGGTCAGGCTTTATAACAAGTCTGTCGACTACTATATCTATAGTATGCTTAAGGTTTTTATCAAGCTTTATTTCCTCAGAAAGCTCGTACATATTTCCGTCAACGCGGACTCTTACGTATCCCGATTTTCTCGCATCTGCAAAAACCTTGTCGTGCATACCCTTTTGCGCCTTTACAACGGGGGCTAAAACTAAAAATCTCGTGCCCTCGGGCAAAGAGAGTATTTTATCTACTATCTGGTCCTGAGTCTGCTGTCTTATTTCCTTGCCGCAAACGGGACAGTGCGGCACGCCTATTCTCGCGTAAAGAAGCCTCAGATAGTCGTATATCTCCGTAACCGTTCCGACGGTTGAGCGAGGGTTTTTCGAGGTCGTTTTCTGGTCTATCGAAATAGAGGGCGAAAGTCCTTCTATAAGGTCTACCTCGGGCTTGTCCATCTGTCCTAAGAACATACGCGCATACGAGGAAAGACTTTCAACAAATCTTCTGTGTCCCTCTGCATAAAGCGTATCAAATGCAAGAGAGGACTTACCGCTTCCCGAAAGCCCCGTTAAAATTACGAGCTTATCGCGCGGTATCGTAACGTCAATATTTTTGAGGTTATTTACTTTTGCGCCCTTTATAATTATATTTCTTGCCATTATTTATTCCTTAGTTTTTTTAAGTTCCTTTATTCTGTCGCGTATATAAGCCGCCTTTTCAAATTCAAGCTGACGCGCCGCCTCACGCATTTCAAGAGTGAGCTTTTCAATTTCCCTCTCGCACTGGAGCTTCGTGAGCTTCTTATCCTTTTCGGGCTTCGCTTTCTTGCCAATTTCTATAACGTCGGCAACCTTCTTTTTAATAGTTTCGGGTGTTATTCCGTGAAGCTCGTTATAACCCATCTGTATTTCGCGGCGGCGGTTCGTTTCGTCTATTGCACCTTTCATTGATTTCGTAACGCTGTCGGCATACATTATAACGTGGCCGTTCACGTTTCTCGCGGCACGTCCTATCGTCTGAATAAGCGAGGTTTCGCTTCGGAGAAAGCCCTCCTTGTCCGCATCAAGTATCGCAACGAGCGACACCTCGGGTATATCAAGTCCCTCTCGCAAAAGGTTAATACCCACGAGCGCGTCAAATTCGCCAAGACGCAAATCGCGGATTATTTCCATTCTCTCGATAGTTTCTACTTTATGGTGAATATATTTTACCTTTATTCCGTAAGTTGCGAGGTAATCGGTGAGATCCTCCGCCATTTTCGTCGTCATAGTTGTAACGAGCACCTTTTCGCCTCTTTCAACGGTTTCGCGCACCTCGCCTATAAGGTCGTCTATCTGCCCCTCAATTGCGCGCACCTCGACCTTTGGATCTATAAGTCCTGTCGGTCTTATAAGCTGCTCGACAAGGCTTGAGCTTTCGCCCTTTTCATAGTCGCCGGGTGTTGCGGAAACGTATATAACCTGTCTGATTTTACTGTCAAACTCGTCGAAGAAAAGAGGTCTGTTATCAAACGCAGATGGCAGACGGAAGCCGAATTCTATTAAGTTTTTCTTTCTTGCGTAGTCTCCGCCCGACATTCCTCTTACCTGAGGAAGCGTTACGTGCGACTCGTCAACGAATAAAACGTAATCCCTCGGGAAGTAATCGAGAAGCGTAAAGGGCGTTGAGCCGGGCGCTCTTCCCGAGAGGACTCTCGAATAGTTTTCAACTCCCGAGCAAAATCCCACCTCGCGAAGCATCTCGAGGTCGTATTTTGTTCTCTCCTCAATTCTCTGCGCCTCAATTAGCTTGCCCTGAGATTTGAAGAACTCTGCCCTCTCGCGCATTTCAGCTTCAATTTCAAGAAGTGCCGCCTCGCGCTTTTCGTCGGACACGGCATAGTGAGTTGCGGGAAAAATCGCCGCGTAGGAAAGGTATTCGAGAGCCTCGCCCGTAACGACGTTTATCTTTGAAACACGGTCTATAATATCACCGAAAAACTCAACTCTCAGTGCGTATTCCTTTGCCGACGCGGGATAAACCTCAACGACGTCGCCTCTTACTCTGAATTTATTTCTTATAAAGTTCACGTCGTTTCTCTCGTAGCTTATCGAAACGAGCTTTGCTATAAATTCGTCGCGCGACATATCCATATCAGGTCTTACCGCAACCAGAAGGTCGCTGTATTCCATAGGGTCGCCGAGCGAATATATGCACGAAACAGAGGCAACTATAATAACGTCGCGCCT
This sequence comes from Eubacteriales bacterium, assembly GCA_045629745.1. Lineage (GTDB taxonomy): Bacteria > Bacillota > Clostridia > Oscillospirales > CAG-272 > UBA1740. The sequence continues at coordinate 33,364 of JAZQRU010000047.1, forward strand.
TTCAAAAAGAGCCGAGGTTGCGCTATGGCGGAGCATATCTATCTCCTCGTTTATCATAGCGTCTTTTTCTATATACATATCCTTACCCGGAATATAAGCCTCAGGCTGATAATAATCATAGTACGAAACGAAATATTCTACCGCATTCTCAGGGAAAAAGGAGCGAAACTCCGTGCAAAGCTGGGCGGCGAGGGTTTTGTTATGCGCGAGAACGAGCGTCGGGCGGTTGAGCCGCGCTATTACGTTTGCCATAGTAAAGGTCTTACCCGAGCCTGTTACGCCAACGAGGGTCTGCGCCCTCTCGCCTGCCAAAATTCCTCTGGTCAAGGCGGAAATTGCCTCGGGCTGATCACCCGTCGGCTGATATTCACTTTTTAATATGAATTTATCCTTCAT
>JAZQRU010000048.1:0-9267 GCA_045629745.1 Eubacteriales bacterium
TCATTGATTTTTTCTTCGTTTATCAGTTCAAATTCGGGAAAACAAAGCAAATAATAGTCGCACTCGTCGCAACAACACTCAAAGCCTTGCTCGCCGTTGCCAAGACAAACGGTAGGCTCTCCCGGCGTGAGTTCTATGCCGATAATGTCTATTACTTTTTTTGAATATTCTTATCCATATTTTCTCCTATCGGCATATAAAAAGGTGCGCAACCGAAGTCACGCACCGAAAAACGCTAACTCCAAGTTGTCGCCAAACGAACTTATACGCAGATAGGTATATACACCATCAAACGGGAGTCGCATTTTTACCAAATGGATTCGTTTAATGGCGTGCACAAAAAGGGTATAGTTATCCAATAAAGAAAAATATACCTATCAGAGCGTTTATTAAGTTCGTTTGGCATCCTTATTATATCACAGTTTTTTAGGTTTGTAAATATATTTATCAAGATTTTATCAAAAACACATTCCGGGAGGTAGAAAAAGCCTGCCTTGTGTAAAGGGAGCCCTTTCTTTAGTAGTCAATTCATATGTCGATTTTCCTGACAAGCACTGCATTTGTGGATACAAATGCAAAATACGGCATACCTCTTTCGAGATATACCGTATTCTTGAAAAACTGTACTTTAGCACGTCTTGGTAAACCCTGCGTTTTTTATGAGAATATTAAAATTTATTTTCTCTTTTTCAACTTCAAATTATGGATATAAGAGAAGAGGAGTGATGTAAGATAGACGATAAGACTTATAAACACCACCCAATAGAACGTTCCTATGCGATAAGGAAATTCGTCAGAAAAACCGAATATTCCCGCAGGAGAGCCAAAATTCAAGAAGAAGTATGGGAAATTATCACCTCTGCCAAAGTCGACGTTAAGAACGTAGAGTATAATGCAAAAAACGAAATAACAAAGAGGCGGCACGAGTGACACGAGGTTATGCTTTTTCTTAAAGGTGAAGCTTCCCCCGTCAATTAAAAAGTCAACAATCGCAAGGCTTGGCACTATTGCGTGAACAACCACGCTTCCGAGAGTCCACGCATTATAATCCGCATTGTCGGCCCCCGGCGCAAGAACAGCGCAGAAAATAACTCCGGTGAGAGTTATTGAAACCGTAGTTGCAAGCTTTATTATATAAGCCCAGCCTTTTCGGAAGCTCTCTCCGCAACGAAGCTCTTTGAAATCAAAAAACAAAAAGAGGATTACCGCCAAAAGAACCCATATATTAGAGAGATTTGTGAAATAAAGAAGACGCGATGCAGGACTTGAGTATCCGTCAAGCTCGGCATTTATAAGGTTGAGAAAAATGCCAAAAATCGCGGCAATTACAGTCAAAAGCTTAATTGTTATCGAAACACGCACGCTTTTCATTTAATTCTCCTTTCTCTTTTTCCTTCAATAGTATTTTACTACAAAGAAATTTATAAGTCAATAATTTAAAAACTAAAACCTCTCAGAATAATTGAAAAAATATGAGCTTTATGCTATACTAACGCGTGTTAAAAAATTAAAGAAAGGAGAAAGCCGCTTGAATTTTTTAAAAGACGACGTTAAAAGGCTTTACTTCTCGCTTCTTGCCTCAAGCATCGGAAGCACACTCGTCACAAACATATATTCAACCGTTGACTGCGTTGCAATAGGGCATTATGCAGGTCCTGTCGGAAGTGCTGCTATCTCCTGCATAAATCCGCTTTGGCCGCTTATGCTTGTTTTAGGTATCGTTTCAGGTATAGGAGGCTCGGTTATGATGACCAACAGACGAGGCACCGGGCGAGAGAGATACAAATGAATTCTTCACCCTCGCAATGATTATAAGCTTAATTGCCGCAAGTATCGTCAGCGTTAGCTTTCTTCTTTTTATGGAGCCGCTTTTAAAGTTTTTCGGCGCGGAAGGCAAGGTTCTAGAATTTGCCCTTGAATATGCGCGCCCGATAGCAGTCGTTTCACCGACATTCACACTTTGTATGACGGCATCGTGCTTCGTAAGAAACGACGGCGAGGCGATTTTACCGACAGTTGCCACTATCGCAGGCGGGGTTTTTAACATTTTCGGAGATGTTTTCTTCGTTTTCGATTTTGGACTCGGACTCGGCGCATTAGGCGCAGGGCTTGCCACAGCTATCGGACAAGTCATTTCATTTGTTATGATAATGTCCTATTTCTTCTCCAAAAAATGCAAACTCCAGCTTACAAAAATCAAAAATCCTTTTCAGAAGTCCCTCTTGCTTTCCGCAATCGGAGCTTCCGCAGGAATAACCGAGCTTTCTTTTTTCGTAAACACCGTTGTTTTCAACAAAATTATAGTTAAAAATCTTGGCGATACGAATCTTGCAATCTACGGCGTAGCCTCAACGTTCCTAGCTTTAACCTACTGCTTCTTCTATGCCGTAGGAAGCGCCGCGCAACCGATAATTTCAACCAATTTTGGCGCGGGCAACCCTAGCCGTGTTAAAAAAACGCTTATTATTTCGCTCACAACAGCAATTTCGATAAGCCTTTTGTTTTTCGCGTTTTCGGAGATTTTTCCAACGCTTATAGTCAAGATATATATGGATACAACCGAGGAAGTTCTCTCTCTTGCTCCGAAGATTATGCGCACGTGCTTTTTAGGTCTTTTCCTCGTAAGCATATCCGTTCTGACTTCTTATTATCTTCAAGCTTTGTTAAAGAGAGGTCTTGCCAGTCTTGTTTCATCTCTCAGAGGTATAATTCTTCCCGTTCTTTTTGCATTTGCTCTTCCTGCCATTTTTGGCTACGAGGGTATATGGTGGGCAATTCCTCTATCTGAATTTATAACGGCAACAGTTTGCGTAATACTTATTTTACTTACATCAAAAACAAAAAACGCGTCGAAATGATGCGTTTTTTGCGTTTTACTTTTTTGCTACATAAAATATTTACAAAAACTCTACTATTTGCTAAGTAAGTATTTACAAAGAGAAAAATTTGTGATAAAATAATACGTTAGATACGCAATTTCACATTGAAAAAATAACGGGTTGGTGAAGAAATGGAAATTTGGGAATTACTGCTTACAGCTATAGGGCTAAGTATGGACGCATTTGCCGTCAGTGTTTGCAAAGGTCTTTCCGTTGGCCGAGCCACTAAAGGACAGATGGCCCTGACAGGCGCTTGGTTCGGAGGATTTCAGGGAATTATGCCTCTTATAGGATATTTTATAGGTAAAAGCTTCGCCTCTTTCATAACTAACTTCGACCATTGGATAGCCTTCGCTCTTCTTTCTCTTATCGGACTCAATATGATAAAAGAAGCTTTTTCAAAAGAAGAAAGCTGTACAGACTGTTCTTTTGCGGTTAGGGTTATGCTCGTTATGGCAATAGCAACGAGCATTGACGCCTTAGCAGTTGGAATAACCTTTGCGCTCTTGCCCGAAGTTAATATCTGGGCGGCAGTTTCATTTATAGGGGCAATAACATTTATTCTTTCGGCTCTCGGCGTAAAATTCGGAGCATTCTTCGGAGCAAAATATAAAAAAGGCGCAGAAATACTCGGTGGCTCGGTTCTCGTTCTCATGGGAACGAAAATTCTTCTCGAGCATCTGGGCGTAATAAATTTCTGATTTAATTTGGAGGATATATAAAAATGAAATGGACATCCCTTAACGATTTGAGAGAAAAATTCCTCTCGTTTTTCGAGAGCAAAGGACATTTAAGACTCCCGAGCTTCTCTCTCGTTCCCAACAACGATAAATCGCTTTTGCTTATAAATTCCGGTATGGCTCCTATGAAAAAGTATTTCACGGGGGAGGAAGAGCCGCCGCGCAATAGAGTTTGCACCTGCCAGAAGTGCATAAGAACACCCGACCTTGACAGAGTAGGACACACGGCTCGCCACGGCACTTACTTTGAAATGCTCGGCAATTTCTCTTTCGGAGATTACTTCAAAAACGAGGCAATCGCGTGGTCTTGGGAATTTTTAACAAAAACACTTGAAATTCCCGCAGAGCTTCTCTGGCCCTCAATTTACGAAAACGACGAAGAGGCTTTCAATATCTGGAAAAATGATATTGAAGTAAAGGAAGATCATATAGTAAGACTTGGAAAAGCGGATAATTTCTGGGAGCATGGCTCAGGACCTTGCGGTCCTTGCTCCGAGATTTACTTTGACAGAGGAGAAAAATACGGATGCGGCTCGCCCGACTGTAAGCCCGGCTGCGACTGCGACAGATTTATGGAAATCTGGAATAACGTTTTCTCCCAGTTCAACAACGACGGACAGGGAAATTACACCGAGCTTCAACAGAAAAACATTGACACGGGAATGGGCCTTGAGCGCCTTGCCTGCGTTATGCAGGGCGTTGACAATCTCTTCGAGGTTGACACCGTCAGAAAAATTCTTGACACCGTTTGCGAAATTTCTGGCAAAAAATACGGTGAAGACAAAAACAACGATATTTCGATAAGAGTGGTTACCGACCATATAAGAAGCGCAAGCTTTATGATTTCTGATAACGTAATCCCTTCAAACGAAGGAAGAGGCTACGTTCTTCGCAGAATCATAAGAAGAGCTTGCCGTCACGGAAAGCTTCTCGGTATCGAAAGACGCTTCTTAACCGAGCTTTGCGAGGTTGTTATCTCACAGAACGCAAGCGCATATCCAGAACTTGTTGAAAGAAAGAAAAACATTCTTAACATTCTCTCTCTTGAAGAAGAAAGATTTGACGCAACCATCGACCAAGGTCTTGGAATTCTTGCAGGCCTTATAGAAAATGCTAAGAAGGGCACTTCAAACGTTATTTCAGGTGCAGATGCATTCAAGCTCTACGATACTTTCGGATTCCCGCCAGACCTTACTCGTGAAATCGCAGCAGAGGGCGGACTTAAGGTTGACGACGAAGAGTTTAAGCGTTTGATGAATGAACAAAAAAAGAGAGCCAGAGAGGGTAGAAAAACCATCTCCAGCTGGACCGATAACTCTAAAAATCTTCTTGAAAACATCCCCGAAACTGAGTTTTTGGGATATGAAAACACAAGCTGTGAGGCAAAGCTTCTCGCTATAATAAGCGACGAGGACAAGCTTGGCGAGATAAGCGAGGGTGAATGCTCTCTCATTTTTGACAAAACCGTATTCTACGGCGAAGGCGGCGGTCAGGTTGGTGACACAGGATTTATCACGTCAGGCGGTGCTGAAATAAAGGTTCTTGATACTAAGAAAACAAACGGCATTTATATTCACGAGGTAAGAATAGAATCAGGACTAGTTAAGATTGGCGACACATTCACACTCTCAATTGACAAAGAAAGACGCGCGGCAATAAAGAGAAATCACTCTGCGTGTCACCTTCTTCAAGCAGCACTTCGCAAGGTTCTCGGCACTCACGTTGAGCAGGCAGGCTCTTACGTTGACGAAAAGCGCGTGAGATTTGACTTCACTCACCTTTCCTCTCTTTCCGCGGAAGAAATTGCCGAGGTAGAGGCTATAGTTAACTCAAATATTCTCGTTGCAGACATAGCTTCAACCACCGTATGCGATATAAAAACAGCAAAAACTATGGGGGCTATGGCTCTTTTCGGAGAAAAATACGGTGACACGGTAAGAGTAGTAAAAATAGGCCCCTCTTCAACCGAGCTTTGTGGGGGAACACACGTTTCGTCCACAGGCGAGATAGGTCTTTTCAAAATCATATCCGAGGTTGGAGTTGCGGCAGGTGTGAGAAGAATAGAAGGAACTACAGGCCTTGGAGTTCTTAATCTTCTTGCTGAAAAAGAAGCTCTTATAAGCGACACGGCGCGCGAGCTTAAGACTGCGAACATTACTACAATTGCAAAGAGAGCCGCATCCTTACAGAGTGAAATAAAAGAAGCGAAAAAGGAAATAGAAAGCCTTAATTCAAAAATTTCCGAAATTCAAGCTAAATCTCTCACCGATTCCGTTAAGAGTGTTGGAAAATTCAAGCTCCTTACGGCAAAGCTTGAAATGAAGCCAGATGCAGCAAGAACGCTTTCCGATTCGGTTAAAGCTAAGTATTCCGACGGGGTTGCCGTTTTTGCAGTTGTTTGCGAAGGTAAACTCAATTTTATAGCAAGCTGCGGTAAGGATGCTGTAGCGAACGGCGCACACGCAGGAAAGATAATCGCAGAGGTTTCCGCTATTTGCGGAGGCAAAGGCGGAGGACGCCCCGACTCTGCAATGAGCGGTGGCCGCGATATCGATAAGCTCGACGAGGCGCTTCACCGCGTTGAAGAAATTATTTTGTCGATCTGATAAAATACAAATGAATAAACAACAAACCCCGGCAGACTTCTTACGAAACCGCCGGGGTTTATTATTTAAAAAATTAAAGATCTGGATAAGCTTCTCCGTACATTTTGTTGAATTCTTCAATATATTCTTCCCAGAATTCTTCTCCGAGCATAGCAACCGCCGCCAAAATAGAGACTCCGAAAACTACACCGAATATACCCAGTATAAGACCCGCTATTGAAAGACCGTCAAAATACCCGAGCACTTTTCGGGAGAGAAGAGCAGAAACGATTGCAACTATTCCAAAAATAATGCCAGTTATACCAAGACAGCAGCAAACAACAGAAATTATACCGCTTACAAGAGACACCACAGACCATCCCATTGTTTTGGGCTTTCCGAAATTATTTCCGCCTCTATATTCAAATTCGTTATTTCCAGACCGAAAATTGTTATTTTCAAACTCATTATGTTCACTCACAATCATTTCTCCCTTGCTTTTTGTTTAATTTTAGCACACTTTATTTTAACATTCAATACCCAAATTAAAAAATACTTGAAAAAACTCATTTTTTATGATACATTTATAAAGAAGGGAGTGAGCAAAATGACAAAAGAAAGACGAAGAATTGTCTTTATTTTTTCTCTGCTAAATTTAATTTTAATTTCTTCAACAATTGTTTTTTGTGTTGTTTTTGACCCAAAAAATATACTTGAAAAAGGTAAAACATACACCTGTGTTTTTCAAAAATTTTTCAATCTTTACTGTCCCGGTTGCGGCGGTACACGCTCGCTTGGATATCTTTTTGAGCTTGATTTAAAGAATGCTTTTATTTTTTATCCGCCGATTTTCGTTGGAATTTTTCTTGTTCTTTACTTTGATTTTCTCCTCTTATTTTCATTCAAAAAAAACAACCTCTCCCCGCTTGGAAGATTTAAATATTTTGAAGTTTTACTTATTCCCTTATCTATAATCATCACTTTTTTGATAAGAAACCTGTTTCTTTATTTTGGAATTGACTTTCTAGGGGATATACTAAGCCGATAAAAGAGCGATTTTTCGCTCTTTTTTATTTTTCTTATAAAACACTAAAAAGAGCGCATAATAATCATAAAAGCAAATAATTATTTACAAAAACGAGGTTTTTATGGAGAAAAACAAAGACTATAAATCACTGATAAATCAACACGCCCCCTCATCTCCCATATTAAAAAATTGCATTTCGGCATTTTTGGTGGGCGGCTCCATTTGTTTTTTTTCGGAGCTTTTTGTCACTTTAGTTTCATTTTTTTTGGACAAAGAAAACGCATACCTTTCCGCCACTCTTTCCGTCATAGCGATAGCATCAATTCTCACAGCGACAGGAGTTTTTGATAAAATCGCAAGATTTTCAGGCGGAGGGACTCTAGTTCCTGTTACGGGTTTTTCAAACTCCGTTACAAGCGTTGCCATTGATTCAAGGAGTGAGGGATTTATACTAGGTGTCGGCTCTAAAATTTTTACAGTTGCAGGCCCTGTCATTCTTTACGCAACCGCGGCGGGCACGGTTTACGGAATTATTTATTACGTATACACTCTTGTGCGAGGTTTTTTATGAGAAGAATTATCCGTTTTGAAAATGACGTTTCTTTTTTAGGCTCGGCATCTGTTGGAGGAAGAGAAGAGAGGCGCGGCCCTCTCGGAGAGCTTTTTGATTTCTGCGACGATACAGACAGGTTTGGTATGAACACATGGGAAGCTGCAGAAGCAGAGCTTGCGAGAATGAGCTTAAACCTTGCAATGAAGAAAACTAATACAAGCCCCGAGGATATAGATGTTCTTCTTGCCGGCGACCTTGAAAATCAATGTGTGGCCTCTTCTTCTGGACTTTTTTCTTTCGGTATACCTTATATCGGTCTTTATTCCGCTTGTTCGACCGCAACGGAAGCTCTTTTGATTTTATCAAACCTTATCTCTTCCGGATATATAAAGAAGGGCGCTACAGTTACTACCTCTCACAATTCCGCCGCAGAAAGACAGTTCAGAACCCCTATTGAATACGGCGGACAGAGAAGCCCTACATCACAGTGGACCGCAACTGCGGGCGGTGCTTTTATTCTCGGTAGTGGCGGAAAAGTAAAAATAAAGGAAGGGCTTGTAGGAAAAATAGTAGACGGACTTACAAAAGACGCAATGAATATGGGTGCCGCAATGGCAAGAAGCGCTTTTGACACAATTTATACGTACTTTTCTATAAGTGGCGAGAAAATTTACTCTTTTGATAAAATAATCACCGGCGACCTCGGAAAATACGGCTCTCTTATTTTAGCAGAGCTATTAGAAAAAGAACTTCCTGGAGCAGAAAAAATACACGTTGACTGTGGTACTCTTCTTTATGACAAAAAAAAACAAGACGTTCACGCCGGCGCATCAGGGTGCGGATGCTCTGCGTCGGTTCTCTCTTCTTTTTTTCTACCCGAAATGGAGAAGGGTAATATAAAAAACGTTCTGTTTCTCTCAACAGGAGCTCTTATGAGCCCCTCGAGTGTTCTCCAGGGTGAAAATATTTTGGGAATAACACCACTTTTAAGATTTTCTTTATAGGAGATTAAAAATGTTTTTAAAACCTTTTCTCGCCTTTCTTCTAGGCGGAGCTATTTGCGTTGTTGCGCAAATATTGATAGATAAAACCAAGCTTACCCCTGCAAGAATTTTAGTTTCTTACGTTGTTTTTGGAGTTTTTTTAGGGGCAATAGGTCTTTATAAGCCTATTTTTGAAATATTCGGATGCGGAATTTCCATTCCTCTCGTCGGCTTTGGGGGAAATATTGCAAACGGAGTAAAAGAGGCTATTGACAAAGAGGGCTTTTTAGGAATTTTAAAAGGTTCTTTGACTGCATCCTCAGCAGGTTTAACTCTGGCTCTTTTATCAGGACTTTTATCCTCTTTATTTTCAAAAGGTAAATCTAAAAATTTATAAAAATTTATCGGAAATGTGTTTTTTACACTTGCAATTTATATATATATATGCTATAATTTAACTATATATATAAAAAAGCTATAGCTATACCCATTTTTCAGGA
>JAZQRU010000049.1:0-6657 GCA_045629745.1 Eubacteriales bacterium
CGCACCGAAAGGTAGATTACTCACGCGTTACTCACCCGTCCGCCACTAAGTGTATTGCTACACTCCGTTCGACTTGAATGTGTTATGCACGCCGCCAGCGTTAATCCTGAGCCAGGATCAAACTCTCTAAAAAATTATATACTAAATCCCTAAGGACCTAATACCTTTCTTAGAGCTATTCTTCTAGCTTCTTCTTACTTTTTTGAGTTTCTTTTTTCAAAGTGTTTTGACAAGATCTCTCACACTTTTCAGTGCTTTTGATTTCTTCTGTTGTTCAATTTTCAATGAGCAATTTTGCTTGGCTCTTTTGGCCAGCTTGTCTATTATACTATACCCCGAAAGAAAAGTCAAGCATTTTTTTCGAAAAAAATCAAGTTTTTTAAGATTTTGTCACCTTGTCAAGCGTTTACATAAATTTGGGGGTGTTTTTGTGCAATATCACCAAATCTCATATTTAAAATATTTTAGCGCCCGATTCCTAAAATTTCTAAATACTCTATTGACATAATGAATTTATAGTGTTATAATACTTTTAGCACTCAAAGTGAGTGAGTGCTAAATAAATCGCATATAATAAAAAAGGAAAAGAGAAATGAGAAAAAAGCAATTCAAAACGGAATCACAAAAGCTTCTCGATATGATGATCAATTCTATATATACTCACAAGGAAATATTCTTAAGGGAGCTTATATCAAACGCGAGCGATGCTATTGACAAGCTTTATTTTAGCTCACTTACGGATAGTGACGTTAAGCTTGAAAGAGGCGATTACGCAATTTCAATTAAGCCAGACAAGGAAGCGCGTACGCTTACGATTTCCGACAACGGTTGCGGAATGTCGGCAGAAGAGCTTGAAAACAACCTCGGCACTATTGCAAAAAGCGGCTCTTTTGATTTCAAGCGCAATAACAAAAAGACGGAAGACGTTGATATTATCGGTCAGTTTGGCGTAGGATTTTATTCCGCGTTTATGGTTGCTGATAAAATTACCGTGCGTTCACGCGTTTTCGGAGAAGCTACAGCTAACGTCTGGGAATCTGAGGGCGCTTCCGGTTATACCGTTTCCGAGTGCGAAAAAGAGAGCTTTGGCACAGAAATTACCCTTTATATAAAGCAAGACACCGACGATGAAAAGTATTCGGAATTTCTCGAGGAGTTTAGAATCCGCGCTCTTATAAGAAAATACTCGGATTACATCCGATATCCGATAAAAATGCCCGTAACGAAGTCAAGGCTCAAGGAAGGCTCGGAAAAGGAATACGAAAGCTATACCGAAATTGAAACTCTCAACAGTATGGTCCCACTTTGGAAGCGTGCGTCGGGCGACGTCAGCGACGAGGAATACAATTCATTCTACACCGATAAATTCTTCGACTACGAAAAACCCATGAAGGTTATCACTCAAAAATCCGAAGGTACGGCTACCTATTCGGCTCTTCTCTTCATTCCCTCTCACGCGCCTTTCAACTACTACACCAAAGACTTTGAAAAGGGACTCGAGCTTTATTCCTCGGGCGTTATGATAATGGAAAAATGCGCCGACCTTTTGCCCGACTATTTCAGTTTCGTAAAAGGCATAGTTGACTCCTCAGACCTAACTCTTAATATTTCGCGCGAGATGCTCCAGCACGACAGACAACTCAAGCTAATGGCTAAGGCTATCGAAAAGAAGATTAAAAGTGAGCTTGAAAAGCTCCTTAAAAATTCGCGCGAGGAATACGAAAAATTCTTCGACGCATTCGGCTTGCAGCTTAAATTCGGGCTTTATTCCGATTACGGAATGCACAAGGATACTCTTTCCGATCTCGTGCTTTTTAAGTCCTCTTTCGAGAAGAAATACGTTACTCTCAAGGAATACGTTGAGAGAATGAAAGAGGAGCAAAAATGCATTTACTACGCAACGGGAGAAAGCATTGAAAGAATCGAGCTTCTTCCCCGCCTTGAAGCGATACGCGACAAGGGCTACGAGGTTCTTTACTTAACCGACGAGGTTGACGAGTTTGCTCTTAAAATGCTCGGGAAATATTCGGACAAGGAATTCAAAAACATTTCCGCGGAAGCGCTTGAATTTGAAAATGACGACGACAAGGCGAAGCTTGAAGCCGCGAACGACGTTTCACGCGATATGCTTACGGAAATGAAGGATGCGATAGGCGCTGTAAATGCGGTACGCTTCACAACTTCGCTTAAAAAGCACGCGGCTTGTCTTACTAGCGAGGGCGAGCTTTCCGTTGAAATGGAAAAGATACTAAAAAAGATGCCCGGCGGTGAAGATGCGCCCCGCGCAAATGTTGTGCTTGAGATAAATCTTTCTCACCCAATATCCGCAAAGCTTAAAGGACTTTATGAAAGCGACAAAGAGGCTTTTCGCAAATACGCGAAAATGCTCTACTCCACCGCTTGCCTTATAGGCGGCGTCGGCATTGAAAACCCCGGTGAATTTGCAGAGCTTATTTCAGATTTAATGATTTAAAAACCGTAAAAAAGGGCAGTTTAAGACTCAATGTCATTAAGTTAAAAATATCCGAGTTCAAAAATTGAGCTCGGATATTTTTTTGCAAAAAAAGTTTAAGATTTTTTTAAAAAATGCGATAAATAGGGACAAAAAGCCGTTTTGTCGCGTTTATCACGCGCTCTTCATTAGAATTCTGCCGTTTTTTACGGTGAATCCGCAAACTTCCGCGAGCGCTGCTTTTTCATTCTTAGAAAGTCCACGCAATTTGATAATATAGCTTAAAAGGCGTTTTTTAGCAGCGTTTGCGCTGAGGCCGCGCACGTCGCCATCTTGCAAGCTGTAGCCTTTGGAAGCTATAAGTAAAAGCTTCTGTTCGCGTGAAACGTTCAGCGAGTTGATAATGGAAACTATCTTTTTCCGCTTACTGCCGCTTACGGTGTTTCCGCGCCTGTCGGTGTCGCCGGTTATACCCTTTGTAGCGAAATAGTAAGTATAAAGCGTGTCGTAGCTTATGCCTGCGCTGTTCAATACTTTGCATTTTTCGTAAACGTCGGAATTGTACTCTTCAAGTGCTTTTTCCGCGCCAAAGGTTAAACGGGTTATCTCCGTATAGCGAAGCCTTTCCTCTTTTTCCTCGTCAAATAGTCCTTGCGTACTTGTGATAGCTTCGGTATAGGTTTCATAACCGTTAATAGCATTTCTGAAAGCCTCGTTTATGAGAGCTTGAATGACTCTCGTTTGCTGAAGCTTCTCTGCATCCGAAAGCGAGGACTGCTGTATCTTGTTTTTCTCGTCGTACATTTCGCTTACTGCGGACTTGACGGAATTTAAGTATTTTACCTGATATTTAGCTGTCACGTCACCGTCAGTTTTCAAATACTGTGCTTCCTCGTAAAGCTTGTAAAAGTCGTTTGAAAGACTGTTTGAAGCTACGGGGTCTATTGTGAAATTTCCTTTTACCAAGCTGTTTTCAGCCTTTTGAGTGGTGAGAGGAATGAGAAAATCACCTATAACGCCTGAATACTGGTCTATGAGATAGTGAATCTTTTTAGGCGAGTAATTAAACGCTTTGCCGAGAGCTATCGCTATCGAGCTTGTACCCTCGTCGTAGCGGTCCTCTGGACGAGTATTGTCAAACTGCTGTCCCTCGATTTCGCTTCCGTACCAAGTTCTGTTGTTTACAACGTCCTGAACGGGAGCCCATATAGGACGCGCAAAGTTTTCAACCGGGGTTACTTGGGATATTACGTTGTCGAAATAGTCTTTCCAGTCTGCACCCTCGCCCTCAATTTCTTGACTCGTTCTGTTGACAGCGCCTGCAATAACGCTGACAACTCTGCCCTTAGGAAGCTTTATAAAGGTGTCGCCCACCTTAAAGAGATAGTTGTTTTCCTTATCCCTGTCCTTAAGCTCCTTGTATTCCTCGTCATCCTCATACATAAGCTGATTGAATATCTGCGGAATAACTCCGATTATCGCAAGCTTTACGGCAAAGAGTGAGAATGCTCTTACAGAGGTAAACGCCTCTTTCACGTTGCGCGTTATCTTGCTTAAGCCCTGTATTGCGGGGTTGAGGAACGGGATTATAGTGCTGTTAAGCGCTTTCGTTATCTTACCCGTTCTTCCGAAATTCGTCGTAACGTCAGCTGCGTCAAGTATTGCCTGGCGCGGTGAGTTTCCTGCCTCTATGGAAGAGAGGAACTCCGCAAATCTCGGAATCTGCTCAACGAACATATTAAGGTTTTCCATTCTCGAAAACAGAGATTTTATTTTTCCGTTAGAAACGGCAAATCCCATTCGGCTCTGTTTCGCTACGTAGCCCTTGTTGTAATCGAAAACGGAAGAGCTTAAGCCGCCCATTGCTCTATATAGCTGAGCCTCTTTCGTATTGTGCGAAAGGTGATATATAGCGCGGGCATAATTTTTCAAAAAGCTCTTGTAATACTTTGTGTTTATTCCCGCATCCTGAAAGTCCCTGATAACGTTTCTTACAAGGAAAAACGGGTTTAGAGAGGTTACAAGCTTTTTAAAGGTGTTGTTTGTAGCCCTAAGCATTTCTATCGGGGCGCTGCCTATATCCGTCTTTGAATTAAAGGCATCAAAGCCAGCAAATACCTCGCTCGTTATTGAGAGGGTTATTTTTTCGCCGTTTCGGTAAATGCTTAACTGATTCTTTTTCTCGCTTGCAGAGGAAGGCTCGTCGCTTGTAAAATCGTCAAGGCTTGTTTTTTCGCGTGTAAGCTCGCTTATAAACTCCGTATTGCTCTTTGACAGTGCAGCATCGTAAAGAACGTTTCCGAGGCGGTTTACGTTTGCCGCCGTTATAACTTGCTCCGTCATTCTTGATATTGAAATATCGAGAGGAACGAGCTTTTCAAATCCGCCCTTGGCTACACCTATAGTCTTTTTAACGGCTAAATTGTATTTTCCGCTAATTCCTGACGTGCCTTGCTTTGCTGTGTCACGGTACGTTGGAACGTAATGCGGATATTTTTCTTTCAAGGCTTTATAAAGTGTTTCGTCTATAAGCCCTGCGTCAAGGCGCATTTTTTGAAGATTATCGAGGTATGTATATATCTTTTCCGCTTCTGCCGCAAATTCGGGGTGAAGCTTAAGATATTCTTCGACTATTACGCGGCTCTCATTTGCCGTCACAGCAATAGTTTTATCGTTTTTTTCCTTTCCGAAAACAGGCTTGTTTTTATCGGGCTTAAAGCTTTCTGTATCCTGACGGAGCTTTGTTACGCTCTTTGTCAAGGAATTGCTTTCGGCAATTATACCTTGCTTGATATTGTTAAGCCTGCGTTTCTCGAGAACGGCTACGCGCCCTTTTTGAAGCTTTAAATCTTTAAGCTCGGCATTTATCTCTACGAGCTGCATTTTAAGCTCTTTGAGCCTTGCTTGAAGCTTTGCAAGCTCTGCCTTTTTGGCATTGTTTTTAGCTATGGAGCGCTCTTCAAGTGACATTCTGTCTATATTGTGACGGTGAAAAAGGAATTGCTGAAAATCCTCGTAATATTCTTCGCCCTTAGCTTGTATAGGCTCAATTATCTTATAAAAGCCGTCGCCCTCTTTGATATACTTATCGCCCATAATGGACCACTGCTGGCCTGCGAGCATTTCCTGAGCCTGATTCCTCGAAGCTCTGACGGCTTGGACCTCAGCTTCAATTTCCTTGATTCCGAGAGCTTTGCCTGCTGCTTCAATTCCTGCTTGCTGATTTGTAAACTGAATTTGCGTAGCAAGTATAGCAGAGGGTGTAGACTTAAGCCGTGACTTTAATTCCTTAAGCGTGCTCTGTGCCTTTTTCGTCGCCTCTTCGCTTATAGAACCTTTGGCTATATCAAAGTCGGCAGAGATGGCGTAGCGCTTATTGTTTTTGTCTGTATCTTTGCTGTGTTCTAAATCTACTCCATTTTCAGCTACGGTATAAAATTGACTATCATCAAAAACTATTACTGACAAACCGCCTTCCCAGTCATTTGTATATATGATAGAATCGTAACCTTTGTTCTTAAGCAATTCTCTCAATCTAACAGAGGCAGGACTATTATATTGCTGAATATTATAACCATCAAGAGCTAAAATGCTTGATATTTCGGTGTTGTTCAAAACATTTGAAGCAACAGCTGTTAAATGCGGAGTCCAAGAAGTTCCCAAGTCTCGCTCTATAAAAAGAGGGGATTTGCTATTTACGTACATTTCCTTGAAAAAACCTTTTTTTCCGTCTTTGCTTTTGGCAAACATTATCGCGTGAGAAGCGTCAAACGTTCCTGCGTGAAATCCAATATCACCTATTTCAAAATGTGAAAAATGCTTATCGGTCCAATGCCAAACGGACAGAAGCGTTCCGTCTAAATCTTTGAAAACCGTGTCTGAGAATTTTTTCAAAAGAGCTGGTGAAAGATTTCTTCCCGCTGTGTCAAACGGTTTTAGTGTTGTTCTTGATAATTTTCCGCGAAGACTTTGTAAAAATCTTCGCACTCTTTGCTTCTCTTCAATGGAGCCGTATCCAAACTCGCCCTGATAATTTTCAAGCCACTGACTTTGTCCTGCTTTGAAATTATCGTTTTGTAATTCTTTATCAGGAATTCCCAAGAGTCCTTGAAGCGTTCTGGTATTCTTACTGTATCTCCGAACAATGTTGTTGCTTCCACCAATGCAGCTTACTATAACGTTTCTACCGGTCAGCCCACCGGCGG
>JAZQRU010000050.1:0-42504 GCA_045629745.1 Eubacteriales bacterium
GCTCTGAGAACATTTCGGGGAGCGTTGCTTTCTTGTGCATCCACCATTTGCCGTCCTTGAGCTTCCAGCATTTTTCAAAGCTACCTACGTTCGTAAGCTCCGGACTCTTCGTGTGTCCTCTGAAAGCTGCTTTATTGAAGCTATCGTAGTTTCCCTTGAGGGCAAGGCTAGCGAAGTAGTCGTTATCAAATTTCACGTCAGCATATGTGAGTGACGAGCCTATCGGTCTTATCCAATAGTTATCGGTAATGGTCGCCGCATTTACGTGAATAACGGTGGAAATATCATCTTTGTTTTCAAGGCGAAGTGCCTTTTTCAAGAGTCTTGAGTTAGCTCTGTGACTGTCTATTGCTCTCGTTTCAAGCCAGGAGTCAGCATCACGGTATTTTCTAAGATATAATGGGAGAAGAGACTCGTTGTGAACGGTAAGATTTTTATCATTCCAGGTTGCAACAAGAGTATCTCCCGAAAGTATTTCATATGAGTCCTTTGTTGGAGCATTGTTATTTACTAAGGGCGCATCGGGAATAAACTCCATTATATCGTCAAGCTTACAATCGAGAACTGAGCATATTTTGCCAAGCACATCAACGTTAACGTTTTCTCCTCGACTCATTTTGCTAATTGTTGTAGGATTTATTCCGGCAAGTGAGGCAAGCTCCTTCTTTTTCATATCCTTATCAATGAGGAGCTTCCAAAGTTTTTTATAGGTAACCGCCATATTTACCTCCAAATAATCTTTTTTCTTATTTTATCATAAAACCTACGCTTTGTCAACTAATAAATTTGGCGTTCTCCAAATTATTTTGCAAATTTGTTAATTTCGCACATAATTACTATCACTGTGGTGATAGTTTCATTTGCTTGAACTGGACTTAAAAATGCAAAAATTAAGAAAATATAAAGTAGACTTTAGATTTTCCTAAAAATCAAGGCTGGGCGTGCGCCCAGCCTTTCATGTTATGCGAAGTATTCGTTAAGTAATTCTTGATGCTTTTGGCTCTTCTTTGTGATCTTAAATCCGTAATCGGAGAGGAAGGCTATCAGCCATTCCTTTGCTATGATTTCCTCGCCTTGCGCCTTCACGCATTTTAGGTGTCCTCGGTTTAGCCACCGTCTTACCGAGTCCTGCTCGTAGCCAATGAGCTTTTCGAGCTCTTTCGGTGAGAAGGTTTCTTTTCGATTGCGCCAGCGTTTTGTCAGCCATTCGGAGAAGTCTTCCCGAAGCTCATTCGGGTATCGTATTTCCGAGGTGCTTTGCTTCGCTGAGAATATGGGAGGAATAAAGTATGCGTATGGATTTTCGCTGACTGTATTCACATAGTGAATAACGTCCGTAATTTCTATCGTGTACCGCCTTGTTTTCTTCTCGGTATCCTTGCAGGGTATCACACCGTTTTGTAGCATCCAAGCACACTTGCGTTTGCTGATTCCGAGGATTATTCTGAGTTGCTCGGAGTTTATCGTTTTGGGATAGAGAGATACGATTTCGTTAACCGTCATTTTCTTCACCTCCGACTCTGAAGCGTTTGCCGTCTGTATCGTCGGCATGCAGTAGGAGGTAATCTATTAGGTCGAGCTTTGATATGAGGTGAGCGCCTCGCATAACAAAGCTTCTCAGCTCGCCCGATTTAAGCAGTGTGTATATCGTGTTCTTACTTTTCTTTGTCCATCTCGCTGCTTGTAGGTGATAGAATGTCGGGGCATCCGCGAAGTAGCCATTCGAGGTCTTGTCTTCTATTTTCGTTTTCCATTTTGTTTCTCCATATTTCTTTTTGCCGACGGAGATACCGAGAAACTTTGGTTAACTATTTGGTCGTATTTCTGACAGTTTTCTATCAAATTTCGCGGAAGCTTTCGGAAAAATACTGTTTGTATGCACGTTTTTTCATATAAATAGTGACGACGAGGGACGAGTAGGTATTAAACGGTTAATTACTCGAAATCAGTTTGTGCCAAAAGCACACGAGGGTTCGAATCCCTCCCTCTGCGCCAAAAGGTTCAATTTAACCCATTCGGGTTGGATTGAACCTTTCCTTTTGGCACAAAGGAAGTGGATTCTCACCATGCGACGAATGTCGCAGGGGTGGCATTTAGCGTAGCCATCGGGGTCGCGAAGCGATATAGGCGGTGTGATTTTTGGTAATTAAATATCCAACGAATATTCATTCTCTGACTCCTATACCGAGTTTAAGCTAAATCTCAAAAAACTTCGTCACCGTTATATCACATTTTCTGCAAATATCAATACGTAAATTCAGGCATAGTTAAGCTGTCTGTTATAATAGTCGTACACCTTAAAGTTTGATTTTGGTTTATCACCGTTAAAAAGGGCGGAAAAACAGTATTGAAGTCCTGCTTCCGTTGGAAGTGTGTTGTTTTCACCGAAATTGTCTGCTTCCGCTTTGGTATTGAAAATACCGAGTATTTTTTCTTCTCCGCATTTTAAAAGAGCTACTGCATATTTGAGTTTCATTTTGATGTCCTCCGTTTCTTTCGTGACTACATTGTATCAAGACTTGTGTCCTATAAAACGGACAGCTTTGCGCTTTTGCCGAAAAAGCTGTTTTTGAAATATTCGAAATATTTTTCTCAAAAAGTATTGACAAACGAAATTGAATATGCTATTATATTTAAGCGTGATTTGATATGCCCCTGTAGCTCAGCTGGTAGAGCACTTGACTTTTAATCAAGGTGTCCGGAGTTCGATTCTCCGCAGGAGCACCAATAAAAAAGCCCCCTCATATGTGAGGAGGCTTTTTTATGTTGTCCAGGGGGGAATAACGTGCGAAATCAAGGTGTCTTCGGTTTTGCGCTACGTGGAGGTATGCCTGGGTTTGCTTAAGGGTGGTATGTCCGAGGAGTTCCTTGAGGTTGTAAATGCTTCCACCGTTCTCAAGATACCGGGTGGCGAAGGTATGCCGGAGTAGGTGAGGGTGGAGTCTTTCGACTCCGCTTTTTACTTTGAGCTTGCGAAACATATTCTTGAGGGTGTCCCGGGTGAGAGGCTCACCTTCAGCAGTCTGAAGGAGTGCCTCAGAGGGTGTGACAACGCCAAGGTATGCCTTGACGTGCTCAAGCGTAGTTACTCCAAAGGAAACAGCGCGTTGCTTGCTTCCTTTTCCGGTGACGATAAGGTATCCCTCCGGGAGATGTAGGTCTGCGACCTGGGCGGTTACGACCTCATTCAAACGCAACCCTGCGTCAAGCATAAGGGAGAGTATTACCCGGTTACGTAGATGTATCACGTTCGAGTTGTCGCTGTAAACAGCAAAAACTCTCTCTATTTCTTGGTCGGTCAATACGTTAATGAAAGCCTTGCGTGCTTTCGGTAGACGGAATTTCCGGCAGAAATCGGCTTCTACGTGGTCGTTGAGATATAACCAGTTGAGGAATGCACGGAGAGCTCTGACGTAGCTTTGTATCGTTATCGTGTTGGAGTGAGTCTCTCTAAGTGTCCGGGCGTACTCGTTCAAGTTCTCCGGGCGAAGCTCTGCGAGCTCCAGCTCTCCGAACTGCTCGAGGAAAGGGCGGAGCTTGTTCGTGTAGTCGGTTATGGTGTGGAGGCTGTTACCCTTGAGGTATTGGTCATCAAGGAATAAGCCGAAAGTCTGGGTTATCGTCATATAAAACTCCATTCCCGGTATTTTATCCCCTCGTGTTCTGACTCCCGGTAAAAGCCTTCTTGTGAGGCTTGTTCCTCTGAGATGGGGATAAATTCCCGGGGGTCTTCTCCGTAAAGGTATATCGGAGAGGCAAGCTCTCCTCCGATGAGGGCGTACCGCCCTCCGATTTTGCCCTCAATGCCTTGTTTGCCCATATACTTGAATATGTACTTTGCGACTTTTTCGCGGTCGAGGGTTGCGCTCTGAATGAGCTCTGCCGAGGTAAAGCCGAAGTTGAAATCTTTGACGTTGTAGAGGGGTTGCCCGTTGTGTTCCATGGGTGCGCCTGTGTGTGCATTCGTTGCGGGGATAAGCTTCAAAGCTTTGGAATTCATTATTGCGTGGAAGTGAATACCGCCCTTCTTGTGACGTTCCGGGCAGATGACGTATTTCAAGCCTCGTCTTTGAACTCTGTCCGAAAGCCAAATCTTGAGTCTATGATAAACGTCTTCCCAAGACGCGCGGTCTTCTACGTGTTCCGGGGAAATCGTGAACGTTGCGAACGTATCAAGGTCGGGGTTGCAGAGTATCTTATCAAATGCGTTCATTTTTGCGCGGTGGAGATTCTTCCAGGCGGGAAGCTTTGCTTCCTTTTCTTCCTCGGTCTCAAGGCTTGAGCCCTCGTCATATAATGCCGGGATTGCCGAGCCGGAAATAGAAGCTTGAGCTTCCATTTCCTCAAGGAGCGCGTCAAGCTCCGGGTTTCCCTTGCGCTTGACTTCTTCAAATCCGGGGAGACGGAAAGAGGGAAAGCTGAGTTGCTGAATTTTCGCGAGCTTCACAACTCCGTCAGGAGTCTTATAGTATTTTGCGCGGGTATGAAATTTTGCTTGGAAATCTCCGGTGCGAAGCAAGCTTCTCACCTCCTCTTTTTTGAATTTTTGGAGGAAGCTTTTCGCGGGCTCCCGCCCTTGCCTCGAAAAGCTTAATTTTATCTGATTTTTACTTTGTACGTTTTAAGGTTTTTTGCTGACATTCTGAGACTTATATCAAGTAGTTATTATTAGTGCTAATTTATACTGAGATAAATATTTTAAATACTCGGAATGCGCGGGCGATTATATGCGCGCGCCCGAGGCTTCGAGTGTGAATTTTATTCGGATTACTAAGCTCTCTACGTCCTGGAAAAAGGCGAGGTGCGGTCACGGCTATCCCGCCTTTTGACGCGCACCGTCTGCCTTGTTTTTCCCGGGCGGACGTCTTATTCGTTCGCTTGTCCGTTATCCTTAGCAGGCTTTGGAGGCATTTCTTCTGCAACTGCACAAAGAACTGCCATTCGTCCGGCAAACGCAGGGTCTCTGCCCTCGCACTTATTGTTCGGGAAGAATATTACCTCAATCGGTATATATTCTTTCCCTACCTGCACGTAGAGGTTCGTGCCTCTCTGCTCTTTGCCTTCCTGGTTTTTGTAGGTAACGTTCTTCTTGACAATCTTTACCTCAACTGTCATTTTCTAAATTCTCCTTTCTGAGTAGGTTTATATATCCAATGCGTTGCATTATTGGTACTGTTTCTATGGCAACCTCGCGCCTGCACCTCCGGCATCTTATAAAGATGACTCCGTGCAAGCTAACGTCTGCCTCAAACAGAAAGCGGTTGCACCGGGGGCAGTTGTAAGCTTTAATCGCACGTTTAGACTCAACGTGCTCTGATGCGTGTCCTTGCTCAAGGTCAACGTTGTTGTCCTCAATCTCGCAGCACTCTACGTCGTCAACGTCGTCTCCGACGTAGCCGAAGCCTCTGACGTGCTTCATACACTCGCCCTCGCTTTCTTCGCCTCCGCTGCGCGTATTCTTCTACGTGCATTTCTTGCTTCTGAATTACGTCTGCAACTCTCACAACTCCTTATAAGAGCCTTTACTTCTTTACGTCGCTCTGGAGTAAGTTCCTCAAGGTGTTCTTTTTCCCAGGCTAAACGAGCTCTTTTCTCGTTTGCCCGGGCGCGTTCTTCTTCTGCGGTCATTATATGCCCTTGAAGCTTATGCTCCGGTGTGCCGTGCTCCCTCAGAAACTGCAAAAGCTCGTCTGAGTGACGTCTGATAATGGATAAAACTCTAATTGACATACTACCCTTTGACCATAAATAATATTGAGCAGGTGTAAATATACGACGCAGGATAGGCTCAAGGTCTGCCTCAATCCTATCCTGACGACGTCGCTCGCGCTCATTCATTAACTCAGTATAAGGAGAGAGCCCACCGGGTAACATATCAACTCGTGTTCGTCCGGTATCATCAAAAAGAGGCTCGTCAAGAATAGTGTAGGTATTGAAAAACAAATTTCGGAATTCTATGTCAGACTTTAAATAACGAACTGAGTCTATACATCCAAATGCGGAATAATAAAATCCTTGCTTTAATGTGTGCTTAAAAAGTTTAGGATTGCTAAAATCTAATCGCATTAGGTAAAGATATGTAGATTGAACAATATCATCAACATTATAAAAACTCGCAAGATTTCCGCGACTGTTATAATAGTGAATTGCACAATTTTTTAAAGTTGTAAGATTCTCTAAATAGAACTTGTCCAAAATCGTCCGGTCTTTCGCTCGGAGCTTTTCAAGCTCCTCAGCTGTAACTTTCCAGGGTTTCCACTCGGGAAGATATTCGTTATCCATTCTGTCTACCTCCATATCCAACGTATAAGCCTAAAAGGCAAAGTGAGTATGTAAAAAGCAATGCTGAAGATTGCTTTTATTACTGTTAAAAGTATGCTAAAAATGAACTTTACAAAGGGGAATACTGTGTTAAAAATCATGAGGAGTAATATAATCGAAAGTATCATAAGCAATTTTTGTACCCATTCCGGAAGCTCAATCTCCGAACCGCTTCCGAATGCGTCCGGGGAGTCGTCCGGAGAGACTCTATCAGAGACTACTCCGAGGTTATATACGTCGCCTTTTATGTCCATAAAATGCAGACGTATGACTGTTACTGAGGAGACTTCAGAGCTAAATGTTGATTGAGCAATATCGTAATTGTTAGTCTTTCGCTCGGTTTGAAGAAATGCAAAAACCCACGCATTCTGCGATAAATGGCTTTTCGCTTCGTCTGTGATTCTCACGTCCTGCGCTTCAAGCTGTGAAATAAAATCCGCGGAGCTTGTGATTTTATTCCAGGTGTATTCTTTTCCGAAGATTCCGTCTCCTTCATAAGTCGCGGTATCTTCGCTCTTGAGAGTTACCGGTATATCTTCGCTCCATTCTCCGTATTCTGTCTCATTTATACCGGTGCTGATAAATTTTTCTTTGCTTCTGATTTTGTATGTGAGGTATGCATCGTAAATCTTTTTTACGATGTAGTCCTCTACGTTAAATGTGATAAACCAAAGGTCACCGGACTCGAACGCGCCTAAAATGTTACCGAATTGGAAGCCTGAGTAAAAACTCACGCTTCCGGTATATCCGATATTGACGTCAACAGTCTCAAACGTGTTCATTTCATAGACGATACTTTCGTTCTCGTAATAGGAGCACCACTGCTGTCCTACGCCTATTCCGAGCTCGAAATTCTCTATAACTCCCCCGGCAGTGACTTCGTCTATTGCCGGGTTAAAATTGCGGTATAGTGTTACGATATTGTAATAGCGGTACGGCTCTTCACTGACGTGAAAATCCTTGACAACGTATTTATCAAATACGCTGTCGGTGGATACAAGCTCAAGGTAATATATTTCAGGGTTAATGTTCTGTCCGTCAGGTGTAAACTCTGTTGAGAGGAGAACGGCAGAAGCTGTTAAATCAAGCTCTTTATCCGTAGCCTGATATACGTAAAGATACAACTCGCCGGAGCTTCCCTCCGCGATTTGTATCACCTCCAGGTGTGCCTGGTCATTTGTTTTGTCTGTATCCTCGTTTACTTGCTTGAGGTAGTCAAGCGTGAGATTCGGAAAATTCTCAATCTTGAAATTTTCCGCTTTCGTGAGGTCTTGGAGGACTTCCGAGGGGGAGCTTGAGGCTGACGCTCTTATCGTCAGCAGGGGCGCAAAAACGCTCAAGGTGAGCATTATTGCTAAAAGCAGAGTGAATACCCTCCGCAATCGTGCTCTGTGTTTTGTCATAAATTCTCCTTTCTTCTGAAAGGTCAAGAGACGCCTGGTCGTCTCTCTTTCCTTTCAAAACTTCCGGACGTTCCGAAAGTACATTTTATAAAGGTTTCTTTTGGAAATGGTAATGATATACGCTCGTCATGAATATTTATTCTCCCGCGGTGGCTCCTGCAGGTAAGACGCGAGAGTCAATTTAAACCAGGTAAATTGATTTTGTGCTTCTCCTTCATCCCGGAGCTCTTGCTCCGAGGCTAAAGGAGATTTTGTTTCGTCAGCCGGGCCGACACGTATAGACCTAATTCGGTCTAACATCTTCAATTATAGACCAAATTAGGTCTTTTGTCAAGACCAAATTAGGTCTAAATGCGATAGACCTAATGGGGTCTATGGTAAAATTTAAAAAAAGCCTCTATTGAGGCTACATAGGAGAGCTTATGCAATATTATCAAAGACTGAAAGACGTCAGGGAAGATGCAAACAAAACGCAAGCCGAAATAGCTAAAGTTTTAGGATTATATCAAACTCATTATAGTAGATATGAACGTGGTGAACACGAGCTACCAATGCATCACTTTGTGACTCTCGCTCGCTATTATAACGTAAGCCTGGACTATTTAGCCGGGCTGATAGATACACCCGAGAAGTTAAACCGCTTCGGAAAAAAGTGAGGTATTTATGGAACTTAATAAAAATACAAGCCCTTGGTATGTACCAATCAATGAAAAATGTCCTCGTTGCAAAAACGGAAAATTGCGTGTCTGCACCTGGTCAACTGGAAAATGGATAGGGTGCAGTAACTACCCTACGTGCAGTTATCAAAGAGATTACAAGAAAAAGTAAGTCAACGTCAAGAAAGCCCCCTTGTCGCGCGTTCTTAACGGCTCTGCGAGCCTAAACGCGCGCCCGGGGGCTTTCCTGCCTTTTTTGCTTTCGTGCGAATTTGAGCCGTTTTTGAGGCTTTCGCTCTTGCGAGAGCGACTCTCCGAGGGGGCTTGCGAGCCGGGAGGGGCGCTTTTAAAAAAGCTTGGCAAAACTTTTCTTCTGTCTCCGACGGCACTCGGCGTGAGCCAGGAGGGCGGGGCTTCTCTTTGTTCCCCCCGCCCTGCCGGGCTCTAAGTGTGGGTGATAGCTGTCCGTTCAGTCAAGGTCGGTTAGTCCGGTATCCCTCCCAATTTTTCCGCTAACACACGGGGCGGAAAATTTGTGAGCATATCCTCCCGCCCTCTCTTGACCTCTCTACTTTGTGCGCCATAGGGTATTTTGTGCAAGGTGAACAAATCAAATGACGATTTTATCGCTGAAGGTGGCTCAGCTGAGGCTCGCATCGTGCCGCAGCACTCGCTCTGATGCCGTCTCTGATTGTGCATCTTGCACAGTCAGAGGGAGTTTCCAGACGTCTGGAAAACTGCGTTTTCTGACTTTTAATCAAGGTGTCCGGAGTTCGATTCTCCGCAGGAGCACCAAAAAAGACTGAACACCCTTGTGGTCGTTCAGTCTTTTTTTGGCTTTCTGCAAGAACGAACCCGTCGTTTGTTTTACAAACGTGGAGTTCGCGTATGCTCGCTTGCGAGCATATATTGCCAGCTCGGAGATATACGAAAAAATTTAGTAAACCCTTTTAGCTTGCAAAAAGCAAGAACCCGAGCGGCAAATTCTCCGCGTTTAAGTTTTTCCCTTGAATTATTACCGATATTATGATATACTATATCCATCAATTTACAGAGGATACTCTATGTGTATAAAATCTTGGATAAAGAACAACACTGCGTCTCTTTGCGGCAAGACCGTTGCAATTACGGGTACGACGGGTGGGCTTGGTAAGGAGCTTTTAAGATATCTTGCCGCGCTTGGCGCAAATCTTATACTTATGGATAGAAACAAATCTCGCTCAGAGGCATTTGCCGCGGAGCTTCGGGAAAGCTTTGACACAATTTCCGTGAAGCTTATTTCCGTTGACCTTTCGGATATTGACTCCGTGAAGCGCGCGACGGAGGAATTAAAGCTTTGCGTGCCCGACGTTTTTATTCATAACGCGGGGGCTTACAGTATTCCGAGGTGCGTTGTAAAAACAGGACTTGACAACGTATTTCAGATAAATTTCGCATCTCCTTATTACATAATACGCGAGCTTTTGCCACAGCTTCGCGAGAGAGGCGGACACGTTGTTGCCGTTGGAAGCATTGCTCATAATTATTCAAAAATTGACGATGGCGACGTTGATTTCAAGACGAGAAAGAGAGCTTCACTAGTTTACGGAAACGCAAAGAGATATCTGAGCTATGCTCTTCACGAGCTTTTCAAGAATGAAACGGAAGCAACGCTTGCGATAACTCACCCCGGAATAAGCTTTACTAATATTACGGCGCATTACCCAAAGCTTATTTTTGCTATTATCAAATATCCTATGAAGCTTATATTTATGAAGCCGAAAAAGGCTTGCCTTTCTATTTTAAAGGGTGTTTTTCAAAAATGCGAATACTGCGAATGGATAGGCCCGCGCTTTTTCAACGTTTGGGGCTTACCGAAGAAAAAGCCGCTTAATACGGCAGCTGCCGACGAGATAAGCCTTATTGCAAAAAAGGCGGAAGCAATATATAAAGAGCTTTAATATTTTTATTTTCGCCGCTTCAGCACTATAGAGAGAAAGAGAGTATTATTTATTTATTTATTATTTATTGTGTGACAATTTGGCACAATGAGTGTGACAATTTGGCACAGCTTGTGTGACAAACGGCACAACAGGTGTGACACAAAAAACGAGGTCGGCTGACCTCGTTTTTATTTTTTGGATATTTTGTTTTTAAGGTTTTCGGTTTTTCGTTTAAGATCTTCCGCTTGCTTTTTTAAAAAGCTCCTGAGCTGCTTTTTATGCTGGCAGAGCTTTTCGTTGCAATTCTTGCAAGCCAGGTTTTCGTTGGTGTTCTCCGTGTATCTTTCTGGGTGAAGCTTATATACAATTTCCCACTTGATAAGAAGGAGAAGGGAAAGAGCAACGAGAGTCAACGAAAATACGTTATTTATGAATATAAGAGGTGTGAACATCATTGCATAATCCCAGTTGTAAATTCGGCAGGTTGTGCAGCATTTATTTTTAAGTATCCACGTTTGAAACGGGCAGAAAAAGAGTATGCATATCATATCGCAAACGGAAAAAGCGAGCGCGATAAGAACGAGGACTCCTGCGTCGTAAACGCCTAAGAAATAAAGAAGCCCTATAACTCCGTTGAGAAGAATCCAAGCAAGAGCTGCGATAAACGTTCTGACACCGCTCATTTTTTCGGGAACGGTCTCACCCGTTGACTTGAAATTGCGCTTAAACTGCTTCTGGCATCCCATACTTTCAATCTTTGCGGGAAAGAACCGAAGTATCATTTCTGCTACGAAAACAACCCATATTATACTTAAAACTATAGGCTTATCCTCAATTCCGAGAAAGAGGTCCTCGGATTTTTTTGTTTTATTGACTACGTATAAAACTAAAGCTGCTATAAGCAGGATTGAACGGCAGATAAGCTTGATATAATGAAGATAAGATATGTCGGATATTTTATGCTTCCATTTTGACATAAGCTTACTCCTTTCGAAAAACAATAACGAGCAGTAGTATATCACAAAATGATAAATATGTCAAGTTTTAAATTTAAAAGAAAATTATCAAAATAAAACAGTAAATTCTCAAAGCAAATGCAACGGTAGCAGTAGCACGAGAGGTTGCATTTAGCCTTGGAAAGATTTTGCGCTTGCATTTACTTTGAGAATTTACTACCCTTATTTTTTAGTTTTTTGCAATTGACTTAATTTTTCACTTATGTTATAATAGAATTGATATGTAAAAAAGGAGGCGAGGTCTTGTTTAAAATACTTCTCAAAAAATTCCAAGAATCACTGACTTCGGTTTTACCCGTTACAGTTATCGTTCTTATTCTTAATTTCACACATCTCGTTTCGCTTACGACGACGGAGCTTGTAACGTTTATAATATCTTCCGTTTTCCTAATTTTCGGAATTGCAATGTTCAACCTTGGCGCAGATATGGCTATGACTCCTATGGGTGAGCAGATAGGCGCAGGTCTTACTAAGTCGCATAAGCTTACAAGGCTTCTTTCGGTTTGCTTCCTTATGGGACTTTTGATAACTATCGCAGAGCCCGACCTTACGGTACTTGCGGAGCAGGTTGCCCCCGCTATAAACGGAACGACTCTTATATTTTTCGTTGGAGTCGGAGTAGGCATTTTCCTTTTGTTATCGGTGCTTAAAATTATATTCAAAAAGCCGCTTTCCTCGATTCTGTTCTACTTCTATATGATACTTTTCGCGATAGCATCGCTCGTTATTCTCAATGGCAACACGGAATTTCTCCCCCTTGCATTTGACTCAGGCGGAGTTACCACAGGTCCTATTACCGTTCCCTTTATAATGGCTCTCGGCGTTGGTATTGCAACGACGCTTGGCGGAAAGAACGTTGAGGAAAACAGCTTCGGTCTTATCGCTATGTGCTCGGTTGGCCCGATACTTGCGGTTATGGTGCTCGGTGTCGGAATAACCGAGAAAATCGACTACCAAAAGCCGAGCTATTCGGTTGACGAACAGCTTGACGCTCTCTGGCACACGATTTTCGACACCGCAAAAGAAGTGTTTATAGCTCTCGGACTTATAGTTTTGTTCTTCATTATACTCCAGCTTCTTTGCTTGAAGCTCCCGAAGAAGAAGCTTATAAAAATTTCCGTAGGCCTTGTTTATACCTTTATCGGTCTTGTCGTATTCTTAGCCTCCGTTTCAATAGGCTTTATGCCCGTCGGATATAAAATCGGCGAATGCCTCGGAAACGTTGCAAAGGATGCACCGTACGCACTTGCGATATTCGGCTTCGTTCTCGGAACTGTGGTAGTTCTTGCAGAGCCTGCCGTTCACGTTCTTAATAAGCAGGTTGAGGATATTACCGACGGCACAGTCAGCAAAACCTCTATGATGATTGCGCTTTCAGTCGGTGTCGGTATCTCGATTTGTCTTGCAATGCTCAGAATTTGTTTCAAATTCAATATTCTTTGGTACGTTATTCCCGGTTATCTCATTTCCTTGGGACTTTCGTTCTTCGTTCCCGGAATTTATACGGCGATAGCCTTCGACTCGGGCGGAGTTGCAAGCGGACCTCTTACCTCAGGCTTCATTCTTCCTCTTTCCATCGGTGCGTGCTATGCGCTTCACGGAACGGACTCGATTATGAATCTCGGCTTTGGTATCGTTGCTATGGTTGCTATGACGCCCCTTATCACAATTCAGCTTCTCGGCTTCCGCGCGGTTCTTAAAAACCATATGCGTCAACGCATTGCAATGAAGCGCATACTTGAGGCAGACGACGAGCAAATCATAAGATTTATGTGAGGTGATTTTGATGGCAAATACAGAAAAGCAGATAAAACCCTCGAAAAAGAAAAACCTCGCGCCGAAGAAGCTTCAGCTTCTCGTTACGGTAGTTAACAGAAAAAAGGCGGAATTTTATGCCGATTTTCTTCAGGAATTCGAGGTCAATATGCAATTAAGCTTTGCCGCCGAGGGTACGGCTAACACCGAAATGCTCAACCTTATCGGTCTTTCCGAGAGTGAAAAGAGCGTTATTTTCAGTATTATAAAAGAAGAAAAAGCATCGCAAGCTCTTGCGGCACTTGAAGAAAAATTCACAAGTATAAAAAACGGAAAAGGAATAGCCTTCACCGTTCCTATGACAGACACCATTGGCGTTGCGATTTATCAATTCTTAGCCAATTTACCGAAAAACAATTAGCCGTGAAAGTGAGGAGTTAAAATGAAATTTGAACACGAAGTTATATTTTGCATAGTTAACGCAGGATTTTCCGATCTCGTTATGGACGCGGCTAAGAAAGTAGGCGCACGCGGCGGTACTGTTATTCACGCAAGAGGAACGGCAAATCTTGAAGCCGAAAAGCTTTTCGGAATTACGGTTCAGCCCGAAAAGGAAATCGTTATGATTCTGGTTCCGCACGAGCTTAAGGACGATATTCTTCACGCGCTTTATAACCAGGCGGGACTTGACACGGAGGGCCAAGGAATCGCTTTTGCGCTTCCCGTTAACTCGGTTGTCGGTCTTTCTAAGGCTGAAAAGCAGGAAAAAACCGAAGCGCCCAAAACTGAAGGATAAAATAAAAAAATAAAAAATCGGGGGATTTTAAGTCCTCCGATTTTTTTGCTTAAAAGAATACAATTCTGTTTTTTATCAAAAGCTAAGCTTAGGTTATTTTTGAGGAGAAATCGTCGTTTTTATGCCGAAGGCGTATTTCATACGTCGAGCGCAGAAAAGCGGCGAAGGAATTTAATTCCATTTTCTGCCAAAAAGAACCAAGCTTAGTACACGAAATCAAATTCAAATTCGTATATATTTACGGTGTCGCCCTCTTCGATGCCTGCTTCTTTGAGCTTTTCTATAACTCCGTTCTTAGATAAAACGCGTTGGAAGAAATTTAACGACTCAAAATCGCCGAAGTTTATCTGTCCCATAAAGTTATAGAGCCATTCGCCCTCAACGAAGTATTTTTTGCCCTCGCGGCGCACGGCAGTTTCCATAACGTTTGCCGATGCGCTTATCATATCCTCTTCGGTGATTTCCGTTTCGTAAACCGTTATGGGCGGAAGCGTGGAAAGCTTTTCTGCCGTTAATTTAACAAGCTCCGAAAGTCCGTCACCCGTCACTGCGGAAACGCACACGAGCTCACGCCCGAGAGCCTTGCATTTCTTAACGAACGCCTTGAATTCCTCGCTTTCGGTATCAACCGAATCGCACTTGTTTGCAACCATTATCTCAGGGCGCGTTGCAAGCTCGGGAGAATATTTTTTAAGCTCGGTATCAATTTTATCAATATCCTCGAGAGGATTTCTGCCGTCCGCAGCTGAAACGTCAACCACGTGCAAAAGAAGTCTGCATCTGTCAACGTGG
Organism: Eubacteriales bacterium; assembly: GCA_045629745.1. Lineage (GTDB taxonomy): Bacteria > Bacillota > Clostridia > Oscillospirales > CAG-272 > UBA1740. The sequence goes on from JAZQRU010000050.1 coordinate 14,662, forward strand.
CGAAGGAATGCGTGGCCAAGCCCTGCACCCTCTGAAGCGCCCTCTATAAGTCCCGGGATATCGGCGGCAAGAAAGCCTTTTCCCTCTTTCGTGGGAACGACACCAAGATTTGGAGAAAGCGTTGTAAAATGATAATTCGCAATTTTGGGCTTTGCTGCGGAAATGCGCGAAAGAATCGAGGATTTTCCAACGTTGGGGAAGCCTATAATACCAACCTCAGCAAGCATTTTAAGCTCTAAGAGAACCTCTTTTTCTTCCCCCTTTGTTCCGCCCTTGGCAAAGCGCGGAATTTGGCGCGTCGGAGTTGCAAAGTGCCTGTTTCCCCAACCGCCGCGGCCTCCGTGACAAACGATAAATTCCCGTGACTTTGCCATATCAAATATGATTTTGCCACTCTCAACGTCTTTTATAAGAGTTCCCTCAGGAACGGGGATTATAACGTCTTCACCGTTTTTGCCGTGTTTTTTGCCCGTTTTGCCGTTTTCACCGTTTTCCGCTATGAATTTTCTTTTGTAACGGAATGCAAGAAGCGTATTTGCGCCCTCGTCGACACGGAAAATTATATTTCCTCCCCGTCCGCCGTCACCGCCGTCGGGACCGCCCGCAGATACGTACTTTTCGCGGTGGAATGAAATAGCGCCGTTACCGCCGTTTCCCGCTTTAAGATATACTTTTATATTATCTATAAACATTTATCTTCTCCTTTCTTGGAGATTAGTCGTAAGGCTTGTTAGTTTATCAGGGCTTTCTGCCGTCGTCGTCGCCCTTCTGACGAATGATAATTTTGATAGGCGTTCCTTCAAAGCCGAAGGTATCTCTTATGCAGTTCTCAATATAGCGTCTGTATGAGAAGTGGAAAAGCTCCTCGGAATTACAGAATATAACGAAGGTCGGGGGATTTGTTGAAATCTCGGTCATATAGTAGATTTTGAGCCTCTTACCCTTGTCCGAGGGCGGTTGAACTCTCGTGATAGCGTCATTAAGCATATCGTTGAGCATACCCGTCGTGACGCGCTTTGAAGCCTCAAGATACACGGATTTGATAAGAGAATAGATATTTGCAACTCTCTGCCCCGTTTTTGCGGAAACGTAGACTATCGGAGCATAGGGCATATATGCAAGTGCCGTTCTTATTTCATTGTTGAAGCGGTTTACCGTGGAATTATCCTTTTCTACGCTATCCCACTTATTGACGACGATAATAGACGCTTTTCCCGCCTCGTGAGCGATACCTGCGATTTTTTCGTCTTGCTCGCATATTCCGTCGGCACCGTCTATCATTATAAGGCAAACGTCTGCCCTCTCGACTGCCATATTGGCTCTGAGAACGCTGTATTTTTCGATTTTATCCTCAACCTTGGATTTACGTCGGATACCGGCGGTGTCAATGAAATTAAATACTCCGACCTCGTTTTCAACTCTCGTGTCAACTGCATCGCGGGTTGTTCCCGCTATATCGGAAACTATCATTCTGTCCTCCCCGCACATACGGTTGATAATCGAGGATTTACCTGCGTTTGGCTTTCCTATAACGGCAACGTTGATAACTCCGTCGTCCTCGTTTTCGCTCTCGGAAAAATCACACTCCTCGATTATAGCGTCAAGAAGGTCCCCCGAGCCTGTTCCGTGAAGAGATGAGAGCGAGATAGGATCGCGCTCAAAGCCAAGCTCATAAAACTCGTAATATTCCGCGGGCACGTCGCCTATTTTATCCATTTTGTTTACGACGGGAATAATAGGCTTGCCCGATTTTTTAAGCATTATCGCAATATCTCTGTCATCGGCTAAAAGCCCTGCTTTAATATCGCACATAAAGACGATAACGTCTGCCGTGGAAACGGCAATTTCCGCTTGAATACGCATTTGCTTAAGTATGGTGTCCTCACTCTTAGGCTCAATTCCGCCCGTGTCGATAAGTATAAAGCGATGCTCGCCCCACTCTGCCTCTGCGTATATTCTGTCGCGCGTTACACCCGGGGTATCCTCAACTATAGAACGGCGCTCGCCTATAAGCTTATTAAAAAGCGTGCTTTTGCCTACGTTAGGTCTTCCCACTATTGCAACTATCGGTTTTGACATAATTTACTCCTTTCAGCATTCAAGGTGAACGCCACACACGGCCTCTAAAAATTCAAAGCCGTCGTCCCCCGCGCCGGAAGCCTTGACACCGAGCTTTTCGGAAAGCTCCGTAAGCTTCATTCCGCAGAGAAAATCCTCTTCGGGATAGCGGAGCGCATTGGCGGGAACAAAAAGCTCGTCACCGAGAGCCTTTCCCGAAAGCGCCTCGTAAATATCGCGGCCTGTGAGAAGCCCAGACACCGTAATGCTTTCACCGAAAAAGTGATTTATCACCTTGACTACGTTTATTTTAAGCTTAGGGATAAGCTTTGAAAGCGTTTCCGAAAGCTTTTTGACAAGAGGATACGACGCTACACCCGTTACCACCGTTACCTCTCTTTTTTTCTTTACCCTTTTTCTGTACTTGCGCACGTCCTCAAGGGCTATGCCGAAGTCGTCTGCGAATGAGCCAAGCATACCAACTCCGTTTTCAATCTGCGGATATTCCTCGTAATAATCGGCTTCGGGTATTTCCCTCTCCGCCTTAAGATAAAACTCGTCGGCTACGAAGAAAAGACGGGAGCCGTGCCGAGTCTTATGCTCGTCACCGTATGCGTTTACCGTATCTATAATAATCTCAGCATCACTCTTATCAAAGGAGGTTAAGGGATATAGCTTATCGCGATGCTTTGTAAGTCCTGCGGGCACTATTGAAACCGAGGAAAGCGCGGGATAGTATTCCGAAAGCTCGCGCATTGAGCGAAGAAGCTCCTCACCGTCGTTAATACCTTTGCAAAGGACTATCTGTCCGCACATTGAAAGCCCCGCCTCCTTGAAGCGAGAAAGATACGAGAGAACCTCGCCCGCGCGCTTGTTTTTCATCATTTTAACGCGGAGCTCGGGATTGGTTGTGTGAATAGAAATATTTATAGGCGAAAACCGCATTTTGATTATGCGCTCAACGTCAGTGTCCGTCATATTCGTCAAGGTTATATAGTTTCCGTGAATAAATGAAAGACGGGAGTCGTCGTCTTTAAAATAAAGCGACTCGCGAAGCCCCTCGGGATTCTGGTCGATAAAGCAGAAAACGCATCCGTTGCGGCAAGCGTGCTTTTTATCCATAAGCGGAGTTTCAAACCCAAGCCCGATATCGTCGTACTCGCCTTTTTTAATTTCGACGCAAAAATCAGCCTCACGGCAAAGCGTAAGCTCTACCGTTTCTTCTGCGAGATAGAAGCGGTAATCAAGCACGTCGTTTATTTCATTTCCGTTTATCTGAAGAAGAATATCACCGGGTAAAATTCCCGCTTTTTCGGCATAAGACGATTTTTCAACATCAGTTATTTTTACCATTACTCAAGAGTTTCTCCTGTGTTTTTGCGCATAATAAAATGCTTGGCGGAAAAAAATATTGCATACGTCAGCGACGCCGCAATTAAAAATCCGAAAAAGTCAATCCAAACGTCGAAGATTGACGGGCCGCGTCCCGAAAGCATCTGTATAGATTCGTCAAGAAATGCCGAAAGCAGCGATGCGGGATAGGAAAGCGCAATGAAAATGGGGCGCTTCAAAAAAAGAGCCACGTAAAGCGCTACTTCCGTACCAAGACAGAAAAACTCTATAAAATGCGCGATTTTGCGCAGATTTATTTGAATAAACGCGCCCGGCTTCGTTTCGGGGGGGATTATTTCTCCTACTATTTCTCCAACTGCATCACTCTGCGCACCAGAGGTTTCGGGCGGAAGCGCGGACTGAACGAAAATAAAAAGAAGCGTTAAGGAAATGAGAGCGAGCAGCGCGTACTTTAAAAGCTTTCCTTTAGCTGCCATCGCGCTTACCTCCGCCAAGAAACATATCGGTACGAATTCCGTGCTCACCGAGAAATGCAACGGCATCAGAGGATCCTGATTTGCCTGCGGCTAGCATAAGGCGGACACCTTTCTTTAAATTGAAATCAACTCCGAGTCCATCAAGATAGCACTTTGCGTAGAGGAATTTGCCCTTAGCAACAAGCTCGTTAACGTAGGTTGGGTCCTGTCTTGAAGCTTTTTGAAAGTATAAAAAAGCCTCTCGTGCATCGGGCGCGACAACGGAATATCGCTTTTCCTCGTCTTCTTCAAAATCGGGCACGTCGCCCGCAAGGAGCTGCGCTCCGAAATCTCTGTACTCGGTTTTGTGGAAAGGAATCATAGATATTCCTATTATATCCGGCTCGAACATACATCCCGTTGTATATACCATTCCAAGATAAAGCATAGCTTCAACGCATCCGCGGTCTGCTGCGTCGCACATATACTCAAATGACAACTTATAGTTACATTTTACACCCTCGCCGTGAAGATAGAGCATAGCTAAATTGTAACACGCCTCGCCACCGTGCATATTTTTTGCAAAAGCAAAATAGCTCTTGGCTTCCTTTGCATTGGGGGCGACTCCTATTCCGCGCCAAAGACAGTATCCGTAGTTGAAGGATGCAAACTCGTCGCCCTCCCTTGCGCCCTCAAGATACATTTTCGCAGCCGCTTCATACTCGCCGCGTAAAAACAGCACGTCCGATTCAATCTTATTAAACATAAAGCGACTCCTTTCTTTCAGCTTGCACGAAAACGCAAAAACCGGTTTGCGCTCGCATTTCATTTTAAGATAACGTAAATTTAGTTCCCTCTCTTGTATCAACGAGAGTTATTCCGCGTGAAAGAAGCTCCATACGTATTGCATCAGCTTCCGCGTAATTCTTTGCGGTTTTAGCAGCGCGTCTTGCTTCGATTTTTTCGTTAATATAAGCAAGAAGCTCGGGGGAGATATCGGGATTTGAGTCTTCCTCTTTTTTCTCCTCTGAGCGAAGCTTCTCTGCGCCCTCAAGAAGACCGAGCGAAAGAACCTTATCAAAGCTCTTGAAGAGCGCGAGCTTCGTTTCGTCGTTGGTTTTGAGCTTAAAAACGTCGTATACCGCGGTTATTGCAAGCGAGGTATTAAGGTCGTTATCAAGCGCCTCGCGGAATTTTCTCTCACCCTCGGCGTATGCTACGTCGTCCACGGCATTTCCATTATCCTTAAGCCCTGCAATTCTCTGAAGAAGCTTGTCGTACGAGCTTCTTGCGTTCTCAAGGTTCTCCCAAGAGAAAACGAGATTTTTTCTATAGTGCGACTGCATACAGAAATATCTATATACAAGAGGGCTGAATCCCTTTTCTTCAAGTAGAGAAACCGTTAAAAATTCACCCTTGGATTTCGACATTTTTCCGCCCTGAGTGTTGAGGTGGTGAACGTGAAACCAATATTTGCACCATTCGTGTCCGAAGGTGGATTCGCTCTGCGCTATTTCATTCGTGTGATGCGGGAACGCATTGTCAATTCCGCCGCAATGGATATCAAGATACTCGCCTACGTGCTTTCTTGCTATACAGGAGCACTCAATATGCCAACCCGGATAGCCTATACCCCAAGGAGAGTGCCATTTAAGCTCCTGGTCGTCAAACTTGGACTTAGTAAACCAAAGCACAAAGTCGGTTTTATTTCGTTTGTTTCCGTCTTCCTCAACCGTATCGCGCACGCCTACCTCAAGGTCTTCTTCCTTGAAGTCGTTAAAAACGTAATATTTTTCAAGCTTCGAGGTGTCAAAATAAATATTTCCGCCCGCCTCGTATGCAAAGCCCTTGGAGAGAAGCTCCTCAACCATCGCAATAAACTCAGGTATGCAATTCGTTGCAGGCTCAATAACCTCGGGGCGCTTGATATTAAGCTTATCTGCATCGGAGAAAAATGCGTCGGTATAGTATTTTGCTATTTCAAGCACCGTTTTGCGCTCTCTGCGAGCGCCTTTGAGCATTTTATCCTCTCCCGAATCACCGTCGCTTGTGAGGTGGCCGACGTCAGTTATATTCATAACGCGCAAAACGTCGTATCCGAGATAGCGAAGATACTTATCAAGGACGTCTTCCATAATGTAAGTGCGCAGGTTTCCTATGTGCGCATAGTGATACACGGTAGGTCCGCAGGTATACATTGATACCTTTCCTTTGGCCCTCGGTATAAACTCATCTTTGTTTCTTGTTAGCGAATTGTATAAAAACATCGGCTTTTCCTTTTCAAGACATATTTATGCAATATAATATTTTAGCAGAAAGACGTCGATTTGTCAATATGTATTTTATAGCAGTTATTAGTTAAACTACAAGAAAATTTTATTAAATATTTTGCCTCAAAGTCTTGTAATTGCTTTCAAAGTTTGATAAGATATATAATAGGTGATTAGCACTAATTTTTAAAAAACTGAAAGAGGAACGAAAAAAATCGAGTCTTCTTGTGACAATATGAAGATATGAAAGGAGAAAAATATGGAAAACGACAACAAAATCAGAGGCGCTTACGCAAGTCTTACGGGCTTTCGCCGCGCGGTCCCTATCATACTTTTCGCCTTGGCGCTTTTTACGGGAATTTGCTTTATAGCGCCCGGCAGCGTTGGGCTTGGAAGGTACGTTGCAGACTTCTTTAAGGGACTTTTTTCAGTCGGGGGATATTTTATCCCGTTTCTCCTTATGATACACGCACTATTCTACCCTCAGGATACTCTTAAAAAGCGAACCGTCGCAAGAATTGTATTCAGTATTACAGTTCTTCTCTTCTTCTCCGCTTTTCTCCACGCGGTAAAGAGCTTTAATACGGATATGAGCTTCACTCCCGCGGAGTTTTACAAGGCGGGCAAGAAGCTTTCGGGCGGTGGATTCTTCGGCGGTATGCTCGGATATTTGCTTATGAAGGTATTTGGCCCTGTCGGACTTATCATAATTGCGGTGCTTATTTTCGCGCTTTACATTACCTACTTTTTCGCTAACGGAAAGTCTATGCTTGCAAGACTTCTTCTCGTAATTCTTGATAAAATTTCAGACTTTTTCTCACGTTTCAGCAAAAAGAGAAAGGAAGAAAAACGCGAAAAGCGCGAGGAGGCAGAGTTAAAAAAACTTGAAGCGGAGGCAAAGAGACTCGACGCAAAGGCACCGAGAATCTCGGAAAAGCACAGCGACTTATACAACGACGACTTTTTCAGTGTTAACAACGGACTTTCCGAGCTTAAAATTGACGAGCTTGGAATAAACGAAAAGAGAAATCCGCGCGATATGGAGCTTTTCCCGAAGCTTCAGGACAAGGTTTTGCACAATACGGAAACGCCCGAAGAGCCGAAAATTCAAGCTACGAACGGTGACGCGTCGAAAAAATCCTCTGTTCTTACGTTTGAAGATGGCGAATTTGAGGATAAAGCTCTCGGTGAAAAGACTGAGAATGCATCCGCTTCCGCTTTTGAAGACGATGAATTTACTGAGAGTGCGGACTCGATTTTCGCACACGAATTCGACCCGTTTAATTTTACAAGCAATGCAGAGCTGGCAAAGCGACAGGCGGCTAACACAAAAGAGGCGCACGAGGCTTTGAACGAATACGCAGAGCCTGTTAAGGTCTTCTCCGAGGACAAGCTCGCAGAAGCGCGCCGCGCAGATTTCGAGGCTCGCAAGAAGGCGCTTCTTGAAGCAGAGGCGAGAAGGCGTGAAATAGAAGCAGAGGCGGAAAAGCAACGCAAAATTCAGGAGCTTTTGCGCGAGGAGCCTGCGCCCGAAAAAGCCACTTATACAAGATCCGGCGGCACTGTTTACGAAGAGCCTTATATAGAAAACGGTAACGAAGCAGAGGCAGAAGCGGTTTATGCAGCCGAGTACGGCTACAAGGACACTTTCACTATAACGGATATGCCTACTTATGAAGACGAAACGGTGACGGAAGAGCCAGAAGAGTCCATTAAGATGGAGAGAACTCCTATTACTCCCGTATATTCTCCCTCATATTCTGTGCTTGAAGAAGCAGACGAAGAGCCTGAGGAGAACGGATTTGAGCTTGGATTTGGCACAAATGAAGCTGCCGACGAGGACTCTGACGAGAGCTATAGAGAAGACGAAGAGAGCTACGACGCAAGCTACGACGGCAATGACGACGCGGGCGAGCTTGATTACGAGAGCGAAATTCCCGAAGAGCTGAGAAATCCCGACGTTATCGAATACATTGAGAAATTCACTGCCCTAAGACTCGAAGACGCGGAAGAGCGCGAGGCTCTTATCGTTACAGAAGAAAACGGAATCGGAAACGAAGACGAAGAAACAGAGAACAACAGAAGCTTACCTTATGAAGAGGAAAAAGAGGAAGCACCCGTTTACGTTCCCTTTGATATGCCGTTTTCAAAGCCCACAGTAAAAGAAGAGAAGCCCGAAGCGGCAAAGCCTAAGGGCCCCGATTATTCAAACTATAAGAAGCCGCCGATAGACCTTCTTAAGAAAGGCTCTGTGGAGATTGACGAAAATCTCAACGAGGAAACGACGGCAAACGGTGAAAAGCTTATACAGACGCTTAGCGAATTCAACGTCAGGGCTTCGATAAGAAGCGTTGATATAGGCCCGAGAATTACAAGATACGAGATAGTTCCTGCAAAGGGTGTCCGCGTTAACTCGGTTATAAATCTTTTTGACGATATTTCCCTAAGCCTTGCCTCAGAGGGTATAAGAATGGAAGCTCCCATACCCGGAAAATCTGCTATAGGTGTTGAAATTCCTAATAAAAAGCCTCAGACGGTTTTCCTACGCGACCTAATTGAGCGCGAGGAATTCCAAAGCTCTGAGTCAACCACTATGGCGTGCTTCGGAAAAGACGTTACGGGTAACGTGGTTCTTGGAGATATTGCAAAAATGCCACATATGCTCATTGCCGGTGCTACCGGTATGGGTAAGTCGGTTTGCATAAACTCACTTATGATAAGTATGCTTTACCGCGCGCGCCCCGACGAGCTTAAATTCATAATGATAGACCCGAAGATGGTTGAATTCAACGGATACAACGGAATTCCCCACCTTCTTATACCCGTTATCATTGACGTTAAGCAGGCTGCCGGCGCGCTTATGTGGGCGGTTGAGCAGATGGAAAAGCGCTACGAAATGTTCTTAAAATACAACGTTCGTAACCTTGACGGATATAATGAAAAAATGCGCGCAAATCCCGCGCTTGGCGAGACGCTTCCCAAAATCGTTATAGTTATAGACGAGCTTAACGACCTTATGCTTCAGGCAAGAAAGCCTGTTGAGGACCTTATTATGAGAATTGCCCAAAAAGCGAGAGCTGCGGGAATTCACTTGATAATCGGTACTCAAAGACCGTCTGTTGACGTTATCACAGGTGTTATTAAGGCTAATATTCCCTCTCGTATTGCCTGTAAGGTTGCGTCCTTCACCGACTCAAAGACAATTCTTGAGCAGGCGGGTGCAGAGAAGCTTCTCAATAACGGCGATATGCTCTTCTGGCCCGTTGGAAAGCCGAAGCCCACGAGAGTTCAGGGCGCTTTCGTTTCAGACGGCGAGGTTGAACGAGTTATGGAATTTTTGAAGAGCCAGAACAAAGGGGCTGCTTATGACGAAGAGGCTCTTGAAGAAATTAACCGCGCGGCACAGAAGTGCGCTAAGGGCGGAAAAGGCAGCGACGATGATGACGACGGTGACTCAGACAACGGAGTTGGAATTTTCAACGATCCTAAGTTTATAGAGGCCGTTGAAATTGCAATAAAGCAAGGAAAAATTGCGACCTCGCTGCTTCAAAGAAAGCTTGAAATAGGCTACGGACGCGCCGCTAAGTATATTGACGCTATGGAAGACCAGGGATTTGTCAGTGAGCCTAACGGACAAAAGCCGCGTGAGGTTCTTATATCAAAAGACGAATGGCACGAGATTTTGTCGCGCAGAAGTCTTGACTAATGCGTACAAAGAATACAACTACAAGGAGAAATACTGTGATTGCTATACTTTTAGCAAACGGATTTGAAGAAATCGAAGCTTTAACGCCTCTCGATATGTTAAGACGCGCAGGGCTTGACGCGAAAACAGTTTCGATAACGGAAGAAAAACGCGTCAAGGGCTCGCACGGAATTGAAATTTCCGCAGATATGACGAAAAACGAAGTCGATGTAAGCAAAGTCGACTACGTAATTTTCCCCGGTGGTATGCCCGGGGCAGAAAATCTCGATAAGTCCGACCTTACGGACAGAATTATCGAGGCGGTAAAGGAAAACGGCGGCGGCTTTGCGGCTATTTGTGCGGCACCTATGGTACTCGGACACCGCGGATTACTTGTGGGCAAAAAGGCTTGCTGTTATCCCGGATTTGAAAAAGAGCTTATTGGAGCAGACGTTCAATATGATGCTTGTGTCACAGACGGAAATGTCACCACAGCAAGAGGCATGGGTGTGGCGCTGAGCTTTGCTGAAGAAATCGTAACAATTATCGCAGGAAAAGAAGTCAGCGAAAAGCTTTCTGTATCAATAATCAAAAAAGAGGTAACGAAATGATAGTAAGCCCGGGACAAACTCACATAGCTTACCGTTGCCCCGCGTGCGGCACTACGGTTGTCGGCTTCGTTGGAAAATTTGCGCTTTCGGCAAATATGCTAAGGCTCAAATGCTCCTGCGGCGAGTCGAATCTTGACGTTAATATAACTAACGATAAAAAAATACGCTTGTCCGCGCCTTGCGTTTTCTGCAAGACAAATCATAATTACGTCGTTTCACAAAATATATTTTTCGGGCGCGATATTTTCCTTCTCGCCTGCCCTTATTCCAATATGGATATTTGCTTTATCGGCGAAAAGGCAGCGGTTGATAAGGAAGCGGAGCGCACGGGCGAGGAGCTTGAAAAGCTGCTTTTGAGCCTCGAAGCCGAGAGTCTTCGGGATATTCAGCCCGAAGACATAAACGACGAGGACGTGCTTCCCGATGCTACCGCTTACGATGCTATAAGATTTCTCGTAAAGACGCTTGAAGACGAGGGCAAAATTGACTGCCCCTGTCACTCAAACGATTACGATTTAAGATTTACCAATAAGGGAATACAGGTTTATTGCGGAAAATGCGGAGCAACTCACGATTTTTCCGTTATGACGGGCGCCGCGAGCGAGGATTTTCTTTCGCTTGACGAATTAAAGCTTAAATAATTATCTCATTCCGTAATAATCGAGAACTCCCCTATAGATGCCGAGCGCAAAAAGATTCGGTGAATACACCATAAGCTCGGCATCATTCGAGTTGCTTATAAAGCCCATTTCCACAAGCACCGCAGGCATATTCGTGCGACGAAGAACGTAAAGTCCTGGGCGCGCAATAACACCGCGGCTACGAAGTCCCGTTATATTCGTAAGCTCTCTTAAAATATCCTCGGCAAGCTCATTTGCCGCCCCCGACGTGCGATAAACGAGAACCTCTGTTCCCGTAGCTTCGGGGTTGTTTGATGCATTTGTGTGGAGCGAGATAAAAATATCCGCGCCCCAAAGATTCGCTTCCCTGACTCTTTCTCTTAGACTTGACGAATTATTAGTTCCGACTATAGTTTCGGGCGTCGGGCGAGAAAGCCGCGGCTCAAATTCGGGATTTCCCGCAAAATAATCGTAAAGTCTTACTCCTATATCATAGGTTATGTCCTGCTCGTAAAAGCCGTTTCCCTCCGCACCCGTGTTAAATCCCGAGGGGTTGTGACCTTGGTCTATGTATACTTTTATACTCATAAATTCCTCCAAATACGTTTTATTACCATTATACGCAAATACGGAAAGATTTGACTATGAATGAAATGAAAAGGCTCGCAAGCTTCGTAAGACGGGCAGTTGACGACTACAATTTAATAGACGAGGGCGACAGAATTGCGGTTGGCGTTTCGGGCGGTAAGGACTCCCTCGTGCTTCTTGAAACCCTCGCGCATATGCGCAGGTTTTATCCTAAAAAATACGAGCTTGTAGCGATTACCGTTGATATGGGCTTTCCCGAGGCGGATTTTTCCGAAATACGTGAGTTCTGCAAGAGAATCAAGGTTGAATACCGAGTTGTCAAAACCGATATTGCGAAGATAGTTTTCGACGTGCGCAAAGAGCCAAACCCCTGCTCTCTTTGCGCGAAAATGCGCCGCGGCTCGCTTCACGCAGAGGCTCAGGCGGCAAATTGCAACAAGGTTGCTCTCGGACATCATTACGACGATGCGGTTGAAACCTTTATGATGAATCTCTTTTTTGAGGGCAGAATAGGCTGCTTTTCACCGAAATCCTATCTTTCAAACAGAAAAATCACGCTCATAAGACCGCTTATTTACGCGCAGGAAAAAGACGTTTTGTACTTTGTGAGAAAGCGCGCGCTCCCTATAGCAAAAAATCCCTGCCCCGAGGATCACGCAACGGAGAGGGAGAATATGAAGAACTTACTCGCAAATCTTGAAAAAGACAACAAGGGCTTAAAGCACAGAATTTTCACGGCAATGTGCCGTGGCAATATAGACGGATTTCGTGATGCGGGGAGATACCCGGATGCGGGAGAAATTAAGGATTAGCGCGCCCTCTGTGAGAACGCGCTAACGTTATGATTGGCTTTGCCAAGTTATGATAAAAGAGAGAACAAAATTCGGTTTGTTCTCTCTTTTTGTTTAGTCAAAATATACCTTTTTAAAGCCTGAGCCCGTAAATTCTACTATGTGGTCGAAGCCGTGGGATTTAAGAATTTCAACGGATTCCGGGAAGAAGAAATCGAGATTTTCGGGATGGTGAGAATCACTGTTTATTGCTATCTCTCCGCCGAGAGAAAGTATTAAGTCAAGGATATTTGGTGCGGGGTACGGAGTTTTGCGCCAGCCCCTCGCAATTCCGCCCGTGTTTACTTCAAACACCTTACAGGTTTTGAGAATTTCGCGAGCGCTTTCCTCTGCTATTTCCATATATCTAATGTCTTCTTCAGGCATAAGAGAAAACTTGTTGATAACGTCGAAGTGTCCAACAACGTCGGGCTTACACTTTATTACCTGCTCGGTTACCATATCGTAATAGCGCTTCGCAAAATCGAGCTTACTGCCGCAGAATACTTCGGCAAAGCACTGTTTCTGCTGTTCGGGAGAGTGGTCTATCGGATAGCATTCACCAGATTTATCAACGATATAGTGGACAGAGGCTAAAACGTAGTCAAATTCCGAAGAATCAATATCGGAATAATAGTCCTTTTCTATGCCTGTGAAAATAGGAAGCCTATCCTTATATTCTTCCTTCATTTCAGAAAGGAGCTTGCGGTAATTTTTATAATTTTCAAGCTTCATACAGTAGCTTGTGTCACAAGCGGTAAAGCTATGATCGGAAAAGCCGAGAGAGGTCATATTTTTCGCTATTGCGCTTTCAATATTTTCCCTTACACTTCCCTTTCCGTCGGAAAAAACCGTGTGCGTATGTAAATTTGAAAATCTCATATTTACCTCCGTTTGAAGTTAAATAATTCTCACCCTCACAACTCCGTCAAGCGCACTGATGTGTTTTTTCAACGTTTCTGTATCGCAATCGTCAATATCAAGCAGCGTATACGCGATATCACCCCTTGATTTATTCAAAAGATTTTCTATGTTTACATTATCTTTTGCCACTAAAGACGTTATTGCTGTGAGCATATTGGGGATGTTTTTATGTATAACTGCAATTCTGCAAAATCCGCTTTTTGCCATAGAAATATTAGGAAAGTTGACGGAATTGATTATATTTCCGTTCTCTATGTAATCAACGAGCTCTTTTGCCGCCATTACAGCGCAGTTATCTTCCGATTCCGGAGTTGATGCACCAAGGTGAGGAATACAAACGACGCCTTCTTTTCCCAGCATTTCATCCGTTGGAAAATCAACTACGTAACACGCAACCTTACCCGAATCAAGCGCAAGAAGCATATCATCGCTGTTTACAAGTGCGTCACGCGAGAAATTAAGTATGCGAACACCGTCTTTCATAGAATCGAGCGCTGCTTTATTTATTGTATTCTTAGTGTCGTTATTGAGAGGAACGTGAAGCGAGATGTAATCGCAGTTCTCATAAATTTCTTTAATATCGTTTGCGCGGATTATATTGTGCGAAAGATTCCAAGCATTCTGTAGGGATATAAACGGATCGTATCCTATAACCGTCATACCGAGATTGTTGGCAGCGTTTGCAACAAGAACTCCTATTGCGCCAAGTCCTATAACACCAAGCTTTTTGCCTCTGATTTCAGGTCCGACAAAAGCGGATTTTCCCTTTTCAACCAGCTTTCCGACATCGTTGCCGTTGCCTTTTAAGCTCTTTGCCCATTCTATTCCTGAAACGACCTTGCGGGAAGCAAGTAAAAGACCGAGAACAGTTAACTCCTTAACTGCGTTTGCATTTGCACTGGGAGTGTTGAACACCACTATTCCATCGTCAGTAAGACGCTCTATTGGAATGTTATTCGTTCCTGCGCCTGCTCTTGCAATAGCAATAAGCGAGTCGTCAAATTTTTCCTCGTGCAAAGACGCAGAACGAACCAAAGCGGCTACGGGAGCTTCTGCATTATCACTTATAATATAGCGGTTCTTATCAAAAACTTCAATACCTGATTTCGATATTTTATTGTAAGTTTTTATATTATACATCACAAATTTTCCTTTTCAAATTTTTTCATAAATTCAACGAGCTTAATCACACCCTCGGTAGGCATAGCATTGTAAATAGATGCTCTCATTCCTCCGACACTTCTGTGTCCTTTAAGGTTAATAAATCCTGCATCCTTAGCCGCCTTAACAAATTTGGCGTCAAGTTCCTCATCACCCGTTACGAACGGAACGTTCATAATAGAACGGTCCTCAGGAACGACGGTTCCGCGAAATAGCTTCGATGAATCAAGAAAATCATAAATAATGCGAGCCTTATTCTCATTTATCTCTTTCATTTTTTCAAGACCGCCAAGCTTTTTTATCCATTTAAACACAAGACCTGCAATATAAATCGTGTAGCAAGGCGGGGTATTAAACATCGAGCCGTTTTCCAAATGAATCTGATAATTAAGCATAGTAGGCGTTATATCCATAGCGTTACCTATAAGGTCGCGTCTTGCAATAACGATAGTCAAGCCTGCCGGAGCTACGTTCTTCTGCGCACCTGCATAGAGCAATCCGAAGCGCGAAACGTCAATAGGCTCAGAAAGAATACAGCTGGATATATCCGCAACAAGCGGAACGTTTCCCGTTTTTGGAAGAGTGTTCCATTTGGTTCCGTAAATAGTATTATTCATACAAATATGAACGTAATCCGCTTCCGCATCTATCATATCGGAAGTTATTTCCGGAATGTACGAAAAGGTTTTATCCTCAGAAGAAGCAACAACTCTTGCGTTTCCGTAACGCGCTGCTTCCTTATAAGCCTTTTTTGCCCACTGACCTGTAATTATGTAGTCTGCCTTGCGGTTTTTGTTCATAAGATTAAACGGCACCATAGCAAACTGAGTAGAAGCTCCGCCCTGTAAAAATAAAACTGCGTAGCTGTCCGGAATATTCATTATATCTCTGAGGTCTTTTTCTGCCTCATCTATAATTGCCTGATACTCCTTAGAGCGATGCGACATCTCCATTACCGATTGACCGCTGCACCCGTACTCAAGAAGCTCGCTCCCCGCAGTCTTCAAAACCTCTTCGGGCAGCATAGAAGGCCCTGCACTGAAATTGTAAACTCTTGACATAAAAATACCTCCGTTTTTGTTTTTTATTAGTATTGATTCTTATACAAAAATCTTATAAAATTTAAAAATTCAAAAAGTTTTTTGCGAAAAATATGTTTATTATTATATCCTTATGGTTTGGCGTTGTCAACATTTTTTTAAAGAACTAAACAGTTACTTTCGCATTTTCCGCACAATGCACATTTTTCGACAGCAAAAAGACGTTTTTTATATAAATTATTACTAACAGAATATTTTTTTAATAGCTTTTTTTCTGCTGCATTTATTACGTTTGAGTGCTAAGTGTTAAAATTACGTAAAGCATCTGCCGAAAGGCGATTATGCTAAATATACGACAGCTTGAATTTTTTATGCTAGCTTGAAACAGAGGCAAAGCATAAAGGTACGCTTTTTGACGTTCTTTAAAAAATCGAAGCAAACGGCGAGCTTGAAAATTTCGGATACTCGATTTTCTCACGTAAGACATCGAAATCCGTCTTTTTTCGTCGTTTATGCTTAGTTATGGAACAGTTTTTTAGTTTGATATTTCGGCTCGCAGGTGAGCTTGACACCGAGCTTTCTAAATACGTCAGTATCAACCTGCGCTAAGATTACGCTTGAGTGAACCTCCGCGTTGCGAAGAGCAGGCAAAGCCTCGAGGGCGCGCCTTGCGGACTCGCTTTCAACCGCCGTTATAGAGAGCGCGATAAGAACCTCGTCGGTATGAAGACGGGGGTTATGGTTTCCTAGATGCTCTGTTTTAAGGCGCTGAATCGGGGCTAAGATTTCAGGAGAGATTATGTCTTCGTCCTTATCTATTCCCACAATAGCCTTAAGTGCGTTAAGAAGTGCCGCGCTTGAAGCACCGAGAAGCGAAGAGGTTTTACCCGTTACCACACGTCCGTCGTTAAGCTCTATTGCAACAGCGGGAAGCCCTGTAAGCTCCGCTTTTTCAACCGCTGCGTCAATGCATTTGCGCTCCGCCTTTACGTCAACGGAGAGCTCTTGGAGAAGAAGCTCGATTTTCTGTATTTCAACGTCGCTTCCATTTCCCTTTCTTTGATTGCAAAGAGCGTTGTAGTATCTTCTTATGATTTCCTGCTTTGCTGCCGCGGAAACGGCTTCGTCATCATAAATGCAGAATCCCGCCATATTAACGCCCATATCGGTTGGAGATTTATAGGGGCACTCACCGAGAATTCCCTTGAGCATTGAACGAAGCACGGGAAAAACCTCAACGTCGCGGTTATAGTTCACCGTAGTCTGCCCGTAGGCTTCGAGATGGAAGGGATCTATCATATTAACGTCGGCAAGGTCAGCCGTTGCTGCCTCGTAGGCGCGGTTTACGGGGTGAGAGAGAGGCAAATTCCATATTGGGAAGGTTTCAAACTTAGCATATCCCGATTTTTTGCCCATTTTATTCTCGTGATAAATCTGAGAAAGACAGGTTGCCATTTTGCCAGAGCCGGGACCGGGGGCGGTTACGATTACGATAGAGCGAGAGGTTTCCGCATATTCGTTCTTACCGAAGCCCTCGTCGGATACGATATAGGGAATATTGTGAGGATAACCGTCTATTGCATAGTGCTTATAAACCTTGATACCGAGCTTTTCAAGCTTAAGCTTGAAGGCTTCTGCGGTAGGGTTGTCCTTATATCTCGTCATAACGACGCTTCCTACGTAAAGTCCGTAGCCGCGGAATGCGTCAATAAGGCGCAAAACGTCAACGTCGTAAGTTATTCCGAGGTCGCCGCGCACCTTGTTCTTCTCAATATCCGCGGTGTTTATTGATATAATTATCTCCGCTTCGTCACGAAGCTCGATAAGCATTTTAATCTTGCTGTCGGGGGCGAAGCCCGGCAAAACACGCGACGCGTGAAAATCGTCAAAAAGCTTGCCGCCAAACTCAAGATAGAGCTTTTCGCCAAAGAGTTCTATTCTCTCCTTAATCTTCTGAGATTGAAGCTTGAGGTATTTATCATTGTCAAATCCTTTAACAAACATCGGAAGTCCTCGCAAAAATAAATTTACGTCTATTTTATCATACATCACACTTAATTTCAATAAATTTTGAAATTTTTTTGAGAAAAAAACATATAAAAAACCGTGCCGAATTTCGTCGTTTTTCATAAAGCTAAAAAAGGTTTACAAAAAAATGTTGTATTTGTAAAAAATTAGTGGTAAAATGTATTAAAAGATATTTTTAACAAGGAGTCTGATATGAGTCAGGATAATATGTTTGAAAGCTCCGAATGGGAGCCGTCGGGAAATTACGGAAAATTTGACGACCTTGCAACTATAGAAGCAAGGCGCACCTTCTCGCGCTTCTCACTCGCCCTCTTCCTTTTTCTTTTGATAGCAAACGCCGTTGTATTAGCCCTCTCAACGACTATGATGCTCGTTATGGGAGCAACGGAATACGCGGCTTTCGTTGACAGCTCCCCGATTTTCGAGATGCTTGCATCAACTCTGCCTATGTACCTTGTGGCATTCCCCGTGCTTTTTCTCATAGTAAGACCTATGCCGTCTCGCAAAAGAGAAAAAAAGAAGCTGCCGCTTCTTGAGCTTTTCTATATGTTCCTCGTTGCCGAGGCTTTTATGATGGTCGGAAATCTTATCGGTCAGTCGATTACGACGACTATCTCGACGTTTTTCGGCATTGAAATAAAAAATTCTACGGCAGATTTAATTACAGAAGCTCCTATCTGGCTCGTATTTATTCTTGTCGTAGTCGTAGCTCCGATAATTGAGGAATTTATTTTCAGAAAGCTTATGATAGATAGGCTTTCTCGCTTTGGCGACGTCACTGCTATAATAGTTTCCGCAGTTGCATTCGGACTTTTTCACGGCAATTTCTACCAGTTTTTCTACGCCGCCTTTTTAGGTCTTCTTTTAGGATACCTTTACTGCAAATCGGGCAAAATAGGCTACACGATAGTTTTCCACGCGATAATCAACTTCTTGGGCTCTGTCGCAGTTATTCCCATTCTTAAATACGAGGAGCTTCTTCTCTCGGGCGCAATTCCCGAAACGGGCGCAGCTCTTCGCGAACAGATAATCGCGATTATTGCTATGGCCTCTTACGCGATTTTCCAATACGCAATGGTAATTCCCGGAATTATTATATTTATCAACGCGATAAGATACAGACTCATAAACGTTAACAACATCTCAGAGATAAAAATACCGCAGGGCAAAACGTCAGGCGCTGTTATTTTGAACGTCGGCTCGATGCTTTTCCTCGTATTCTCACTCTTCACGTTTATCGGAAGCCTTGTTTTAGGATGATTTATGAAAAATGGTAAAAAATTTAAAACGCTCTTAACACGCTATGCAAAGAGCCTTGATAAGAAAAATCCCCTGCCGGAATACCCACGCCCGCAATTCAAGCGAAATTCATACCTCTCCTTAAACGGAGAGTGGGATTTTGAGGGCGGCGGATACTTGGGAAAAATAACCGTTCCCTTTGCGCCCGAGAGCTTTCTTTCGGGCGTTGAAAAAACGTTTTCGGACAACGACGTAATACGTTACAAAAAGCTTTTCTCAATTCCCGAGGGCTTTAAAAAGGATAGAATTATTCTTCATTTCGGCGCGGTTGATCAAGTTGCCGACGTCTTTTTTAACGGTGAAAAAATCGGCACTCACGAGGGCGGATACCACCCGTTTTCCTTTGATATTACAGACTGTATTTGCGCCGGAGATAACGAGCTTTCCCTTGAAGTTTCGGATAGACTTGATGGAATTTTCCCTTATGGAAAACAAAAACGCGAAAGAGGCGGAATGTGGTACACACCCATTTCGGGAATATGGCAGACCGTCTGGCTTGAAAGCACACCAAAGGGCGCTATACGAGGAATGAAAATCACAGGGGATATGCACTCCGTTAAAATAGAGTGCGAGGCGGACAAGCTCCCCTTGAAACTTACTATGAAAGAAACGGGCTTGGTTTATGAAAGCCAAGACGGCAAATTTGAAATTGCGCCTGAGAGCGCAAAGCGCTGGAGCCCCGAAAGCCCTTATCTTTACTACTTCACAATTGAAAACGAAGACGATAAAATCGAAAGCTATTTCGCGCTTCGCGAAATAGGAATTGGAAATTTCAACGGCACTCCCCGACTGACCCTCAACGGCGAGCCTTATTTATTCAACGGGCTTTTAGACCAGGGCTACTTCCCCGACGGAATTTATACCCCCGCAAGCTACGAGGCATACCGCGACGACATAATGCTCGCAAAATCTCTCGGCTTCAATATGCTCAGAAAGCATATAAAAATCGAACCTCTTATCTTCTACCATCTTTGCGACGTTCTGGGAATTGTTGTTTTTCAGGATATGGTTAACAATTCCGATTATTCGTTTATAAGAGATACGGCGCTTCCCACCGTCGGAATAAAGAAAATTTCCGACAAAAATCTTCACAAAAATCCCGTATCGCGCGAAAAATTCCGCACGGCTATGAGAGAAACCCAAGAGCTTCTTTACAATTCCCCCTCGGTGCTTTATTACACGGTATTCAACGAGGGGTGGGGACAGTTTTCAGCAGACGAAAATTACGAAATAGCAAAAAGCTATGACAATACGAGAATTTACGACGCTACGTCAGGATGGTTTACACAGACGAAAAGCGACGTTGACTCACATCACGTTTATTTCAAAAAGGCTAAAATCAAGTGCTTTTACGAGCGCCCCGTCGTGCTTTCCGAGTTCGGCGGATATTCCTATCGCCCCGAGGGGCATCTTTTCGGCGCGAAAAACTACGGATATTCCGTTTACAATAGCCGCGAGGATTTTGAAAGCGCGCTTACAAGGCTTTACAGAGAAGAAATTTTCCCTCTTGCAGAGCGTGGAATTTCGGCTCTCGTTTATACTCAGATTTCAGACGTTGAAGACGAAACGAACGGATTTATAAGCTACGACAGAGAGCTTATAAAGCTTGACGTTCAGAAATTTGCAAGTCTTTCCCGAGAGCTTTATGAAATTTCAAACTCCAAAAACAATAGAACCGCCAAGGAATAAATCTTTGATTTTTACCAAAATTCGACATTTTTAAAAACGAGGACACAAAAATGAAGCTTCTTATTGCATCTGATATACACGGTGACGTAGGCGCGATAAAAAACGTGCTTTTGGCATACGAAAAGGAAGGGGCTGACAAGCTTATTTTGCTTGGCGATTTAATTTATCACGGCCCGAGAAACGACCTGCCCAAAACCTACGCTCCGAAAGAGGTTATTAAGCTTTTGAACGAAAACCGCGATAAAATCCTCGCGGTGCGCGGAAACTGTGACACCGAGGTCGACCAGATGGTGCTTGATTTTCCCATACTTGCGGATTACGCGTATCTTTCGCTTGACGGCCTTTCTGTTTTCGCAACACACGGACATAAGTTCAACCTTAAGGATTTGCCGCCGTTAAGACGCGGTGAGATACTTCTTCACGGACATACTCACGTGCTTACGGCAACCGATTTTGGCGACGGGAATCTTTATTTAAACCCGGGGTCTGCTGCTATTCCTAAGGAAAACAACCCCAAAACCTATATGGTTTACGAAAACAGATGCTTTACGGTTAAGGATTTTTCCGGCAACGTGATTTTTTCAAAGCAGGTTTAACAGAATATTTTTTGAAAGCGGCTCTTGCGAGTCGCTTTTTTCTTTTTTTGAATATCATTGTAACAAGAACGGCTGAGAGGTGATTTTATGACTTACGCTTACTATAACGGTTTTTTCGGAAATTTTAACGAAATCAAAATCCCGCTAACCGACAGAAGCATTTTCTTCGGTGACGGAGTTTACGACGCTGCGATAGGCAAGGACGGAAAAATATATTTGCAAGAGCTTCACGTAAAGAGATTTATTGAAAATGCGAAGAAGATAGGTCTACCCCTTGCGTACGGAGAAGAGGAGCTTTCTGAGATTTTGCGCGAGGTAGTCAGAAGAAGCGGAATTAAGGACTTTTTCCTTTATTTTCAAGCTACAGGTTATCTTTCTGAAAGACTCCACGCGCCGAGAGACACCAAAAAATGCAATCTTCTCGTTACCGTAAAGCCCTTCACTCTTCCTGACAAAAATTCGGAGCTTTCCTTGCTTTCCTATCCCGATATAAGACAGGATTTCTGCGACGTAAAAACCTTAAATCTTCTTGGCTCAGCACTCGCTTCGGAATATGCAAAAAGCTTCGGCGCTGACGAGGCGGTTTTCGTAAAAGGAAGCTTCGTTACCGAGTGCGCGCATTCCAATATTTTCATAATCTCAGACGAAAAAATTATAACGCAT
Source organism: Eubacteriales bacterium (assembly GCA_045629745.1). Taxonomy (GTDB): domain Bacteria; phylum Bacillota; class Clostridia; order Oscillospirales; family CAG-272; genus UBA1740. The sequence continues at coordinate 36,532 of JAZQRU010000050.1, forward strand.
CCCTGCAATGAAAAAATACTTCCCGGTATTATGCGGCGCGAGCTTTTGCTTTTAGCAAAAAAGAAAGGAATTGAAGCTGTTGAGCGCCCCTTTTCCCTCTCGGAAGTTTTTTCGGCAGACAGTGTTATCGTGACGAGCACTTCAAAGCTTGCGCTCCCTGCAAAAAGTCTTGACGGAGTTACGCTTCCCCGAGAAAAAAGCGAGCTTTGCAAAGCAATTGTAGACGAAATGTTCAAATGCTATGAGGATTTTTGTTGAAATTGTCAAAAGTTTCACAAATTTAGCTAAAGTGTCGTAAAATATCGTATTTGCTCTTGAATTTTTTAAATATCTATGGTATAATGTTAGGGATGTATGACCGTCGGTCGGATTTTACCGACAGGCACACAAAAAACTCAAGGAGGATCAAAGAATGATCAAGAAACTCTCTACTGTTCCTTTCGTTTCAACTAAGGAGCAGGACGCTCAGCTTGAAGCGCTTATTGGCGCAAACAAGCACGACAAGAGCCGCCTTATGAACGTTATGCAGGAGGCTCAGGGAATTTACGGTTATCTTCCCATCGAGGTTCAGACGAGAATTGCCGAGGGTATGGATATTCCGCTTGAAAAGGTATATGGTGTTTCCACCTTCTACGCTCAGTTCTCTCTTACTCCCAAGGGAGATTACCATATTGCAGTTTGCCTTGGTACCGCTTGCTACGTTAAGGGCTCTGGCGATATTTACGCAAAGCTCCAGGAGGTTCTCGGCATCGGCGGTGACGAATGCACTCCCGACAGAAAGTTCTCTCTCACGGCTTCCCGTTGCATAGGCGCTTGCGGACTTGCCCCCGTTCTTACCGTTAACGAAGACGTTTACGGCAGACTTACCACAAAAGACGTTAACGATATAGTTGCGAAATACCAGTAATTTAAAATAAGTTTTGAAGGATACGCTATGAAAATCTCCAAAATGCAAGAACTGCTCGACGCAAAGGTGCTTTGCTGCGAGGAAAATCTCGGAAAGCACGTTTATTCCGCTTTCGGCTGCGATCTTATGAGCGACGTTCTCGCTTACGTTACCGACCAATCAGTTCTTCTTACGGGACTTATTAACCCTCAGGTTATAAGAACCGCGCTTATGATGGATATGGTTTGCATAATTTTCGTGCGTTCAAAGGCGCCGAATCAGGATATGATAGATCTTGCGCGCGAGAACGGTATCGTTATGATGAGTACTGAAAAGACCTTGTATAATACCTGCGGAATACTCTACTCAAACGGGCTCGTAGGCATTAAAGAGGTCGCAAAATGAGCGAAAAACTTGTTTTTAAATTTAAAGTCGAAGGTAATGACTTCACCTCCGCAGGCCAGGCTTCTGTTCAGGTTAAGAAAAACCTGCGTGAGCTTGGGCTTGATACAGAAATAATAAGAAGAGTCTCCATCGCTATGTATGAGGGCGAGATAAATATGGTTATCCACGCGGGCGGCGGTGAAGCCGAGGTCAGCGTTACGGAAGGCTACGTTGAAATCGTACTCCAGGACTTTGGCCCCGGCATTGCGGATATAGAAAAGGCAATGCAGGCAGGCTATTCAACCGCGCCCGACAATATCCGTTCTCTCGGATTCGGCGCCGGAATGGGACTTCCCAATATGAAAAAGAACAGCGACTCAATGGAAATTACTTCAACACAAGGTGTAGGCACACGCATAGTTATGCGAATTAACATTTAGGCGAACTTGCTCTGAAACCTTATTTTTCAGTGCTTTCGTCACTTATCTCTCTTTAGGAGGTTACCGATGCATTCATACGAGCATTCGGTTCTTCTTGATGAAAGCAAATGCACAGGCTGTACGACTTGCCTGAGGCACTGTCCGACTGAGGCTATACGTATAAAAAACGGACACGCCGTGATAAACTCCGAAAGGTGCATAGACTGCGGCGAGTGCATCCGCTATTGTCCTCATAAGGCAAAGCGCACCGTTTGCAGTAAAATTTCGGATATGGACCGATTTAAGTGGAAGATAGCGCTTCCCGCGCCGACACTTTACGGTCAGTTCGACAATCTTGACGATATAGACTACGTTCTCGACGGGCTCTTGAAAATCGGCTTTGACGACGTTTATGAGGTTTCAAAGGCGGCTGAGCTGGTTTCCGCTTATACGAGAATTTATCTTGAGGCAGAGGGCATTGTAAAGCCCGCGATAAGCTCTGCCTGCCCCGTTATTACAAGGCTTATAAGCCTTCGCTTCCCCTCCCTTGCCGATAACATTATACATATGCTTCCGCCAATGGAAATCGCGGCGAAGCTTGCAAAACGGCGCGCGCTTGAAAATCACCCCGAGCTTAAGCCCGACGATATCGGTGTCTGCTTTATTTCACCCTGCCCCGCTAAAGTCAGTTACGTTAAGAACGGCTTTGGCAGCTACAAGAGCGAGGTTGACGAGGTTGTTTCGATAAGCGACGTTTACTTCCAGCTTATAGGCAAAATGAAAAAAGACGAGAAAATCGAGATGCTTTCGGAATCCGGAAGAATCGGAATCGGTTGGGCTCGCTCGGGCGGAGAGGCTACGGCGATATTCAACAATTACTATCTTGCGGCAGACGGAATTGAAAACGTTATTCACGTTCTCGACCAGATAGAAAACGGAAATATTCCGCAGCTTGAATTTATTGAGCTTAACGCCTGCACGGGCGGTTGCGTCGGCGGCGTTCTCACAATGCAGAATCCGTTTATCGCAAAGGCAAGGCTCCAGTCCTTAAGAAGACTTTTGCCTATATCGCAGAATTCGCTTTCCAAAGAAGAATCTACTTACGTTTCGGCAGATTACCTCTTTGAAGATTTGCCGACCTACCGTCCTTTCTCGCGGCTTGGCAGCACTATTGCCGAATCAATGAGAATGATGGCGGATATTCAAAATATAAAATCAAATCTTCCCGGCACGGACTGCGGTGCGTGCGGCGCGCCTACCTGCCGCGCATTTGCGGAGGATATAGTTAAAAAAATCGCGTGTCTTGACGAATGCCCGATACTCAAATACAAGGCTGCGTCAGACTGTAAGGAATAATTTATGACCGTTGAAAATTTTGCAAAGCTCTCGGGCTTTGAGGTTATCGCGATGCCCTGCCCCGAAAACGAGGTTAAGGGCGCTTACGTTGGCGACCTTTTAAGCTGGGTTATGGGAAAAGCGGGCGAAGGAAATCTTTGGATTACAATTATGACTAACGTCAACGTCATTGCGGTGGCAATGCTGCGCGAAATTTCCGCAATAGTTCTTGCGGAGGGAGTCGAAATTGACAACGAGGTTATCGAAGCCGCGCGGCTAAAAGGGATAAACGTTTTAAGAACGCCCCTTGCAAGCTACGAAGCGGCAAAAAAAATCGCAGAGATTATATAATGAAAAAGTATTACTACGACCTGCATATTCATTCTGCCCTTTCCCCCTGCGGTGACGGCGACAGCACGCCGAGCAATATCGCCGGAATAGCGTCGCTTTCTGAGCTTGACATCGTTGCACTTACCGACCATAACACTTGTAAAAATTGCCCCGCCTTTTTCGCCGCGGCAAGAAAATACGGCATAATTCCCATTGCGGGCGCGGAGCTTACGAGCGCTGAGGATATACACGTTGTGTGTTTATTTGAAAGGCTCGACGACGCTCTAAAATTCGACGAATTCATTTACACGAAAAGAATACTTATAAGAAACCGCCCCGAATTTTTCGGTGAGCAGCTGATACTTGACGAAAACGAGGAAGTTATCGGGCACGAAGAGTTTTTGCTTTCAAACGCAACAACGCTCACACTTGATGAAATACTCCCTTTAGCGAGAAAATTCGGCGGTATTGCCTACCCTGCTCACATAGACCGTGATGCCAACGGCTTGATTGCAATTCTCGGCTCAATTCCAGAGGACACGGACTATAAGCTCTTCGAGCTTAACGACGGGGCAAAAATCACGGAATTCTCCCGGCTTTATAACATTCCCCGCGAGAATTTCATAATTTCATCCGACGCGCATACGCTTGATGCCGTAAGGGACAAGGAAAATTATTTTCTTCTCCCAGAGGGCGACGAGGACGAGGTCCTTGCCGCGCTTTTTAGGCGATGGCGAAAAACACTTTTTGGAGATTTGATATGAAAGAATTGTCACTTAATATTCTTGATATTGCGAAAAACTCCACAAAGGCAAAAGCGACACTCGTTGAAATTGTTATTGAAGAGTGTGAGGAAATCCTCACTATTACGATTTCCGACAACGGCACGGGAATGACGGAGGACGAGCTTCTTTCCGTTACGAGTCCGTTTTCAACTTCGCGCACGACGCGTAAGGTTGGTATGGGTATTCCGCTTTTCAAGTTTGCCGCGGAGCAAACGGGCGGTGCGCTTACGATAAAATCGAAGCACATTGACGAATACCCAATAGACCACGGAACGAGCATCTCAGCTTCGTTCTATAAAAATCACATTGACTTCACTCCTCTTGGCGACGTTACGTCGTCGCTCGTTACTCTTATACAGGGAAACCCCGATATAGATTTCCGCTTTTTGCATAAAACAGCGGGAGGTGAGGTTTCGCTTGATACGAGGGAGCTTCGAGAGGTTCTTGAAGAGGTTTCGCTTGACAGTTTCGAGGTCCTTTCCTGGACTCGGGAAAATCTCGCGGAGCAATATAACTCGATTTTGTAAAAATCAAAAATAAATATGTAAATTTGGAAAGGAAGAAAAAATGAAATCTTTGGCTGAATTACAGGCAATCAAAGACAGAATGAGAAGTAAGGTCATTCTGCGCGAGGGCACTGGTGAAGTTCGCGTTGTGGTCGGTATGGCTACTTGCGGTATCACGGCAGGCGCTCGTCCGGTTCTCAACACTCTCGTTGAAGAAGTTAATAACGGAGGTCTTTACGAAAAGGTTACCGTTTCTCAGACCGGTTGCATCGGTCTTTGCCAGCTTGAGCCCATAGTTGAGGTTCACGAGGCAGGTAAAGAGAAGGTTACTTACATTAAAATGACTCCCGAAAAGGCAAAGGAAGTCGTAGAAAAACACTTAAAGGGCGGCAACGTTGTTACTGAATATACCGTTGCAAGCGCAGAATAATCGGAGGTAAGATATGATTCGTTCACACGTTTTGATTTGCGGCGGTACAGGCTGTACCTCCTCAGGAAGCCTTACGCTCCAGGCTGCATTTAACAAAAACATCGAGGCTTTCGGTCTTGCGGAAGAGGTTAAGCTCGTTCAGACCGGTTGCTTCGGTCTTTGCGCACTCGGACCTATCGTCATTATTTATCCCGACGGAACCTTCTACAGCCGCGTTACTGAGGCTGACGTTAGTGAAATCGTTGAGGAGCATCTTCTCAAGGGTAGAATTGTTGAAAGGCTCGTTTACAGAGACGAGGCTACCGACGAAATCGTTGAAAAGGCTGCTGCAAACGTTTCTCTTTCCGACACTAAGTTCTATAAATCTCAGAAGAGAGTAGTTCTTCGTAATTGCGGTGTTATCGACCCCGATAATATCGACGAGTACATAGCTATGGACGGTTACGAGGCTCTTGGTAAGGTTCTTACCGAAATGACTCCCGAGGACGTTATTAAGGTTGTTTCCGATTCAGGACTTCGCGGACGCGGAGGCGGAGGATTCCCCACAGGACGTAAGTGGGCTCTTTGCGCTCCCAATAAGGCAGACCAGAAGTACGTTGTATGTAATGCTGACGAGGGTGACCCCGGAGCATTTATGGACCGTTCGGTTCTCGAGGGTGACCCCCACTGTCTCGTTGAGGCTATGGCTATCTGCGGTTACGCTGTTGGCGCAACCAAGGGTTACGTTTACGTAAGAGCTGAGTATCCTATCGCGGTTAACCGTCTTCAGAAGGCTATCGACGATGCAAGAGCATACGGCCTTCTTGGTAAGAACCTCTTCAACTCCGGCTTTGACTTTGATCTTGAGATAAGACTTGGCGCAGGCGCGTTCGTTTGCGGTGAGGAAACCGCTCTTATG
>JAZQRU010000051.1:0-19288 GCA_045629745.1 Eubacteriales bacterium
TAAATCATTTATTTGTAAATGAAATTTGCATTTTAAAATTGATCTTACGTAGCTTGGTTCATAGGATGGATTTAAAACAAATCGGTTTAGGTAAATAGGATACGCTAATAATAAATCTAAAATAAAAGAAAACAAAAATTAAATCCCGAAAACTCCAAGACAAAAAACGCGTAAAAACAAAGGGGAACAGTTCCATTTAGAAAAATCTCTTTTTAACTTGAAAATCAGCGTTTTTTATTATATAATGTTAATATATATTATTTTGAATTTACTCTTCCCTGCTTTTTCTTTAAATATTTTAGTTTCGTCGCTTCTCCGCCACGTAAATGGCGCTCAGATTTATTGTATTCCAAGATTTCTTTGACACCGGAATACAGAATCGGGTTTATATATTTAAGCTTATAGGCTAAATCCTTATGTATAGTGCTTTTACTTATTCCAAAATGCAAAGCTGCGGCTCTTACGGTAGCACCGGTTTCTATAACGTACTCTGCGAGAACCTCAGAGCGATCTCTTCCGTTAAATTCTACCATCGTCATTCCCCCATAAATGATATATTTAAATATATGAAAGGCTTTAAAATATAATGATAAAAGAGGAAATAAAATTTCAGGATTCTTGTGTTTTTGAGGGTATGACTTCGATTCGAGCAATAATAAAATCTATCGATGAAGCCATAAATACGCGGCACATAGAAAAGATACTTTACGACGAAGCTAAACTAAAAAAAATATCAAAAGATATAGGATATTTTAAGGCAGTTTCTGATAAGTATGGATTTTCTCTTGAAGCTTCTAATGAAAAAGAGCTTGAAAAAATCACGCTTGGCACTTCTCACGGCGGCATAGTTGCTATATGCTCGGAAAGGAAAATCCCAAAGCTTAGCGAGGAGTCGATAATTGAAAATAATGGCTTTTACGCAATGATAGAGGGAATTGAAGATCCCTATAATTTCGGCTATGCTCTGCGTTCACTTTATCCTACGGGATGCTCAGGCATTATTCTCCCCGAGCGAAATTGGATGAGTGCGGCAGGAGTTGTTTGCCGAAGCTCCGCGGGCGCATCAGAGCTCTTCCCTATGTATTCTGCCGATCCTATTTTTGCCGCAGATTATTTTAAGGCAAAAAATTATACAGTCGTTTGCGGAGATTTGAGAACGGATAACGTGCTTGGTAAATGCGAGTTAAAAAAGCCTATTTTACTTATAATAGGCGGCGAAAAACGCGGTATTTCAAAAAAACTGCTTGATAAATGCGATATTAAGGTTAAAATTGAATATTCGCGAGATTTTCATTCTTCCCTTTCCACCGCTTCTGCAACGACTATGTTCGCTTATGAAATAATGCGACAGAATTCTTAATTTTAAATATTATCGCCAACATAACGAAAGCGAGGTAGAAAAGCTCTACCTCGCCATTTTTCTTGCATATAAATGCAACTCGTCTTAAATTTTCCTGTTTTTATTTATCTCTTCCGCAACCGCATCCGCCGCTGCTTCTGCGGGTAACTTCAGTTTCGGGGCAAGATACGCCTCTGAACTGCGCGGAGGGAAATGCGATACTTTTGAAAAGCGCGCAAGGATTATCGTTATCCGTATCTCCGCAGCATTCCTTGTCGGGAACACTGTAATCGCTTGCCTGAACGAGAAGCTGCGCGGGACGCACGATTCTTATTACCGAGAAGATGCCAAAGGAAACGTAAATTCTTGGGCCTTGAGTGGTGAGTTGAAGCTCACCGTCGATAAGGTCGCAAACGGCAGGCGGAATTTCTGTACATTCCTGGCAGGTGGGAGTGCAATTGCAGTCAACCCTCGTGCCAAGAACTATGGGTTCTACCGTTTCAACAATCGCAACAGGCTCGTTTGTACCCGCGTTATTCATATTTCCGGGACAGCAATATCTGTTTTCGGGATCTGAGGTAAACGTGCTGACACTTCCCTCTCCACCGTAAAGAACTACGCTTTTTTCAAGAACCGCAAGTCCTTTGAAGCACTGGCTTCTTCCTATGCCAACGCAAGCCTCAAATTCAATTTCGATATAGTAGCGAACAACGACCTGATAAAAGCCGTTGTTAAAAGGAACGCCGTCAACACCGACGTACGCCCACAAGAGCTTTGCAGAGCGTGAACGAACGTTGGATGCGTTTCCGAGGATTTCTTCGCCGTATGCCGTAAGATAAACTCTTGCATCCTCAAAGCAATCCCTATCCTTGCAGCTATCAAGAACTCTATTGGTGTCAATGCAAACAGTTCCCCGCGCTTCCTGGGAGCACGTGCCGATAGATGTATTTCTGTTATCTTGCATTATTTTCTCCTAGTCTGTACTTTAAAGTAATACTTTTTGAAGGTAAAATCTTACCTCGTTATTATTTTATGTCTGTTGAATGATTTTGTTAATATAAACGTTTTTATTGACATACCTTTTTTGCGGGGGGCAGCGTTATAATGATATTCACGTCAAAATATGAGGTAAATATGTGCGAGCAATTCTCACGTTGATTGTCTGCTAGCAAACGATTTTCATTTGATATATGAGAGTGTTAAAGATAAATTGAGGTAAATTAAAAATTCCCCGACAGACCGTAAAATCTGTCGGGTTTTTTATTTTTTATTAAGCTTTATGCGTATGCCTTGATTGCTTGGGGGCATTCTTCAACTGCGATAGAAGCAGTCATAACGATATTAACATCAACGGCAATCTTTTCAAGCTTCTTAAGCATAGCAGCGAAGCTATCGTTGTCGTCACCGCAGATTTTCAAAGCAGAGTCAACGAATACGTCGGTGATATCGTTGTTGGAAGCGAGTATACCTGCGATAAAGCCGAAAAGAGTTTTTGCATCGTCGATAGAGAAATCGTTGGTATCAACGAGTCTTGCCTTATATGTAACATCGTGCGTAAGCTTATCTCCCTTTTCAATGCAGACAACAGAGCCGTTTGAAGCTTCAGTTGCATTGTTAACAAGCTCTATGAGAGTCTTGGTTTTTCCGGAGCCTTTTGCGCCGATAAATAATTTAATCATTTTCTTTTCCTCCTATATTTTGCGGAATTAAAGAGAAATATTCCTCTTTAATTATATATTACTATAAATTTATATAAAAAGCAATAGCATTTTAAATATTTTATTGATATTTAACAAATATTTTGGTTAATCAATACTTCTTTATTCTTTCTTCAAGCTCAGCTTTCATATTTTCGTAGCTGGGCTTGCCGAGAAGTGCGAACATATTTTTCTTATATGCCTCAACACCGGGCTGGTTGAATGGGTTAACTCCGAGCATATATCCGGAGATTGCACAAGCAAATTCAAAGAAATAAACGAGATAACCAAAGGAATAAGCTCCCCTGTCTTCGAGCTCGAGAACGATATTCGGAACACCACCGTCGTTATGAGCTATAAGAGTTGCGAGCATTGCGGACTTGTTAACGTAATCAAGCTCACGTCCTGCAAGGAAATTAAGTCCGTCAACGTTTGCTTCATCGTTCGGAATTGTGAAGCTTGCTCCGGGATTTTTAACGTTTACAGTTGTTTCGAAAAGAATTCTCTGTCCGTCTTGAATGTACTGACCAAGCGAATGAAGGTCTGTTGAGAATACTACGGATGCAGGGAAAATTCCCTTCTTGTCTTTTCCTTCGCTCTCACCGTAAAGCTGCTTCCACCACTCGTTAAGCATAAGCATATAAGGTTCGTAGCCAACAAGAATTTCGATGCTCTTTCCCTTAGCTGCAAGAGCATTTCTCATAAGCGCGTACTGCATTGCGGGGTTTTTGTCATAGCATTCGTTTTTGGAGTCGAGGCTTGCGTCGTATGCGCCCTTCATCATAGCATCAATGTCAATGCCTGCTACGGCAATGGGAAGAAGTCCGACTGCGGTAAGAACGGAGTATCTTCCGCCAACGTCATCGGGAACCACGAAGGTTTCGTATCCGGCTTTATCGGAAAATTCTTTAAGTGTTCCGCGAGCTTTATCGGTTGTTGCGAATATGCGCTCTTTCGCGCCTTCTTCACCGTATTTATCTACGAGCATTTTCTTGAATACGCGGAAAGCAATTGCAGGCTCGGTTGTAGTTCCCGATTTGGAAATAACGTTAACGCAAATATCCTTGCCTTCGCAAATAGATATAAGCTCGGTTAGAGCCGTCGGAGATATGTTATTTCCCGCGAAATATATGTCGGGAGTATCCTTTTTGAGATTATTGTATATGGGGCTCTTGATAAATTCTATCGCAGCTCTTGCTCCAAGATATGAGCCGCCAATACCGATAACGACGAAAAGGTCGCAGCTTTTTTTGATTTTTTCTGCAGCGGCTTTGATGCGCGCAAATTCTTTCTTATCATAATTTTCAGGAAGAGCTACCCAACCGAGAAAGTCGTTTCCTTCACCGTTAGCAAGCTTTACGGTTTCAAGCGCTGATTTTGCTGACGGAATGAGAGCTGAAATCTCTCCGTCTGATACGAAATCTTTTAGGAATTTTGACGATACGTTAAGAGCCATTATTAATTTCTCCTTAAAATTTATCTACAAAATAATTGTAACATATTTTCTTTTCTTTTTCAATATAATTTTAACTTAAAATGACAAAATTTTACCAACTAAAGCAAGAAAAATAACAATAAAAGTCATTTTTTCTAGTTTTTCTTTTATATATAACTCGGATTCACCGATTTCTGTATCCCCTATTTTATAAATTATTCTTCCGAGTGCGCTTTCCGCCTCTGTCGGAGCTTTAATGTATTCGGGAATTTCATAGATAATCTCTATTTTCTTCAAGTCAGATTTTGGGACTACGGCAGAAAAAGCTCTTTTGTAAACGTGAACTTCGGGAATTTTAGCTCCTTTTACAGGTACTGCTTCAACAACTTCTTCGTTTTGAGAGTATAGCGCAAAGTTTGCAAATCCAAAGTCAAGAAGCTCGCGTGCAACAGCATTTCTTTCGTCGCGTGTTTCCGCGCCCATAACAACGGCTATCAATTGCATATTACCGCGTTTTGCCGATGCGCTTATACAATATCCCGCTTTAGCTGTTGAACCCGTTTTGAGTCCGTTGCATCCGTCATAATAGCGCACGAGGCGGTTAGTGTTAGTAAGGGTAAATTCACCGTTTCTAATACTATCCTGCCAAAGCGATGCGAAATCCGTGATAAGCTTGTGTTTTATAAGCTCTCTTGACATAGTTGCTATATCTCTGGCACTTGAATAATGATACTCTGTAGTATCGTCAAGTCCAGTAACGTTTTCAAATGCAGTATTTTTTAAGCCAAGCTCTTTCGCTCTTAAATTCATTTGAGTAACGAAGCTCTGCTCGCTTCCGGCTATATGCTCTGCCAGAGCCAAAGCCGCGTCGTTTGCGCTTGCAATAACAGTGCATTTAAGAAGCTCCTCAACACTCATAGTTTCGCCTTCTTCAAGAAACACCTGGCTTCCACCCATAGAAGCTGCATTTTCACTAATCATAACGTTATCGCTAAGCTTGATTTTTTCTTCCTCGATCGCTTCCATAGCTAAAAGCAACGTCATAATTTTGGTTACGGATGCAGGGGATGCGGATTCGTCGGCGTTCTCTTCAAAAAGCACCGCGCCCGTATTTGCTTCAATGAGAATTGCCGATTTTGCATTTACAGTAAAATCGGCAGAGGTTAATTCTGCCTTATAATTTGTATCGGATTTTGCAAAAACCCCAATACTAAAACTTGATAAAACGATTAAGAACAAGAAAAATGCCCCTAGTCTTTTCATATAGACCTCCAAAAAGTTTTCTTGTTAATCTATATTAAGATAAGAGCATTTTTATTACGGGTGAATTTTCGAGAGTGAATAAATTACTATTCTTTGCATTTTTCCCTTTATAAGTGTAAGCTTGTTTTCTTTTTCAAAAAAATCGAAGCCACATTTTTCGAGAACTCGTTTACTGGCATAGTTTTCTTCAATGAATTTAGCGAATAAGGTATCAAGGTCAAGAGTTTTAAAGCCGAATTCTATTAGTTTTTCAAGAGCTTCCTTTGCTATCCCCTGCCCCCAATATTTTGAATTCAGTACGTATCCGACACTTGCAGTGTTTTTATGTAAATTTATGGTCGTGAATCCTACCGTGCCTATCATTTTCCCGTTTTCTTTGAGAAAAATTCCGAAATCGTAAAATTTGCATTTATCATATAGCACCTCTACGTATTCAAGGTATCTTTTCGTGGAATCTCGGTCTACGTCGGGCGACCATAAAAGAAAGCGCGAAACCTTTTCGTCGGACCTATATTCATAAATATCGTCAGGCGAGGAGAGTGTAATTTTCTTTAATATAAGACGCTCGGTTTCAAGATTATCTGGATTTTTGAATATACTTAATTGCCGCTTTTTCATAATATAACCTCTTTCGTTACGTTTATTATAACAAAAACAAGGCCTATAATCAATCATTTTTTGCTTTTTTGTAAAACTTTTGTATTTTACTTGTATTTATTTCAAATATATGATATTATTATCTTATATTCTTAAAGGAGCTACGTTCTTGAAAAACACGGATAAAAAGAAGCGCTTTAAGCTATTTGATTTGCAAAGAGAAGGCAAAGGCATAAGTAAAAATGCCACACAGCTTGAGCCGGGACTTAAAAAATTCTTTATTTCATATAAAAATTCTTTTAATAAGCTTGTTTCCGTAAACATAATTATGGTGCTTGGAAATTTTCCCTTATTTTTCCTTATAGCAACTCTTGCAGGAGAAACTAAGTATGACGCATTCTTACCGCTTACCGACGTTTTTCAGAATTTAGCGGGAGTTTTTCAGGCAAATCAGACACTGACTCCGTTTGAAATGAGCATTTTCGCTCTCGAAGGAATACAAAATAACATTTTGGTTCCATCGGCTTTAACCTATGCGTTTTACGGTATCTCCGCGTTAACCCTCTTAACTTTTGGTCTTGTTAACGTCGGAACTGCTTACGTTATAAGAAATCTCGTAATGGGCGAGCCTGTTTTTGTATGGACTGATTTTATATATGCGGTAAAAAGGAATTGGAAGCAAGCTCTTCCCTTTGGTATAATCGACGTTGTTATCTCAGCACTTCTCATATTTAATATTTACACCACCTTTGTAAACGAGAATTTTCTATCCTCGTTTATGTTTTGGAGTAACATTGTTATTGCTATCCTGTATTTCTTCATAAGATATTACGTATACGTACAGATGGTTACCTTTAAGCTTTCCCTCTTTAAAATCTTCAAGAACTCTATGATTTTCGCTCTTATCGGAATAAAGCGAAACTTCTTGGCTCTTCTTGGAATTATTATAGTTTTATTCTTTGAAATCCTCTTCCTTCTCGGCTCAAGCGGAATACTTGTTCCATTTGCCGTTGCAGCACCTCTTGTGATACTCTTCTCAAGCTTCGCTTTTATGAAGGTTTATGCTTCTTATTATAAGATAAAGGAAATAATGATAGATCCTTATAAGGAATCTCATCCTGAGGAATTCAAGAATGAAAACGACGAAATTGAAGCGATAATGCGCGACGACGTAACGGAGAACGAGCGCCTTCAGGAAATAAAAAGGCGAAATAATATCAGAGACTAAAGCTTTAGCCGATGCAATTTAACTTGCATCGGCTTTTGTCATATTATCTACAAGCTCGTCTAAGCTTCCAAAACGAAATCCTTGTTTTTTCCATTCGATAATCAAGCCCTCGAGGATTTTAACATTGGTTTCCGAGGTGGGATGAAAAAGAAAAATAGCGCCGTTGTGTGTATTGTCAAGTATTTTCTTCATAGCTTTTGCCTCAGGCATTTGTTTTCCGTTATCCCAATCTTCGTATGCAAAGCTCCAGAAAAAAGTCTTGTATCCAAGTTCAGATATGATTTTTAAACTTTCCTCGCTATATCTACCTTCGGGAAAACGGAAATATTTTTGCATTTTATCGCCCGTCTTCTCTTCATAAAGCAGTTCAAGCGCCGTCAGGTTGCTTTCTATTTCTTCTTTTGTAGCGAAGCAAAGGTTTTTGTGATTTTTCGTGTGATTGCATACGGTATGCCCCTCGCAAATCATTCTTGTAACCAAATCAGAATTTTTCAGTAATATATTATCGAGTATAAAAAAAGCGGCAGGTACGTTTTCGCGCTTAAGAATATCCAAGGTTTTTGCGATATTTCCGTTTTCGTATCCCGCGTCGTAGGTGAGATAAATAACCTTTTCGTAAGTTTCGTCAGCTTTTGTTGCGTCAAGATAAAAAGCATTATAATTACATATGATCTTTTGTTCTTCGGTTAATATTGGCTGTTCTTTTCCGTTTCGCCTTATAAACCAAGAATATCCTGCGCTTTTTGCAAAAGAACCGACTGAAAAGTGAGAAAACAAGAACGTTAGCAAAAGAAGCACCGAATAAATTTTGTTGATTTTCATAAGCCCTCCATTCTTTTTTATATCTTTTCAATAAACATAAAAAATAAAATGGAATTTTAGAACAAAAAATAAAAGACGAACCAAATACTACTCGGTTCGTCCTTTATTTTCATAAATTACTTAAATTTACGCTTTCTTGCTGCTTCAGCCTTTTTCTTGCGCTTTACGCTGGGCTTTTCGTAGCACTCTCTCTTGCGGAGCTCGGTAAGAACACCGGACTTAACGCACTGTCTTTTAAAACGACGAAGCGCGCTGTCAAGAGTTTCGTTTTCTTTTACTCTAATTTCTGCCATTTCTATTTCCCCTCCCTTCGCTTTGCAAAGAGACTAATCTCAATTGAGTATTATTATACTTGTTCGGACTTGTATAAAAACTTACATATACGAACTTCATATATTATAATCGAAAAAAATAAATTTGTCAATACTTTTACAAAAAAATATAAAATAAATTAAGACTTAGCAGTTTGATTTTTAGCTGCCGTAAGAGTGTTTTTAAGAAGCATACTTATCGTCATAGGTCCGACTCCGCCCGGAACGGGTGTAATCATAGAAGCCTTAGGCTCAACTGCGGCGAAATCAACGTCTCCTGCAAGCTTGCCGTTTTCAAGTCTGTTTATACCTACGTCAATAACCACCGCACCCTCTTTAACCATATTTGCGCCGACGAAATTTGCTCTTCCGATAGCAACGACGAGAATATCAGCGCGCCTTGTGACTTCGGCAAGTTCCTTTGTTTTCGAGTGGCAAACCGTGACGGTGCCGTTCTCTGAAAGAAGCAAAAGCGCCATTGGCTTTCCTACGATATTGCTTCTGCCTATAACAACGCATTCCTTACCTGAAATATCAACGTTATAGAATTTCAGAAGCTCCATAATGCCTGCCGGTGTGCAAGGCAAGAAACTGTATTTTCCCGTAACTATCTTTCCTACGTTAGACGTATTGAATGCATCAACGTCTTTTTCTTCTGAAATTTTAGCAATAACCTTGTCCTCGGATATGTGCTTCGGAAGAGGAAGCTGAACGAGAATTCCGTGAACGTTTTTGTTCGAGTTAAGCTCGTCGATTTTTGAAAGAAGCTCGTCTTCTGAGGTTTCTTCCGGAAGATAAATCTGATACGAGTTCATTCCCGCTTCCTCACATCCGAGATGCTTATTTCTTACGTATACCGCTGAGGCAGGATCCTTACCAACGAGAATTACCGCCAGTCCGGGTGTTACGCCGCTTTCCGCTTTAAATTTCTGAACCTCGCTTGCCAAATTTTTTCTTACTTCGCTTGAAACTAGCTTTCCGTCAATTATAGTAGCCATCTTATTTCTCCGTCGTGTTTCTAATATATAATTGCTTAGTCGGTTTTTTAATTGCAAAATAAATAAGGAAGCCGAGGCAAACCGCAAAAATCAAACCGGCGAGAACCAAAGAGGTTCTGAATTTGAGCCCAAACAAATTTGTGTAAAGACTGTCGGTTCTTAACCCTTCTATAAGCATTCTGCCGAGTCCGTACCATCCGAAAACAAGAAACAGTATTTGCCCGTCGTATTTCTTGTGCTTATAGAATATATTGATTAAAATGAAACCGATAATATTCCAAAGAGATTCATACAAGAACGTGGGATGCACGTACACCATTTCGCTCGTTGCAAAATCTCCGAAGGTGTTTCCGTTTTTAAGTCCCATTCTTATGAAAATATCCGTTTGCCCGCCGTAAGCCTCGCCATTCATAAAGTTTCCCCATCTTCCAATGGACTGTGCAAGGATAATACCGGGCACGCAACAGTCTGCGAAAGCTAAAAACGGAATTTTCTTAAACCTCGAAACGAGGAGCGCTGCAATAAAGCCTCCAATTATTCCACCGTAAATGGCAAGACCGCCGTTTCTTATATTTATAACGTCTTTGAAGCTATGGTAGCTATCAATTTCCGCGAGAACGTAATAAAGCCTTGCGCCGACAATGCCCGTCGGGATAAGCGCCAATGCGTAATCCAGTATATCGTCGCTTTTTATTCCGATACCGTTTGCGCGAAACATCGTATAAGAAACGGCGAGTATCATTCCAAAAGTTATAATCAACGCATACCAAGCGATAGTGAATTCACCTATCGAAAAAGCAACGCTGTTTACTTCAAAATTCCCTATTCCAAGTCCCGGGAAAGAAATCTCAGAAATTCTAAGCATTTGTTCTCCTTATTTTTAGGCAAGAGTGAATAATCCGAACCCGCTCTGAAGTCTTAATTTTCAGAGCTTTCGGCACTTATCTCTCTTGCAAAGTCCTCACTTGGTTGCTAAGCCTGTCACAAAAATCAACTTAAAATTAAGGCACAGAGTTCTTCTGAATTTTCGAGAGAGT
This sequence comes from Eubacteriales bacterium, assembly GCA_045629745.1. Classification (GTDB taxonomy): domain Bacteria; phylum Bacillota; class Clostridia; order Oscillospirales; family CAG-272; genus UBA1740. Next base: position 10,728 of record JAZQRU010000051.1, read on the forward strand.
AAATTTTTCGAAGAACGAGGTGAAAATTCGAGATAATATGCGGATATTATAAGAATTTTTACTGAAGTAATTTGGAAATTTTACCTCTCTAAAACGAGTTCGGATTATTCACTCTTGCCTATGTGAGTGTATATTTTCTCTCAAGCACGTCGGATATCGTTATACTAGAAAGCTTCCTTGCGACGTCAAGACTTATAGTGTCAAAAATGTGGTGATAAATACACGCGGTTTTATCCTGATTAAGCGCGCAGGACTCTCCTGAGTCAAGGCATCTCACCATAGCTATAGGACCGTCGATAAGCTCTATTACGCTTTTTAGTGAAATTTCCTTAGGGTTTTTCTTAAGCTTATAGCCGCCCGAAGCACCTTTGAAAGAGCTGACGAAATCCGCACCGACAAGCTTATGAAGTATTTTTAAGGTAAATCTCAGAGTAACAGATGTATTTTCCGATATGGTCTTTGCATCTACTACATTTTCGTGAAGCGCAAGCTCGCTTAAAATTCTGAGCGCATAATCCGATTCAAGAGTAATTCTCATTGAATGCTCCTTTAAATTTTGCAAATGGGATACTTCTGAAAATCAAAAGCATCCCATCGAAGCTATTATTTTTTGTTCTTATTGTATTTATCGAGAAGTTTGTGTATCTTCTTCGACTGATCGAGAAGTGTACTTATCGTTCTGTCGTGGTTCAAGGTGTCGATTATGTAAGCAACGTACTTGCACATATTTACTTCCTGATACCAAGCTCTTTCAAGAAGCTCCGGCATTCTGTAAACGAGGTTAGTGGTGAATATCTTGGTTATTACACCGTCTTCGTACGCCTTGTCAAGATGCTCGAAGCCATTGCAGAAAAGACCGAAGGTTGCGAAAACGAAAATTCTCTTGGCGCCCTTTTCTTTAAGCTGCTTTGCAACGTCGATAACGGAGTCACCGGAGGAAATCATATCGTCAATTATGATAACGTCTTTGTCCTTAACGTCACGTCCGAGGTACTCGTGCGCAACTATGGGATTTTTGCCGTTAACGATTATGGAATAGTCGCGGCGTTTGTAGAACATACCGAGGTCAATTCCCATAACCGAAGAATAGTACATACATTTACCCATACCGCCCTCGTCGGGAGATATAATCATAAGATTGTCGGGATTTATATCTATATCGGAGTAGGTTCTGAGCATCGCTTTTATCATCTGATATGAGGAGCGAACATTTTCAAAACCGCTAAGAGGAATAGCATTTTGAACTCTGGGATCGTGAGCATCAAAGGTGATAAGGTTTGTAACACCCATATTAACAAGCTCTTGAAGAGCAAGAGCACAGTCAAGTGATTCTCTGCCTGAACGCTTGTGCTGACGGCCTTCGTAAAGCATAGGCATGATAACGCTTATTCTGCGCGCCTTACCGCCGATAGCACCGATAACTCTCTTGATATCTTGGAAATGATCATCAGGACTCATAGGAACGGTTTTACCGTACATATTGTAGGTAACCCCGTGGTTGAATACGTCGGCAATGATGTAAACGTCATTACCGCGAAGGGATTGATGGATAGTTCCCTTTGCTTCTCCGCTTCCGAATCTCGGGCAGGTGCTATCAACTAAAAACGTCTCGTCGGTATCGTGACGGCGCCACTCCTTAAGGTATGCATCAACCTGTGCCGTGAAGTCCTCACAACCGCGCATTCCAATAACGCTCAATTCTCCAAATAAAGTTTCCTTCATCCTAACTCTCCGTGTATAAAATTTTTATTGATGCGATAAAATATCGCTTTTGTGTCTTACACGTATATTATATATTAAATTAAGTACAAAGTCAAGAGCAAAAACGACAAAAGATGTCATAAAAAAAGCACTTTAGCAACATTAATTACAGTTTTAAGGAGAAAATATGAAATTTGAAGATTTCGGTACTTTATCGGTAATAACTACGTCGGCGAATTCATCGTTGCCAATCGAGGGAAGCCTGGTACGCATAAGCGGAGCTCAGGAAGAAAATTCGTTTATCGATTACTCCGTCGTAACCGACGTTGACGGAATAACAGAAAAAATAAAGCTCCCAGCGCCTTTAAAAGCATACTCACTATCCCCCGGTGCATCGGAAGTTCCTTACGGCATATACAGAGTAGAGGTGCGAAATCTCGGTTTTTTTACTAAAATAATTGAGAACGTTCCGATTTTTTCAGGTGTCAACACTTCTCTTCCCGTCAATATGATTCCCTCGCCGATACACGAAAATAATATTGAATATCCCCGCAACACTCTTGATACCTTAATCACTGAAAATGAAAATTTATAAGGAGAAAATATGATAAGCTACCCAACAATACCCGAAAAAATCGTAGTCCACCTAGGCGCACCGGACAGTGATGCGGAAAACGTAAGCGAAAATTTCTCGGATTACATAAAGAATGTAGCTTCGAGTGAGATTTTTCCGACTTGGCCGCGCGAAGCGATAAGAGCTAACGTTTTAGCACAGATTTCGGTTGCCTTAAACAGAGTTTATACTGAATTTTACAGAAGCCGAGGAAAAAACTTCGATATAACATCTTCGCCTGCTTACGACCAGACATACGTTTATCAAAGAAATATATACGACTCGGTGTCAGAGATAGTTGACGAAATCTTCAATTCGTATATAAAACGGAAAAATTTCGTTGAACCGCTTTTTGCAACCTTTTGTGACGGAGTTGAGGTTCAATGCTCAGGACTTGAGCAATGGGGCTCTGTTGAGCTTGCAAATCAAGGGCTTGAGGCATTTGAAATTTTACAAAGATATTACGGAAACGATATAGAGCTTGTTCAAAACGTACCTGTTGAAAATATACCCGAAAGCGCGCCGACAGTCCCGCTTGGCGAGGGAGATGCAGGATTTGAAATAGAGCTTTTGCAAAGAAAGCTAAACAGAATTTCTTTAAATTATCCGGGAATACCCAAAATTTATCCCGTTGATGGATTTTTTGATACTTCTACCACGGATGCCGTTAGAAAATTTCAAGAGGTTTTTAATTTGACTCCCGACGGAATTATAGGACGAAATACCTGGTACCGTATACAGCTTGTTTATAATGCTGTGAAAAATCTTTCCACCGTCAATTCCGAGGGCTTGAAGGTTGACGAGCTTGAAACTCAGTATACCAGGGATTTAAGCGAAGGAGATGCTTCGGGCGGAGTTATAACCTTACAGTATTATCTTAACTACGTTTCGCTTTTCGTTCCAAGTGTAATTGCGCCTTCAATAGACGGGATTTTTGGCAGCGGCACTCGTGATTCCGTGATTTCTTTCCAGAGAACCTACGGACTTCCCGAAACAGGAGTTGTTGACAGAATGGTTTGGGAAACTCTGCAAAACACGTATTATAACTATCTTTCAAGCGTCGCGTTTGAGTTTCGCGAGGGTGAGGTTTTGCCGTTCCCTGGAAGAGTTTTACGCCCGGGTCTTTCTGGCGCGGACGTTGCCGCACTGCAACGCTATCTTAATTATATTTCGGAAAATGCATACCCTTCTATCGCGATAAACAATCCCGATGGTGTATTTGGTCCGACAACGGCAGCGGCAGTGCGTGAATTTAAGCGCATTTTTAATCTTGGCGGCGATCCTGAGCGCGTTTCTGTTGAAACCTGGGACAGAATTACAAGTCTTTATGAGGACCTTTACAGAGGAAACAACGTCCGCGAGGGACAGTATCCCGGCGCGGTTATATCTTAGGAGAAAATATGTATCGATTAGGTGACGAGCGCGCGGCAATACGCGAAATTCAAAAATATTTGCATTTTATATCGGATAGAACTGTCCCCGAAGTTCCAAGAGTCGCAATTGACGGCTTTTACGGCGATGAAACAAAGGAAGCCATAAGGGCATTTCAGATATATGCAGGACTTTCTGAAAGCGGAGAGGTGGACTATGAAACGTTCACAAGGCTTTTTGAGGAGTTTTCCCGAGCAAGATTTTTATATAATGCGGAAAAATATTTCATAGACGATAAGCTCTTTCCTTTCCAATCGGGTGATAAGGGGCAAGAGGTGCTTTATATAAATTTGATGCTTGATGAGCTTCTACTTATTTATAAAGAAATCGGGCGAGTTGATATAAAGCCTTATTTTTCACTTTCAACTGAAAATGCAGTGAAAAATTTAAGAAGTATATTTATGATGGAAGCTTTACCGATAGTTGATCTTATGCTTTTTGACAGAATGAGATATGAGCTTATGATAAGAGGCAAAGTAAGTAATATAACGTGAATTGTTTTAAATTTGTGGTTTAGGGTATAATTTGATTAAAGTATACTACTACCAAAAAGGCAGGAAACAAAGTGAGTAATAAATTTACCGAAAGAGCAGAAAGAGCGCTTAACAACGCGGTGAAGCTTGCAGAAAATCTCGGGCATACCTATATAGGAAGCGAGCACATTCTTCTCTCATTGGCTGAGGATGGGGGAGCAGGCGCCGCGGCAATACTTTTAAAGCACGACGTTGATAATGAAAAGATTAAGAGGGCTGTTAAGGAATATACAGGCTTTGGTGTTAAAACAAATTTGAATCCAAAGGATATGACACCGCGTTGCAGAAGAATTGTCGAGGGCTCTTATAAAGTTTCAGTGCGTTATGGCGCAACGAGGATAGGAACGGAGCACATTCTCCTCGCAATTTGCGAAGAAAAGGACTCCGTGGCGCTTAAAATTCTCAGAAAGCTTGGTATAGATATTGAAAGTCTAGTTGATGAAATACAAGCGAGCTTAAAAATTGCGGAAAAATATTTTGAATATCCAGCAAACAAGACCGCGCCTACACTCTTAACTCAATACGGGAAAAATCTTACGGAGCTTGCGAAACGCGGCAAGCTTGATCCTGTTATAGGACGTGATAAGGAAACTGACCGTCTTGTCCGTATTTTATCCCGAAAAACGAAAAACAATCCCTGCCTTATAGGAGAGGCGGGAGTTGGAAAAACTGCAATAGTCGAAGGACTTGCTTTGAGAATTTCAGAGGGGCGCGTGCCCGAGCTTTTGAAAAATAAAAAGATATACTCTGTTGACCTAACGTCTATGGTTGCGGGCGCTAAATATCGAGGAGATTTTGAGGAAAGAATTAAAAATATGATTAATGAAGCGGTAAAGAACAAGGATATTATTCTCTTTATCGACGAAATACACACAATTGTCGGCGCAGGCTCCGCAGAGGGCGCGATAGACGCGGCAAATATTCTTAAGCCACAGCTTTCAAGAGCAGAGCTTCAGCTAATAGGCGCAACTACCTTTCAGGAATATCACAAATATATTGAAAAAGACGCAGCTCTTGTTAGGCGATTTCAAGAGCTTCACGTGAATGAGCCATCAGAAGAAGAAAGTATAAATATGCTTCTTGGACTTCGATATAAATATGAAAAGCATCACGGAATTAAGATTAGCGACGAGGCAATAAGGGCGGCGGTAAAGCTCTCGAAACGTTATATAGAAAATAGATTTCTACCCGATAAAGCTATAGACGTGCTTGACGAGGCTTGCGCAAAAGCTAGTATGATAAACAGAAATAAAATACAAAATAGCGAAGAAAATGCGGAGCAGAATACTCAAAACGCCGTTGGGTTCTTAAGTGAAAGCTGCGTCGTTTCAGAGAAAGAAATCAAGGAAATTATAAACGAGGTGACAGGAATTCCAATTCTCGGAATAGATAGAAATTTCTCTGTTTCGGATCTTTACTCAAGACTTAGCGAGAAGGTTCTCGGGCAAGAGAATGCTGTTTTAACGGTTAGCGAAGCCGTTATGAGAAGCGAAGTCGGGATTACGTCGGAGGACAGACCGAAAGCCGTGTTTCTCTTTGTAGGTGAAAGCGGTGTCGGTAAAACCGAGCTTGCAAAAGCACTGGCTAGTGTTCTTTATTGGAATAAGGATGCAATAATAAGATATGATATGTCGGAGTTTTCGGAAAAAAATTCCGTAACTAAGCTTATTGGCTCTCCTCCTGGCTACGTTGGGTATGAAAACGGCGGTGATCTTACAGAAAAAATACGCAGAAAGCCCTATTCCCTTATTCTTCTTGATGAAATTGAAAAAGCGGATAACGAGGTTCTTGATTTGTTTTTGCAAATTTTTGACGAGGGCGCAGTCAAGGATTCAACAGGAAGAAGCGCGAGCTTTAAAAACGCTTATATAGTTATGACGTCAAACTTAGGCGCCGAAAAAATCAAGGAAAACAACATCGGCTTTTTTAATTCCCGAGAAAATGAAAAAGAAATTTATCTTGAAAGCTTAAAAAGTGTTTTCAGAAGCGAATTTTTAAACAGAATTGACGAAATAGTTTGCTTTTCTTCCCCAAACCTCAAAACACTTACTGAGATTTCCACAAAAAAGCTTGAAGAGCTTAAGCTTCGTATCGAAAAGCTGGGTATCGAGCTTTGTTATGAAAAGACTCTTCCCTTTTATATTGCTAAGCTTTCTATGCTTGAAAAACAAGGCGCCCGCGGAATTTTAAAGGTAATACGCAGAGAGGTTGAAAACAAGATTTCACGCTTAATGGTAGAAAACGAAATTAACCATATAAAAATCACCATAACTGATGAAAAAATTAACGTAACGGCAGAAGAAGCTCTTAAAACGTGAAAATTGTTATCAAAGATAGTAATCAAGAAGCAGGCGTTGTGTTCTCTCGGACACAATGCCTGCTCTATTCGCCTTTAGAGATTACATACAAGTTGTACGCAGTACAACTACTTAATTGAGATTACGTCAAGCCTGCTACATAGATAAAAAAAGAACGAAGCAAATTTTGCCTCGTTCTTTTTGGGGTGAAATATGGGGCTCGAACCCACGACCTCCAGGGCCACAACCTGGCGCTACTACCAACTGAGCTAATTCCACCGTATAAATGGCGTGCCTTGAGGGACTCGAACCCCCGACCTACTGCTTAGAAGGCAGTTGCTCTATCCAGCTGAGCTAAAGGCACTTGCTGCAACGCTTAGTATTATAACAGAATATTTTTTCTTTGTCAATAGCTTTTTAAGAAGTTTTTTCAAGAATTAAAAAGAATTTTGTTGAGGCTAGCTCAAGCTATAAAAAAACTTGGCTAGCCTCTTAATGTTAAACTTTATGCAAAAATTCCATTAATTTTTCTCTAATTTCGCGGTTGGATTGCTTATTCGGGATCCTTCACCGTTTCCGTAAGCGCGGTGGCAAGGCTTGCAAGATTCTGGATATTTGAAGGAACGATGATTTTAGTTGCCTTTCCGTCTGCCACCTTTTCAAGTGTTTCAAGACTGCGAAGTGAAATCATAGAGCTTGTGGGAGCAGCCTCGTTAATCATTTTAATGCCGCTTGCAGTTGCTTCCTGAATCTTAATAATTGCTTCTGCTTCACCCTCTGCTTCTCTGATTTTTGCTTCCTTAACAGCTTCTGCTCTGAGAATTGCGGATGCCTTTTCTGCTTCTGCAGCGAGGATTATCTGCTGTTTGTTACCTTCTGCAATAAGAATTGTGGAATTCTTTTCGCCCTCTGCTCTGAGAATAGCCTCGCGTCTTTCGCGCTCTGCTTTCATCTGCTTTTCCATTGCTTCCTGAATTTCTCTCGGAGGGATTATATTCTTAAGCTCAACTCTCGTAACACGAATGCCCCAAGGGTCGGTTGCTTCGTCGAGAATTGTTCTCATTTTTGTGTTAATTATATCGCGCGAGGTTAAGGTCTGGTCAAGGTCAAGCTCGCCTATGATATTACGAAGAGTGGTAGAAGTAAGGTTTTCGATAGCAAGAATAGGATTAGTTACACCATAGGTGTAAAGCTTACAGTCGGTTATTTGATAGAATACAACCGTGTCTATCTGCATTCTTACGTTGTCTTTGGTGATAACGGGCTGAGGGGGGAAATCCGAAACCTGCTCCATCAAGGTGAGTTTCTTTGCAACTCTTTCAATAAAAGGTATCTTAAAGTGAATTCCCGTGGTCCAAGTGGTTTTGTAGCTACCAAGTCTTTCAATTACCTGAGCCGTTGCCTGAGGAACGATTCTGATACTTGTGATAAGAACGGCAACTACTATCGCAAGAAATATAGATACGAGGATAATAGGCAAAGGATTTACTGCAAGTAAAGTTGTGAATAACATATTTTTACCTCCGAAAATTTATGCTTTTTTACAAATGAGCTTAACGCCCTCAATTGCCACGATAACAAGAACCTCGCCTGACTCGAAAACGTCGCTTTCGGTAACGCTGCGCGCAGACCATATCTGCCCGTTAATCTTTACAAGACCGCATCCTGCAAAGTTGTCGATTTTTTCGGTTACAACACACTTTTCACCGATAATTGCTTCAATGTTCGTTTTAGTGTTTTTTGCTTTGGGCAAATACTTATCAAGCACCGTTTTTGCAAGTATGATTCCAACTATTGATACTACAAGGAAAACAATAACCTGCCAGATTACGTCTACCTCGCAAAAATCGAGTATGGTTGCAACTATTGCACCGGGGGCGAACCAGATGGAAACGAGTTGATCCGTAAGCATCTCGATTATTATAGCCAAAACTAAGACTGAAATCCAAATCCAACCCATTTTCAAACCTCCTATATGTATTCTAT
>JAZQRU010000052.1:0-9961 GCA_045629745.1 Eubacteriales bacterium
CTGAGAGTGAATAAGCAGGTGAGGTATGATAAGAAGGTTCTCAAAATAACCGAACCTAAGACCAAAGCAGCTAACAGAACCATCGTTCTGCCGAAGGAACTCATAGAGGTGCTAAAGGAATATAAGCAGAGAGTAAAGTCAAAGTGGTTATTCCCATCACCAGTCAAAAGTGAGGACGTTCCTAGAGATCCAACCGCATGCCGGAAGAGCCTTGCCAAGATTCTTGAACGAGCAGGGTGTAAGCACGTGCCATTCCATGCTCTAAGACACACCTTTGCGACTCAATCGCTACGATATGGTATGGATATAAAGACTCTGGCTAGCGTTATCGGACACGAAAGCGTAGAAACAACGCTGAACGTATATTCGCATGTAACTGACGAGGGCATGCGTACTGCTGCGAAGACTATAGACAGGGCACTCAGCTCTGCGGTAGGAGCACCCGAAACCGCAAGAAGCTACGATGACGATAACGATGGAAAACCCGAAAAACCGCCAATTGAAGTCTTCGAACCATACAAGGGTAAAAAGAGAAAGCCAGGCACAGGTTACGTCAAGCAGTTAAGCAAGAACTGCTGGCAGGGTAGATACACTCCAACCATAGGCGGAAAACGAATCTCGGAGAACGTGTACGGTGATACGGAGGCCGAGTGCGAAGCAAAGCTTGCAGAGCTTATAACTCGAATGAAAGCCGAATACGGCATCGCATGATGGTAAAAATTTATACTACATTAAACAAAGAATAGGGACTAGCTTATTAGGCTAGTCCCCAAGATGTTACAGGTTCTCTTTTAAGTAAGAGTTTTCACAAATAACATTGTTCCATGCGGCCACTCCTGTGAGCTCACCAACAAAAATGCGATCGTTTTTGTCTAAGTGAGATAGGAGCTTGTCTCGCACCTCAACACAACTGGATTCGGTTTTAACGAACCAAGTCGAATCTGTGATGTGTGCCCATGTGCCGTAAGCTTTGATAGATTTATATAGTTCATCGTAGTTGCGGCCAGGAGCGCAGAGATCGTAAGAAATGATTTTAGAAGACATGTTATTTGCCTCCTTTGTGCTTCGTTTTGTCTACCAATGTGAACTTGGTAGCACCGTTGTTGGTGGGTGGAACACGCTTTCCTTGAACAAAGGTATATTCCGTTTTGCTTCCGATAGGGCGATACTGTCCAGATACAGGAACAGTACCACCGGTTTTAATTGTAGAGGCCATAATCAGCCCTCCTTTTAATGTTTATTTATAAAAGGAGAAACAACTCGTTTTTACTTTCTGTTGACAAAGAACGGTAACCGTGTTTGTATTTTTCAAAAAACACTTGCAATTTGCCAAATTATCTGGTACAATAGTAAGTGCTATCCGACTAGAGTACTGATATAAGTGCTTTTGTCAACTCGAGGGACACCGTGGCAATAGGTGTCCTTTTTTGTTTCCTTTTATTTACTAAATCAATTAAACACGTTAGCTCTATACATTTTTTCTATATTATGAGCCTCTCTTAAATCTTTATCGGTTCTGTTGCATATGTTGATAACGCCTTTGTCATCTATAACAAATGCACAGTCCGGACGTGTTTGGTCTGTGTTTAGCAGTGTAACGTTGTGCGTTGTGACTATTGACTGCATATTGGAATACTCGTGAATCATTTTCAGTATTTTTTCGGATACAGTATAATGATAGTAAGCATCAAACTCATCGATAATCAAGAAAGTAAGATTGCTAAATTCAAGAAGCCAGCAATAGAATAGCATAAGAGTTTTTGTGCCAGATGATGCGATTTCATTTAAAACAACGACCTTGCCATTTTCGAATTTTGCACCGATTGCAATTATACCAGTGGGAAGTTTTAAAGGTACGAGTGTATAATTCAATTCCATAGAACGCAAGAATTCGTTAAATTCTTCCAGCTTGTTATTTCTAAGGATAATATCATCAAGCTTATCAGCCCCCAACTTATAGCCTATATATTGATTTGCTTCGCGTAGGCTTCTAAAGTAAAGCATACCGCTTACAAATGTCATGATTTTAGCTACAACAGAATCCTCGTTTAATATAGTGTTGTTGTATATGTATTTAACAACAGACAGCTGTTTTTGAAGTCCTTTGGTTCTTAAATTTTCGGCACCGTTAATCTTGATAAAACACGAGCTCTCGTCATTAAAATCGTGTACAAGGACTGTTTTTTTGTTGATAGAGATTGTTTCGCATACCATTTCTCTGTTGTTAGTCTTTGAATAGAAGTATTCGACTTCATCTTTTCCAAACTGAAAGACATATTTGAATTCGGAAACTACAGAGTCATTCCCTAAGTAAGAGAAAAGGTGTGGAGGGATAATGTCTTTTTCTACATCTAACAGATGTGTAGTAATATCAATTAGCGCAGTACATAGGCTGGACTTGCCGGAACCATTCTTTCCGTAAACGGTTGCACCATTTACAATCTTGTTTTTTACAAGGTCGTTTTTATAAGAGTAGTCACGAGTAGAACTGAGATCCCAAACGATGTTGTTTTTGAAACCACGATAGTTTTTCACTTCGAAACGTTTTAGCATTTCCTTTTCCTCCCGTTTATGGTAATATAAGTATATCATATAGCAAGTTCAATGTCAATGCTTTTCTGTAAGAAAAATACGGCATTTAGGATTTCTTGTCACGAATACGAACAAAAAAATGCATTATAGTGTAGGAAAAGTTCTGATTCGGTTGGTTTTTGTAAAAAAATGAGTACTGCCGTATTTTCTGTGACATTAATAAATGTAATGAATAAAAGTGGTTGAAAGTTTTCTAGTTTTAAAGTTATGATATAGCATGTGGTCAGCGAAGTGGTCAAACATGTGGTCAAACCGCTTTTTTGAGGTTATATGTGGTCAGATTGTGAGAGCCTTTGAGACTGGATTTAGGCCGTAAAATGCGAGAAAATGGGCGATTTGGGGCGAAAAACAAAGAAAAAAGGAGATTCTTGCGAATCTCCTTTTTGGTCTGAGTGACAAGACTTGAACTTGCGGCCTCTACCACCCCAACGCGCTGTCAAGAACCGTCGGTTTTAGACTTTAAAAATTTCTTGACAGCTATATATTTTTTTGTTAAAATAGCATTAGCAGGTGAAGCACGTGAAATTTTATGAATTCCTAGTTTTGCTACGGATTGTTTTCGAAGGAGGTAAACGTTTTTGTTAGAGGTTAAAAATTTATCGAAAATATACAAGGCTAAGCAGAAAAACGGCGTTGATACTTATGCGCTTGACGAAGTTAATCTTCGTTTTCCGGAAAAGGGGATGGTTTTCCTTCTCGGAAAAAGCGGAAGCGGTAAGTCAACCCTTTTAAACGTTTGCGGCGGTCTTGACGCTCCGACGTCGGGCGAAATAATCGTCAAGGGAAGAAGTAGCAAGGACTTTACTCAAAGCGATTTTGACAGCTACAGAAATACTTATGTAGGATTCATTTTCCAGGAGTATAACATACTTAACGAATTTACCGTTGAGGACAATATAGCTCTCGCGCTTGAGCTTCAAGGCAAGCCGAAGGACAAAAAGGCGATAGCACAGCTTCTTGACGAGGTTGATCTTAACGGATACGCAAAGCGCAAGCCCAATACGCTCTCGGGCGGTCAGAAGCAAAGAATAGCCATTGCCAGAGCCTTAGTTAAATCCCCAGAGATAATAATGGCAGACGAGCCTACGGGAGCGCTCGATTCGGCAACGGGCAAGCAGGTTTTTGACACACTAAAAAAGCTTTCCCAAGATAAGCTTGTTATCGTAGTATCGCACGACAGAGAATTTGCCGAGCTTTATGCAGACCGTATAATAGAGCTTAAAGACGGAAAAATACTCTCCGACGTAACGAAAACGCAGGAAAAGCAAGAGGCCATCTCCGAAAACCTGACGGCGATAGGAGATATTCTTTGCATTAAGCAAGGAAGCGAGCTTAGCGAGAGTGATTTTGAACGCATAAAGAAAATTATCAAAAACAATTCAGGCGATATTATTATTGCGGGAAGCGAAGAGGACGTCCAAAACTTCAAAAAAATAAACCGCATAACAGACAATGGCGAAAAGGAAGTATTTAAGAATACCGACGAAAGCAAGATAGACGTCAAGCTCACAAAGCCCGAGGACAGTAAATTTATACGTTCAAAATTGCCCGCGCGTCACGCGGCAAAAATAGGTATATCCGGACTTAAGACAAAGCCCGTGCGCCTCTTCTTTACGGTTTTGCTTTGCGTCGTATCATTCGTGCTTTTCGGCACGCTTTCAACCTTGATGCTATACAACAGCGAAGCTATGTTCAAGCAAACACTCAAGGATTCAAGCCACGATTTTGTCGTTTTTGATAAAGTGTACCGTACCGAAAATTCTTATTACGAAAACGGCGCGCTCATTCATACGTATACCGGTGTTGATACGGCAAAATTCAGCTCTAAGGAAATAAACGATATAAGCAATACCTTTGGTGCGGGTGCGTTTGGCGCAATATCCATATACGCAGAGGTAAGCACGCGCCAGTCGTCACCTTATTGGACAAATCATTTCACAAGCGCCGCTTATATGACCGAGGATGCCTTTTTAAGAGGCAGACTCACGGGAAGCTATCCCGAAAAAAGTGACGAAATCTCTATTTCCTCGTACTTTGCAAATATGCTTGTCGAATGCAAGACCGTTGACGAAAAGGGCGCGCTCATAAATCTTACGTCGGCAAACGACTTAATCGGAAAAACCATTTTCGTGGGCGGAAACAAATTCAAGGTAACGGGCATTTTTGACAGTGGCGAGGTAGATCCGAAATATGAAGCCCTTAAGGATAATACTAATCAGGATTACGCTCTTCAGTCAGAATTTGAAAGCCTTTTAAACGACGGAACGCACCTTTTGCTTGCCCTCTCGGAAGACGGACTTAAGTTTTTTGAAAATCAGTTTAATTACGGTCATATGGGAACAGACTCAAACCGCCGCGCAAATGTTTACGTAGACGACGGAAAAGATGGCGACACGGGCAACGGCTCTTCGTCGTTTGATAAAAACAACGGTTTCGACTTAATTATACCGGGCACATTGGTATTTTACGACGGATTTTCAAAGATTAAAAGCTCCGAATACGTAAGCCTTATAGGCGAATTTACAGCGCTTCAGGATAACGAAGCTATCGCTCCCTTCAACGTTGTGTCAGATTCTATATCAAACAAGGTCAGCAAGATGCGAGAGGAACTCAATGGCGTCATACGCAATCTTGACAACATAAGGTTTGAGGTAGAAAACATTGACGTTGAGATAAGCAACGTTCGCATTTACTTGAACGAAACGAACCGCGAAATTGAAGTAATCAGACAAGAAATGCAAGCTTATTCACGGGATAGCGCGGAATACGTCAATCTGCTTGACAGAAAGAGCGAATGCGAAGCAAGAAAAGGCGAATACCTGAATCAAATTGAAGATCTTACGACCGCAAGGAACAGCGCTGCGCAGGAAAGCAATAAATACGGTGTATCTTACGAAAAATTAAGCTCAGCGCTTGGAGGATATCAGGCTAGGATAATGGAGCTTGACAGCTTGATTAGAAAGCTTGAAATCATACGCTCCGGTGTAGAATGGATTCATAGCGCGGAGGGAGAGTCAACCGAAAAGCTTTATTCCCCCGAGGAGCGCGGAGCGCTTCTTAGTGAAATCATAAAGACGTACCCAGAGCTTGCGGCTAATCTTAAGATTAAATTCAACCTCTCCTCGTTTAACAGTCAGACTCCGCTTACCGAGGAAAGCACTTACAACGTCGTTGCTATCGTAATCCCTGCGGAAAGCCGTGATTTTTACGTTCAAGACACCGTATATTTCAGTGACAAGGTCGCAACCGACTTGTGGGATATTCAAAAGCTTAATTTAAGCTATAGCGAAACAACCACGAAGTACGTTGAGAGCGATGATGCGAAGTATACGAAGCTTTACGTTCCCTTCAACCGTAGCGATGCTCAAACGAACTATCTTTGGACTGTCTACAAAACAGAGGAATTCTCCGTCGACGACACAAGAATAGGCCTTACGGGCAACTACATAAGCACGCTTCAAATGATAGACGGCTTCGTCGTGGAGCTTTCAACGATATTCTTATACGTAGGTCTTGTTCTCGCGCTCTTTGCCGTGCTTTTATTCTCAAACTTTATCACGGTATCCATATCGCAAAAGCGCAGAGAGATAGGTATACTCAGAGCAGTCGGTGCAAGAAGCCTTGACGTATTCAAGATATTCTTCTCGGAGTCGCTCGTTATAGCAGCTATATGCTCCTTGCTTTCGATAGTGGGAAGCGCTGTCGTTTGTAACGTTCTCAACACGGAGTTTGGCTCGACACTGGGCGCATCGATATTCGTTTTTGGAATTGCTTCGGTATTTATAATTCTTGCAATTGCGCTCCTTACAGCCTTCATTGCAACGTTCTTACCCGTTTGGAACGCGGCAAAGAGAAAGCCCGTAGAATCTATAAGAGCGATTTAAGCTTTAAAACCGCAGAAATTCAAACTAAATAATTTTAGAGCGAGCTTATCGTAAGCTCGCTCTTTTTCATATTAAGAAGCGCATCCCGAAAACCGAGCCTCAGTCGCCGTCTACGTCAATAATAGCGCCCGTTTTACTGTCAACCTCAATTTCAAAGACGTTATTCGCTCCGTTATAAACGTCGATAACGTAAATGTAGCGCGCGTTTTTGATTCTGCCCTCGACCTCAAGCTCGCGCTCAACTCTTCTGACTTCGATTTTGCCGACGTTTTCGGGAAATCTTGCCGCAAGATAATCGGCTGCTATTGCCTCAGCTTGTTCTTTACTGTAATTAACGTTATCACGTGCGTTGCCTAAAATCGGAATTCCGACAGCCAAGGACACGGCCATGGCAAGCGCGACGAGCGAGGCACATACGATTACGAGGATTTTAATAGTATCCTTTTTGAGATAGGTTTTCATTGCGCGTCTGATGCTTGAGCGCTCTGCTTCTTTGGTCACGCCCTCGTTTTTAACGTTGTTTAAAATACTGTTAACGTCGTTTGCCTTTTTCATTTCGCTGCGCACGAACTCAACTTCTTCGGGGCTCGCAGTACCATTTAAAAATTTTTCATAAGCTTTTTCAAAATCCATATCTGTTCTCCTTTTTTGTTTTTTCTTTTCCTTTCATCTTTAAGACACGCAAGAGTGCGAATGGTTACACGCTTTCGGTTAAAATTTTTCTAAGAGCCTCGCGCCCCCTGAAGAGCGTAACCTTTACGACGGCTTCCCTTTTCCCGAGCACAAAGGAAATATCTTTGATGGAGAGGTCCTCAAAATAAAACAAAGTAATTACTTCCTTATAAATCAGATTTAAAAGAGAAATTGCGTGATAAAGCGCTCTGTATTCTTCCTTGCGAATGATGGCTTCAAGCACACTCTCGTTTTCGTCGCTTATATTTTCGCTAAGCTCGGAAATGCGCTTCGTTTTCCTCAGGCTGTTAAGATAAAGGTTTCGGCACACCTTTAAAAGCCAGGCTTTAAAGTTATAAATCCCATCGTCTCCCGTTTTCAGCGCCGTATAAAACGCATCGGAAACTATTGCCTCCGCAATTAAGTGATTTTTCGTGAGGGACAGGGTATAAAGCAAAGCATCATTATAGTATTTTGAGAACAGCTCTTCAATAACGTCGTGCTTCATTATTTCTCCCTCCTTCGACTATAAGACACGCGAAAACAAAAAAGGTTACAGCTTTTTTAAAAAAGGCATTTTTTTCATTGTACCACGCCTCCGCTATAATTTCAATATGAATTTATTATTTGACAATTTGAGCTTTTTATCTTATAATTAAATTACGTAAAATATTTTATTGGCATATCGTTTTTGCGCGTTTTTCTTGCTTTTGAATAAATTTTCAAAAATCCCTTGACTTTTACCCTGCGTAAAAGCATATAATCAAGCTAACGAAAACGAATTCAACACACGCGGAGGCAAAGCTTTATGAAAATTAAAGAGGTTGTAAAAGTCACGGGACTCACCGACAGAACTATTCGCTATTACATTGAAGAGGGCTTGATTTCACCCGATTATACGGAAAATTATTTCGGTAGAAAAAGCTTTTCATTTTCCGAAAATGAAACGGAATTGCTCCTTGATATAGCAAGCCTCAGGACTTACGGATTTACGGTTTCGGAGATACGAGATTTGCTAAACTCACCCGAAAGCTCCGAAAAAACGCTTGAGGCCGTGAAGGCAAGAACGGCAAGAGAGGTGAAACGGGGCGCAGAGCTTTTAGCGAAAATAGACTCTCTTTGCGACGGGAAATCGCACACGCTTGCGGAAATTGCAGAAGCGCTCCGCACGCACGAGCAAGCGCCATTAAAAGAGGAGAAATTCGGAGCAAAGGAGCTTCTTCGCCTTAGTCTTGCGGGCGCCGGGCACGTTTTGGTTTTTGCTGTGGCGGTTCTTCCTATGGCTCTCAGTATAGTTTTGTGCTTCATAAGCCTCTTAGGCACAGGCTACAGATACCCAACTTTTAACAAAGCGGCGTGCGCTGTTCTTTTGATTTGTTTTCTCCTTTATACGTCGGTTTTTGTATTACCGAAATTCAAAAAGAGTGCCGCAAAAATCACAAGAGGTGTGCTTGTCATTCTGTGTATTCTTGCCATCCCATTCAATATACTTGCCTCTCTCGGCATAATTTCTTGCTCGGAAGCCTATAAAACGGAAAACTATCTAAAGCTGGATTCGGAAGTGGTAAATATAATTAAGCCGCAATACAGAGAGCTTTTTCCCGCAAGGGAAGAGATTATATCGGAAGATGCGAAAAGTATAAGCTATCACTACCGATTTAAAGGCGGTGACGTCATTTATGCTTTCGATATATTCCTTGAAAGAGAATTTGAGAGTGATGCGGAATATTTTGCCGAGGTTGAAAGGCTTAAGGCCCTTTTCGACAAGTCCGAAAAGGAAACGGGAAAGTCGGGCAGCATCTTCAAATACGGAAGCTTTAGCGTACATTTTCTTCCTTGGAGCTTGACTGTGCCGTTTGAAGCTCGTTGGCAGGATTTTTATACTTACGTAATTTTTGCCTTTGACGATAGCGGAAAAACCGTGAGATATATATACAACACCTGTACGGAATTTTCGGGCTTTGAAAGCGCTCCGTACTACCTAAAACTCAATTGGAACTCATAAACAAATACAATTCAGTTTTTTGCGTTTTTATATATTTTCAAACTTAATAATACCGTTTTCTCTTAAATTTTAATTATTTTTATGTTATAATGCCCAACTGTTTAGACTTAATAAATGAAGAATGGAAAGACACCTTGCTCCATAGCAGATAATCAATTTAATAGGACAGTTCGTAGGCCTCGTTGCAAATAAAATACGAAAAAATTTAAAAAAGCTATTGACAAAAAGCTATAATTTTGTTATAATGGTCTGGTCCTTGGGAAATATCACGAGGATTTGCTGCTATGGCTCAGTTGGTAGAGCACATCCTTGGTAAGGATGAGGTCCCCAGTTCGAATCTGGGTAGCAGCTCCAAACAACCCCAGTGCTTTAACGAGCGCTGGGGCTTTGGTTTTATATAAAGCTTTTTCGAAGCGCCTCAGTTCAATTCAAATGGGGTTGTCCGGAGCTGCTATCCGATGAGAACCGGGCTTTCGAGCAAAGCGAGAAATCCAGTTCGCATTCCCCGACCGAAGATCGACAAGCTTGCTTGTCAGGCGCAGGGAGAGGGAATCTTCGCCTTGGCGAATACCTGGGTAGAGGCTTTGCCCTGATGTGCAAAGCAATGAAATGAATCCTGCGGATTCTTGAAATGCACTTCGTGCTTGAAATTCACTTCCGTGAATGAAATGCGCTACCGCGCGTGAAAAGACAACCCCAGCGCTTTAACGAGCGCTGGGGCTTTGGTTTGTGTCAACAAAACAACCCCCAGTTTTACTGGGGGGCAGATAAACGACTTTAGTAATAAAAAAACAGCGAGCTTTATGCG